>NZ_JBFAMT010000095.1:0-18688 GCF_040656635.1 Actinosynnema sp. NPDC049800 | reverse complement strand
GCCACCCCGTCTTTCGCGGCTCCCCCCCCGCCCGCACTTCCGTGAGCGTCGAACTCGGGGGTCCGGAGTGTTCGACTCTCGGGACCGGAGCGTCGACACGCGGGTCAGTCGCGGTCGGAGCCGGTGGTGGAGCGGTAGGCGGCGCGGTGGGCCACGCGGCGGCCGCCGGCGCTGAGGCGGGGCTTGCCGGTCGCGTCCAGCTCGGTGAGGAACTTGAACAGCATCCCGTGACCCTCCAGCCGCTTCAGCAGCGCCTCGGCCACCCCGTCCGGGTCGAAGTCCACAATGGACATCTGTTCCACCAGGGACGTGGCGATGGTCCTCCTGGCCCGCAACGGCACCCACCACGTCGTCACCAGCAGCAGCACCAGGCCGAACGCCAACGCCGTGCCGAGCACCGCCTCCCACCCGGTGAACCGCAGCGAGAACACCTGCACCACCGCGGCGACGAGCAGCAGCACGCTCCCGTACACCGCGGCCCACCCGGCGGTCGCGGACGCGGGCGGCTCGGCGGCCTCCGTGTCCCACACCCCGTCCACCTGCCGCCACCGGCGCAGCGAACTGCCCAGCACGTACGACGTGACCCCGCCGAACACGATCGCCACGACCGTGCCGACCACCACCAGCGCCGGGCTCAGGTCGTACAGCCGGTACCGCACCACGGCCCACACGCCGACCACGATCGCCGCCGCCACGAGCACCCGCACCAGCAGCCGGGGCTTGAGCCGGATCTTGCCCAGCACGGCCAGCGGCGTGCCCACCGGCGCGGGCAGGCTGCCGATGATCAGCAACCCCACCACGACCAGCAGCACGCCACCCACCGCCACCATGCCGGTCACGGCCTGGTCGCCGGTCTCGCCGGACGCCAACGCGTCCCTGGTCCGGTCGATCGCCACCGTTACCAGCGGGATCACCGGCGACAGCAGCACCAGGCCGTGCAGCAGCGTCCCCGACCGCAGCGCCGCGTAGCCGAACGCGGCCAGCAGCGTGCCGCCGCCGAACGCCGCCGCCGGTCCGAGCGCCCACGGCGGCAGCAGGTCGAACAGCGACAGCACCAGCAGCGCCCCGCCCAGCGCGAACCCGAGCAGCCCCAGGAACTGCGCCAACCGCCCGCCCCTGGTCAGGCCGGTGATCGTCCAGTACGGCAGCAGCGCCGCCCCGCGCAACGTCCTGGTCAGCGGTTTCGCCGTGCCCAGACCGGAGTTGTCGCTGTCGGCCACGGTGATCGCCACCGCCGCGGCCGTCGCCGCCGTCCGGATCACCTGGTCGCTGCTCGCCTCCTGCACCAGCGGCTCACGCCCGATGCCCGCCCGGTCGAACGCGGCCAGCCCCCGCACGCCCACCTCGATCCGCTCCGCGTCCGTGCGCACGGGCAGCCGGGCCAGCAGCGCGGCCTGCTCCTCCAGGAACAGCTCGCCGCGCGACCGCCGGTCCGCGCCCTCGTGCCGGTCGGCCAGGATCGCCGCGCGCAACGCGGGCAGCTCCTCGCAGATGATCCGCACGTGCAGCCCCCACGCGGCCAGCTCCGCCAGCGCCGCGCACGTCGGCGGGTGGTCGCCCTCCGGGCTCGCGTAGACCTTCCCCAGCTCGGCCTTCGCCCGCTCGACGCACGGCCCCAGCTCGTCCGGCACGCCGTCGCCGAACAGCTTCTCCACCAGCGCGTCGACCTGCGCCGCGGCCCGTTCGACGGGGTCGCCGCCCGCGCCGGTCAGCCGGTCGACGCGCAGCAGCCGCTTCGGGTCGAACACCACCTTGCACAGCATGGTCGCGCCGTCGAGCCGGCCCCAGATCCAGTCGTTGACCCGCCAGGACCGCTTGAGGAACCCGGAGAACCGGTGCAGCGACGCGCCACCCGCCTTGTCCTCGGCGGTGATGCTGTACCCGGCGAACGCGTTGCGCGTCTGCAGGCTGATCTGGACCAGCTCGACGGCCTGGTCGAGGCCGCCGCGGGTGTCGTCGGCCAGGCACGTCGTCGCGACCTCCAGCGCCAGCACCCGTGACAGCCACAGCTCGCCCGCCACCAGGTCCGCGTCGGCCTCGGCGTCGGTGCGCGGCTCGGTCAGCAGCCGGTGCCACGACCGCAGCTCGCCGACCCGCAGCTGCTCGGCGTCGAGCTGGTCGAGGATGTCGTGCGCGTCGCCGAGGACGCCCGCGATCCGGTCCACCTGCTCGCGCACCCGCTGCCCGACGCCGTCCGGCTCGTCCAGCATCTTCGCGGCGAACCGGTGGACCCGCCGCTCCCAGTACGCCTGGTCGAGCTCCTCGGTCCCGTCGGTGGTCCAGTGCTCGTCCAGCTCGATCCGCGCGGCGCGCAGCTTCGCCCGCACGTCGAACAGGTTCGTGCGGGCCATCGCGAGGCGCTGGGCGTCGGGCATCACCCACACCAGGCGTTTGAGCACGTCCATGGCGGCGGACGCGAGCCGTTCGGCCATCGTGATGCCCCACGGCCAGCCGTGGTCGGGCAACGCGACGGGCTGTGGTCGGGTCGGCACGTACGGCAGCTTGCTGTGGTCGGCGCGGTACTCGCGCTGCGCCGCCTCGGCCGCCGCGCGGACCCGTTCGAACGTCCAGCCGGCGGCGTTCGTGCCCGGCACCTCGAACTGGCGGGTCGTGACGTCGCGGGCGGCGTGCCGGATGCGCACGTCCTCGTAGTGGTCGTGCAGGGTCTCGGCCAGCGCGTACACCTTGTCGGTGAGCGAGCCGCCGGACGCGAGGCGGTCCAGCAGGGCGTTGCGCCCGCCGCGGCGGGAGGCGGCGTTGCGGTTGTGCTCCTCGATGCGGTCGACGTAGGTCCGCCCGCTCTGGCTGGTCAGCGCGCCGAGCAGCTTGCCGCCGGTGGCGACGGTGCTGGGCAGGGCGCCGTCGACCGGGGCCACCGGCTCCACCACCGCCTCGGGCGCGTGCGGGAAGACCAGCAGCATCACCCGCCGGACCGGGCCTTCGGCGGGCATCCGGTCGATGGCCTCCAGCGCCTCCTTGGTGGGCGTGTTGACCAGGACGCCGCCGTCGACGGCGTAGCGGGACCGGTTGTCGGTGTCGTTGGCCCAGGAGGCGACCTCGGCCATGTTGGGCTTGTCGCCGTCGGGCGCGCCGGGTGCGACCGGGATGAAGGAGGGCTCGAACGCGAACGGGAACGACGCGGACGAGCGCGCGGCCAGCGCCATGCGGCTGACCAGCGTCGGGAGCTTGTCGGCGGTGAAGTCGTCCCGGCCGCCGGGGTCGCGGCGGAACGAGAAGCTGCCCTGGTGGGAGGCCTGCACGAGGGTCTGGCCGAGGTCGTCGTGGGTGACCGTGGGCACGCCCGCGAGCAGCGTGGTCGTGATGCGCAGGTCGACCGGCCGGTCCTCCTGCGGGGTGAAGTCCGTGGTCAGCCGTTCGAGTGCTTCCCGGAGCCTCGGGAGGAAGAACTCGTCGCCGCGCAGCAGTGACGCCGGTTGGCCCCGGAACGGGGTGCGCAGCAGCTGTTCCATCCGGCCCTGCTCGGCCCACAGGTCACGCAGCCGTTCCAGCCGGGCGTTGGCATTGACCTGGGACAACGCCAACGCGGCGCCGTTGATGCCGCCGGCCGACGTGCCCGTGATGACGTCGGCGCGGGCCGTGCTGCCGACCATGTCCAGCAGGTCGGCGTACGGGCCGTCACCCCTGGTCAGCCGGTCGAGCTCGAGCACCACCCCGCCCATCCACACGGCGAGGCTCACACCCCCGTTCAGCACGACGGCGAACCGGATCTGCTCCCTGGGCACGTCCACCATCACGCCCTCCCTCCCCGCGGACCCCCGATCCTCCCGCACCCCCTACCTCGCCGACCGCCCCCACCCGTTACACCCCGCGCGGGACCTGGGGGTTCGACCCGAGGGTCAGGCGTAGCCGGGGAGGGGGTCGCGCTTGATCAGCGGCAGGACCTGCTTGCGGGCGACGAACAGGCACACGGCGAACGCGATCAGAGCGCCCGCCACGGCCTGCGGCACGATGTAGGCCCGCCCGTCGAACGCCGAGCCCGTCGGCGGCAGGATGACCGCGATCACGGCGCTGGCGGTGGTGGCGAAGACCCGGAACCGACGCGCCAGCACGGCCGTGGCCAGCGGCAACGCCGCCCACAGCACGTACCACGGCTGCAGCACGGGCCCGAGCACGAGCACCGCGCCCAGCCCGGCCCCCAGCCCGTTGACGGCCTTGATCCGACCCCGGAACGCCTTCCACAGCAGCGTCGCCACGATCACCACCGACACGGCCTGCGTCACGATCCGCATCAGCACGATCACCGACTCGGTGTGGTTGCCCAGCCCGAGCAGCAGCCCGAGCCCCCCGCCCATGAACCCCATGGCGGTCGGCGGCGACATCCAGCTCTTCACCGTGCCGGCCACGTTCAGCGTCTCCACCCACCCGAACCCGAGCCCGGTGCCGACGCACGTCCCGACCATCACCACACCCGAGATGACCAGCAACAACAACGCCGCCCGCACCAGGTCGGAGAACCGCCCGCCCCACCGCCGCGCGATCAGCACGCCCAGGAAGCCGAGCGCCAGCGCGGCCGGGATCTTCACCGCCGCGCCCAACGTGATCATGGTCGCGCCCAGGACTATCCACAGCAGCTCTTCACGCGTCATCGGCGCGCCCGGGACCAGCGGCATCTTCCGCAGCGCCAACTCCAGCCCCACCAGCATCAGGCCGATCGCCAGGCCCTCGTTGTGCACGCCCACGACCAGGTGGAACAGCACCAGCGGGTTCGCCGCGCCCAACCACAGGGCGCTCACCGGCGGCACGCCGAAGCGCCGGGCCAGCCGGGGCAGCGCCCACACGATCATCGCCAGCCCCAGCAGCCCCAGCAGCCGGTGCAGGAAGATGCCGGGCAGCACGCTGTCGCCGGTCACCATCGAGATGACCCGCCCGGCGGCCAGGAACAGCGGCCCGTACGGCGCGGGCGTCTCGCGCCAGATGTTCGGCACGTTCTTCGTCAGGTCGTGCTCGACGCCCAGCGCCGTGGCCGGGCCGAGCTCGTACGGGTCCTGCCCGTTGGCCGCGATCTGCGACTGCGCCAGGTAGCTGTACACGTCACGGCTGAACATGGGCAGCACGAACACCAGCGGCGTGATCCACATCAGCAGCGTGCGGTCGAGCTGGCTGCGCGACACCAGCCGGGGACGGCCCGGCCGGGCGAACCGGCCCAGCCACAGCCACGCCGACACGATGAGGAAGATGCCGGTCCACGCGACGGCCATGGACGCGCTGGGCATCCGCGGGAACAGCCCGAGCAGCGGCGTGCCCGGCAGCGGGCTGAAGATCGGCGCCGCGCCCGACCCGAGGGAGCCGACGGCCAGCAGCAGCGCGCCCACCGTGCCCCACCGGCGGATCACGTCGAGCTGTCGCCGTTCGGGCGCGTCGAGGGGTGCTGCCTCGCCGATCTCGCTCCGGTTCGCCATCACCATTCCGCCCGCCGCCACGTCCGAAGGGTAGCGACCGGCCGGGACGCGTGACTCGGGTCACCCGAGGAGGGTCGATCTTTGCGGCGGCCCGCGAAATACGCAACACTGGTGTTGTGAAAAACGCCGGGACCGACTCGACCGCTGTGCCTTCCGGGCACGACGGCCGGACCCGGCACGCCGTCGCACGGCTCCTCCTGGAGCAGGGCCCGGTGACCGCGGCCTCGGTCGCGGAGCAGCTGGGCCTGAGCCCCACGGCGGTGCGCCGGCACATCGACGCGCTGGTGGCCGACGGCGAGGCGGCCAGCAGGGAGGCCCCTCGACGGGGCCAGCGCGGCCGGGGTCGCCCGGCCAAGCTCTTCCTGCTGACCGAGCAGGGGCGGGCCCGCTTCGGGCACGCCTACGACGACCTCGCCGCCGCCGCGCTGCGGTTCCTCGCCGAACAGGGCGGGGAGGAGGCGGTACGAACCTTCGCCGAACGACGGGTGTCCGCATTCGTCGACCGGCACCGCGCGGCCATCGTGGCCCAGCCCGACGCCGCGGAGCGGGCCAAGGCCCTCGCCGTGGCGCTGACCAGGGAGGGCTACGCTGCCTCGGCGCGCCACGTGGGGGCGGGCGAGCAGCTCTGCCAGCACCTGTGCCCGGTGGCGCACGTCGCGGCGGAGTTCCCGCAGTTGTGCGAGACCGAGACGGCGGCGTTCGCCGACCTGCTCGGCACGCACGTCCAGCGCCTGGCCACCATCGCCCGCGGCGATGCCGTGTGCACGACGCACATCCCGAACACACCCCGGATCCCAGATGGAGGGGAGCCCGCATGACTGCCGCTGCCGAGCAGCGCACCACCACAGCCCCGCTCACCCAGGAAGAAACCCTGGCGAGCATCGGCAACTACGAGTTCGGCTGGTCCGACTCGGACGTGGCAGGCGCGAGCGCTCGCCGGGGCCTGAACGAGGACGTCGTTCGGGACATCTCGGCGAAGAAGAACGAGCCCGAGTGGATGCTGGAGTTCCGGCTCAAGGCGCTGCGGTTGTTCGACCGCAAGCCCATGCCGACCTGGGGCTCCGACCTGTCGGGCATCGACTTCGACAACATCAAGTACTTCGTCCGGTCGACCGAGAAGCAGGCGGCGACCTGGGACGACCTGCCCGACGAGATCAAGAACACCTACGACCGCCTCGGCATCCCGGAGGCGGAGAAGCAGCGCCTGGTCTCCGGCGTCGCGGCCCAGTACGAGTCCGAGGTCGTCTACCACAAGATCCGCGAGGACCTCGAGGAGCAGGGTGTCGTCTTCCTCGACACCGACACCGCCCTCAAGGAGCACCCGGAGCTGTTCAAGGAGTACTTCGGCTCCGTCATCCCCTCGGGTGACAACAAGTTCTCCGCGCTGAACTCCGCGGTGTGGTCGGGCGGCTCGTTCATCTACGTGCCCAAGGGCGTCCACGTCGACATCCCGCTGCAGGCCTACTTCCGGATCAACACCGAGAACATGGGCCAGTTCGAGCGCACGCTGATCATCGTCGACGAGGGCGCGTACGTGCACTACGTCGAGGGCTGCACCGCGCCGATCTACTCGTCGGACTCGCTGCACTCCGCCGTCGTGGAGATCATCGTCAAGAAGGGTGGTCGCTGCCGCTACACGACCATCCAGAACTGGTCGAACAACGTCTACAACCTGGTCACCAAGCGCGCCAAGGCCGAAGAGGGCGCGACCATGGAGTGGATCGACGGCAACATCGGCTCCAAGGTCACCATGAAGTACCCGGCCGTGTTCCTGATGGGCGAGCACGCCAAGGGCGAGGTCCTCTCGATCGCGTTCGCGGGCGAGGGCCAGCACCAGGACGCCGGCGCGAAGATGGTCCACATGGCGCCGCACACGTCGTCCACGATCGTGTCGAAGTCGGTGGCGCGCGGCGGCGGCCGCACCTCCTACCGCGGCCTCGTGCAGGTCAACAAGCGGGCGCACCACTCGAAGTCCACGGTCAAGTGCGACGCGCTGCTGGTGGACAACATCAGCCGCTCGGACACCTACCCGTACGTCGACGTCCGCGAGGACGACGTGTCGATGGGCCACGAGGCCACGGTCTCGAAGGTCTCCGAGGACCAGCTGTTCTACCTGATGTCCCGCGGTCTCAACGAGGACGAGGCCATGGCGATGATCGTGCGCGGGTTCGTCGAGCCCATCGCGCGCGAGCTGCCGATGGAGTACGCCCTCGAGCTGAACCGCCTGATCGAGCTGCAGATGGAAGGGGCCGTCGGCTGACATGGCCGTCACCACCGAAGACCAGCAACACGGCCTGACGGCCCACTCGCACGGTGCGGGTGCCCCGATCTCCTCGCGCGCGGACCACTTCACGTCGTTCGACGTGAACGCGTTCGAGGTGCCCGGCGGTCGCGAGGAGATCTGGCGCTTCACCCCCATGAAGCGCCTGGCGAACCTGCACCAAGGCGCCGAGGCGACCGGCACGGCGAACGTCGAGGTCGACGCGCCCGAGGGCGTCACGGTCGAGACCGTGGCGCGCGACGACGAGCGGCTCGGCGTCGCCGGCACCCCCGGTGACCGCGTCGCCGCCCAGGCCTGGTCGTCGTTCACCGAGGCCACCGTCGTCACCCTCCCCGGTGACGCGAAGTCCGAGCCGACCACCATCACGGTGACCGGCGCGGGCGAGGGCCAGGTCGCCTACGGCCACCTGCACGTGCACGCCAAGCAGTTCGCCGAGGCCGTCGTGGTCATCGACCACCGCGGCTCCGGCGCGTACGCCGACAACATCGAGTTCGTCGTCGGCGACGGCGCGCACCTCACCGTGGTCGCCATCCAGGACTGGGCCGACGACGCGGTGCACGTGTCGTCGCACCACGCCAAGCTGGGCCGCGACGCCTCGTTCAAGCACACCGTCATCACCCTCGGCGGCAACGTCGTCCGCCTCACGCCCGCGGTCACCTACACCGGCCGCGGCGGGGACGCCGAGCTGCTCGGCCTGTACTTCGCCGACGCCGGCCAGCACCTGGAGCACCGCACCTTCATCGACCACTCGGCGTCCAACTGCCGCAGCAACGTGGTCTACAAGGGCGCGTTGCAGGGCGAGGACGCGCACACGGTGTGGATCGGCGACGTGCTGATCCGCGCGGCGGCCGAGGGCACCGAGACCTTCGAGCTCAACCGGAACCTGGTGCTCACCGACGGCGCGCGCGCCGACTCGGTGCCCAACCTGGAGATCGAGACCGGCGAGATCGAGGGCGCGGGCCACGCCAGCGCCACCGGCCGGTTCGACGACGAGCAGCTGTTCTACCTGCAGGCCCGCGGCATCCCGGAGGACCAGGCACGACGGCTGGTCGTGCGCGGGTTCTTCCACGAGATCCTCCTGAAGATCGCCGTTCCCGAGGTGCGCGAGCGCCTGGAAGCCGCGATCGAGGCGGAGCTCGAAGCGGTGGGCGCGTGATCAGGGTGTGCTCGCTGACCGACCTCGACGACGGCAAACCCGCCGCGTTCGAGGTCGGCGACGAGTACACCCCGGTCCTGCTCGTCCGCGACGGCGGAACCGTGCACGCGCTGCGCGACCTGTGCTCGCACGCCGAAGTGGCGCTCAGCGAGGGCGAGGTGACGCGCAAGGGCGTGGAGTGCTGGCTGCACGGGTCGTGCTTCGACCTGCGCACCGGCCGCCCGTCCTCGCCGCCCGCCACCGAGCCGGTCGACGTGTTCGCCGTCGAACTCCGCGGGGACGACGTCTACGTGGACGTCACCGCGGCGGTGAACTGACCTTGGCTACGAACTGACTTTCGCTCGCAACACCAGGAGAACGAACCACCAATGGCCACTCTGGAGATCAAGGACCTGCACGTCTCGGTCAACACCGACGACGGCGCCAAGGAGATCCTCAAGGGCGTCGACCTGACCATCAAGGCGGGCGAGACCCACGCGATCATGGGCCCCAACGGCTCGGGCAAGTCCACCTTGTCCTACGCCATCGCCGGGCACCCCAAGTACGAGATCACCTCCGGCAGCGTGCTGCTGGACGGCGAGGACGTGCTGGAGATGACCGTGGACGAGCGCGCCCGCGCGGGTCTGTTCCTCGCCATGCAGTACCCGGTCGAGGTGCCCGGCGTCTCGATGTCGAACTTCCTGCGCACCGCCGCCACCGCCGTCCGCGGCGAGGCGCCGAAGCTGCGCCACTGGGTCAAGGAGGTCAAGGAGGCGATGTCCGAGCTGGAGATCGACCCGACCTTCGCGGAGCGCTCGGTCAACGAGGGCTTCTCCGGCGGCGAGAAGAAGCGCCACGAGATCCTGCAGCTCGGGCTGCTCCAGCCGAAGATCGCGATCCTCGACGAGACCGACTCCGGCCTCGACGTCGACGCGCTGCGCGTCGTGTCCGAGGGCGTGAACCGGTACAAGCGCTCCGGTGAGGTCGGCGTCATGCTGATCACGCACTACACCCGGATCCTCAAGTACATCTCGCCCGACTTCGTGCACGTGTTCGCCGGTGGCCGCATCGCCGAGTCCGGCGGTCCGGAGCTGGCCGACCAGCTCGAGGCCGAGGGTTACGTGAAGTACATCGGGAAGCCGGAAGCAGCGGGCATCGCCTGACGTTGCACCGTTCGTGAACACGTACCGAGAGGAGGCGTCGGAGCAGTGACCACCACCGTCACCCCGCTGGACGTCGCTACCGTCCGAGCGGACTTCCCGATCCTGGGACGCACCGTGCGGGAGGGCAAGCGGCTGGTCTACCTGGACTCCGGCGCCACCTCGCAACGCCCGAGGCAGGTCCTCGACGCCGAGCGCGCCTTCCTGGAGACCGCCAACGCCGCGGTGCACCGCGGGGCGCACCAACTGGCCGAAGAGGCCACGGACGCCTACGAGGGCGCGCGGCAGAAGATCGCCGACTTCGTGGGCGTCGACCAGGGCGAGATCGTGTTCACCAAGAACGCGACCGAGGGCGTGAACCTCGTCGCGTACGCGATGGGCAACGCGGCCACCGCCGGTCCCGAGGCCGAGCGGTTCCGCATCGGTCCCGGCGACGAGATCGTCGTGACCGAGATGGAGCACCACGCGAACCTCGTGCCGTGGCAGCAGCTGGCCGCGCGCACAGGCGCCACCCTGCGCTGGTTCGGCGTGACGGACGAGGGCAGGCTCGACCTGTCCGAGCTCGACTCGCTGGTCAACGAGCGGACGAAGGTCGTCGCGTTCACCCACCAGTCGAACGTGCTCGGCACCGTCAACCCGGTGCGGGTGCTCGCGGACGCGGCCCGCGCGGTGGGCGCGCTGACCGTGCTGGACGCGTGCCAGTCGGTGCCGCACGGCGCGGTGGACTTCAAGGCCCTGGGCGTGGACTTCGCGGTGTTCAGCGGCCACAAGATGCTCGGCCCGTCCGGCATCGGGGTCCTGTACGGGCGCCGTGAGCTGCTGGAGGCCCTGCCGCCGTTCCTCACCGGCGGGTCGATGATCGAGCTGGTGCACATGGCGCGGTCGACCTTCGCGCCGCCGCCCGCGCGGTTCGAGGCGGGTGTGCCCATGACGTCGCAGGCCGTGGCGTTGGGTGCCGCGGTGGACTACCTCAACGCCGTCGGCATGGACCGGATCGCCGCGCACGAGCACCAGCTCACCGAGCTGGCGCTGCGCGGCCTGGCCGAGGTGCCCGGTGTGCGGATCGTGGGTCCGACGGACGCGGTGGACCGTGGCGGCGCGGTGTCGTTCGTCATCGACGGCATCCACGCGCACGACGCCGGCCAGGTGCTCGACAGCCTGGGCGTCGCGGTGCGCGTCGGCCACCACTGCGCGTGGCCCCTGCACCGGCGGATGAACGCCGCCGCCACCGTGCGGGCCAGCTTCTACCTGTACAACACACCGGACGAGGTGACCGCCCTGGTCGACGCCGTCCGCGAGGCGCAGAAGTTCTTCGGGGTGGTCTGAGATGCAGCTGCAGCAGATGTACCAGGAGATCATCCTGGACCACTACAAGAACCCGCACGGGCGCGGCCTGCGCGACCCGTTCGACGCCGAGTCGCACCAGATCAACCCGACGTGCGGCGACGAGGTGACGTTGCGGGTGGCGCTGGACGGCGACACCGTGCGCGACGTGTCCTACGACGGGCAGGGCTGTTCCATCAGCCAGGCGTCCACCTCGGTGCTGACGGACCTGGTGGTCGGCAAGCCGTTGAGCGAGGCGTTCGAGAAGATGGACGCGTTCGTCGAGCTGATGCAGGGCCGCGGCCAGGTGGAGCCCGACGAGGACGTCCTGGAGGACGGCATCGCGTTCGCGGGAGTGGCGAAGTACCCGGCTCGCGTGAAGTGCGCGCTGCTGGGCTGGATGGCTTTCAAGGACGCGGTGGCACGCAGCGAGGGAGCGAAGGCATGACCGCCGAAGAAGACGTGGTGCGCGGCATCGAGGGCATGCCCGAGCCGCCCGCGCCGAAGGCAGACGTGGCCGCGGTGGACGACGTCGAGGAGGCCATGCGCGACGTCGTCGACCCCGAGTTGGGGATCAACGTCGTGGACCTGGGCCTGGTCTACGACATCCGGGTGGACGAGGAGAACGTCGCGCTCATCGACATGACGCTGACGTCGGCCGCGTGTCCGTTGACGGACGTCATCGAGGACCAGACGCGGTCGGCGCTGGTGGGTGGCGGCGGCGGGGCGAGCGGGATCGTCAACGACTTCCGCATCAACTGGGTGTGGATGCCGCCGTGGGGGCCGGAGAAGATCACGGATGACGGGCGTGAGCAGTTGCGCGCCCTCGGGTTCACGGTCTGACGGTCACGGCCTGATCGGCCTGACGGTCACGGTCTGACGGTCACGGTCTGACGGTCTGACGGTCTGACGAGTGTTCGCGGTCTGACGGGTTGGTCGGCTGAGGGTTGGTCGGCTGAGGGTTGGTCGGCGGGGGCGCGGTCCGATGGGGTCGCGGTCCGGCGGTTCGCCGTCTGGCGGGGTCGGCGTTGACGGGGTCAGCGTCTGGGGCCGCGCAGTTTGAATGCTTCGCAGGGGTCCTCGCCAAGGGGACCCCTGTTTTTAGGTTACCGGCGTGGTCTGACAATTTCGGCGGGCTTGGGTCTTGCCGGGCGTCCGCAAAAGATCAAGAGCGTCCTCGCCGGACGGGCAGATCAGCAGGATGACGGGCCGGTGGGTGGTTCGGCGGCGGGTCCGTTGTGGTGCGGGTTTCGTGTCATCCCACCGACCTCCCTACGGGCTACCACACGTATCAAGGGGGCGGTTCCAGCCCATCGTTCCTGTGGGGTGGAAGGTGCCCCCTTGACACGCGCGGTAGGGCGGAGCCAGGTCGGCGGGATGACACGAAGCCCTTCTGTTGGGGAAGGGCGTGCGGTGAACGGTGTGCTTGCTGACGATGTGGTCAGCGGACGATGTGGTCAGCGGGCGTAGACGCGTTCCACGAACTCCGCGATCTGCGACTCGTCCAGGTGACGGGCCAGGTCCGCTTCCGACACCATGCCGACCAGTCGGTGCTCCTCGATCACCGGGAGCCGGCGGATCTGGTTGTCCTCCATGGTCCGCAGCACGTGCGAAAGGTCGTCGTCCGCCTCGACCCAGTGCAGGTGACCGGACATGTCGCCGGCCCTCATCGACGCCGGGTCGCGGCCCTCGGCCACGCAGCGCAGCACGATGTCGCGATCGGTGATGATGCCGTGCAGCTTGTCGTCCTTGCCGCAGATCGGCAGCGAGCCGACGTCCAGGTCACGCATCATCCGCGCCGCGTCGAGCAGGCTCTGGTCCTCCTTGACGCACTGGACACCGGCGTTCATGATCTCCCGTGCGGTGGTCATGCCGAACCTCCTTGTTCACGTACGACCAAGCATGCGCCGGTCGGGCGCGGCCGGCACTTCGACGGAGGCGGCACCGCGGCAGCGGTCTGGACGAGTCGGTGGGGAGAGCCGGGCGTTCAAGCTGTCTGAGCGGCCAGCATGTCGACCACGTCGACGAGCGAACCGCGCCGCCGGAACGCCCGCCGCTGCCGCACGGCACCCGTGCCGTCCAACAGCAGCCGGTCGATGCCGTCGACCACCAGGTCCTCGTCCCCGGTGTCACGCAGAGCAGGCCGCGTCCAGTCCACCAGCGCCCGCACCATGTCCGCCGCCGGCACCAGCCGACCGCTGAACGGCTCGATCCCGGCGCCGTCCAACCCGTCCCGGGCCGACCGCCACAACGCCGTCCGCAACGCCAGGTCCGGCACGCGCTGAGCCCGCACACCAGCCAACGCCATCACGGCGATCGCCCGCACCAGGGCCGCCAGCACCACGGCCTCGTCCACGGTCGCCGCCACGTCGCACACCCGCAGCTCCACCGTCGGGTGCCGGTGCGACAGCCGCACGTCCCAGTAGACCATCGCCGGGTCCAACGCCGCCCCGCCCGACCGCAGCACCCGCGTGCCCCGGTGGTAGTCCTCCGCCGACTCGAACCACGGCGGCGCGCCCGCCGACGGCCACGGGCTCCACGACAGGTAGCGCCAGCTCGCGTACCCGGTGTCGCGCCCGTCCCCGAACGGCGAGTTCGCGCTGATCGCCAACAGCGCCGGCAGCCACGGCCGCAGGTGGTTGCTGATCAGCACCCCGGTGTCCTCGTCCGGTATCCCGATGTGCACGTGGCACCCGCAGATGGTCAGCCCGTCGACCAACGACCCGTACTCGGCGGCGATGGTGCGGTACCGGTCGGAATCGGTCAACGGAGGCGGGCGCAAGCCGCCGAGCACCGGCGTCCCGGTCGCCACGATGCGCGCGCCCTGCGCCTGTGCCAGCGCGGCGAGCGCCAGACGTGCCGCGAGGAGCTGCTCGCGCACCTCGGCCATGCTCCGGCACACCCGAGTGGCGCTCTCCACCTGGTAGAGCGTCATCTCGGTCTGCAGGTCGGGCCCGGGACGGGCGTCGCACAACACCTCGCCGGCCAACGGCACCAGCACCCCGGTGCTCGCGTCGACCAGCAGGAACTCCTCCTCGACCCCCACCGACAGCGGCAGGTCCGAGACGACTCGCGGAAGCGGTAGGGCGGTGACCTCGGTCACGGGGACCTCCCGACGCTGGGTAGTCCGCCTGATGCTATGAGTAACCGAACGGGCCGCACATGCGGCTTTGCGGTGAACTTCCTAACTTACCGCCAGATGCGGCCCGCCGCGCAGCACATCGACGTGGTCGCTGCCCGGCCGCCCCAGCACCCAACTGGTGCCCCGCAACGACTTCGCGTGCTCCTTCAACGGCGCCAGCAGCCGGGACACCTCCCGGTACGACCCGACCGACCCGGCCGCGCAGATCAACGTCGCCAACGACAACGTCACCCCGCGCCCCTCGGTCTCGTACGGCACGTCCAGCACACCCGCGGAGAACGGCACGATCTCGTCCAGCCCGGCCACCACCAGGAAGTCGTCCCCGCCGACGTGCCCCACCTGCACGCCCGGGTACGACGTCGCGCCGTCGGTGAGCGCACGCCCGATGGCCCGGATCAGGTCGTCACCCGCCGCGAACCCCACCGAGTCGTTCACCCGCTTGAACGCGTCCACGTCCAGCCACCCCACCGCGAACAGCTCGCCGCCCAGGATGCGCCGGTCCACCTCGCGCGCGATCGAGTCGCTGCCCGGCAGCCGCGTCAGCGGGCTCAACGCCGCCGCCTGCTCCACCTTCATCTCGGCGACACCGCGCACCACGTCCGCGACCCGCACCACGCCCAGGCAGCGGTCGTCGTCGTCCACGACCACCAAGTCGTCGTTGGTGCGCTCACGGTTCGCGTGCGCCACCACGTCCAGCAGCTCCAGCGCGCTGGAGTCCGCCCCGATCAGCTTCGGCCGGTCCGCCAGCCGCGCCGCCTCCCGCTTGGCGTGCAGGGCGTGCCCGAACGGACCCGTCACCGCCAGCAGGAACCGGTTGCGGTCCACCGTCCACCGCGGCCTGCCGTCGTCGTCCACGAGCACCACGCCGCTGACCGTCGGCTGGTTCGCGAGCACGTCGCGCACCTCCTCGGACGTCGCCGAGTCGGGCAGCGTGGTCGCCGGGTGCAGGAAGTCGGTGACCTTCGGCCCGACCTTGCGCCGCAGCGGCGCGGTCATCGTGCTCGTGACCGCCTCCGGGTCGTTGACCTCGCTCAACACCGCCGCGATCGTCGCGTCCACCTTCGGCCGCCGCTGCGGGCTCGCCAGCAGGTTGCCCTGCGCGAGCCGCACCCCGAGCCGGCGCAGCGCGGCCAGCTGCGCCTCGCTCTCCACGCCCTCCGCGACGACCAGTGACCCGATGTGCTCGCACAGGTGCTGCAACGCCTGGGCCAGCGCGTACCGGGAGGGGTCGGTGGGCAGCGCCACCACCACCTCGCGGTCGAGCTTGATCACGTCGGGCTGCACCTCGGTCAGCAGCGACAACGGCGAATCGCCCTCGCCCACGCCGTCCAGACCGATCCGGAACCCGTCCTCGCGCAGCCGCTCGATGCCCTTGACCAGCAGCCGGCGCGGCGCGCGCGAGTACGGCGTGCCGACCTCGACCACCAGGTCGGCCGGCGTGCGCCCGACCTCCCGCAGCGCGCCGTAGAGCGGTGCCATGAGCTCGGGCTTGTCCGCGATCGTCAACGCGAGCAGGTTGACGTGCAGCGGCACGCCGAGGCCGTGGTCGGCCGCGTGCCGGACCGCGCGGCACGCGAGCGCCACGTCGGTGTTGGCCAGGTACCCGGCGCGGAAAGCCATCCGCAGCAGGTCCTGCACGTTGCCGTCGTGCGGTCGGGCCAGCGCTTCTACCGCCACGACCCCTCCGGTGTGGAGGTTGAACAACGGCTGGAAGGCGAAGCGAACGTCATCCAGCAAGGCGGGCACGGCCCCGATCGTGCCCGGTCGATCTTCTTTTGCCGAGACCGTTAACCAGGTGTTCTCGCACTTTTGGCCGATTGCACAGGAAATACCAACCGGGCGCGCATACCCCACGACGCGGAGTCGAACAGCCGGAGCATCGCACGGGCGGTCCCGCGCAGGTCATCGTGCCCGCCGAGGTAGTCGCGTTGAAGACTGTCGGACAATTTGAAGAAGCTGTTGAAGAATTCCGGGACTTCGTCGGGCGGCAGCGCCAGCAACGCCTCCAGACCTCTCAACCGCAACCGGCGCACCGCGCGTTCCGCCGCCGAACGCGTCACCTCCCGCCCGGCCGCGATCGCGTCCGCCACCACCGGCGCGCGCCGCAACGCCGCCGCCACGCTGTACCCCGTCGCCGGGTGCACCCACCCCGCCGCCGCGCCGAACGCGCCGTCCCGCGCCCGCCCGTCCAACGTGATGCGCACCCGTTCCTCGTCCCGCGGCACCTCGATGCCGTGCCGGGCCAAGCGCGCGTGCAACCGCAGCCGAAGCTCGCGCAACGGCAGCCCCGGCCGGCGGGCCAACGACGTCTCCTCCAGCAACACCTCGTCCGCCGACACCGGGATCGCGTAGAGGAACGTCGGGTCGGCGGTCGTGGCCGCGGGAGGCCTGCGCCAGTCCATGATCAGCGCCTCGTCGGCGCCCACGAACGGCGTCGCGGCCCGTGCGGGAACCACCACGCCGACCGCCGTCTGAGCCGCCCGACCACCCGCCGTGCCGCTCGCGTCGACCACCCGTCCGGTCAGCACCCGCCCGTCGGCCAACGTCGCCGTCCCGCCGGTGTGGGCGACCACGCGCCCGGCGACCACCCGGACCTCGTCCGGGAGCCGCCGCAACCGCTCGTTGTCCAGCACGGCGTAACCCCGCTCGATCACGTGCTCCGCCGTCGTCACCGCACGGGCCCTCGACGTGCTGACCGCCACCGGCGCGTCGGTGGGCAACTCCTCCGCCCACGACGCGTAGGTCGCCCGCCAAGACCGCTCCGGGTTCGGGTCGACCAGCGTCGTGCCGAGCCCCCTGCCCGCGCACGCCCGCGCCAACGCCCGTCCCGCCGGCCCGCCACCGACGACCACCACGTCCACTAGCGCTTCTCCCGGGGCTTGGGCGGCAGCAGGTCGCCCAGCGCGAGCGGCTGGTACTGCGCCACCACGTCCGACAGCTGCGCCACCGTCCGCTCGATCGCCTCCCGCGCGGCGTTGCGCTCCGCGATCACCGCCGACAGCAGCAGCGCCGTCAACACCGCCGTCCCGTTGAACGCCTGGAGCGTCACCATGCGCACCACCAGGTCCAGATCGGCGAACGGACCCGTGCTGCGAGCCGCGCCCCGTGCCGCCAGGGTGGTCGCGATCAGCGCGCACGGCGCCGTGCCCAGGTGCTGGAACCGCAGCGCCGCCCAGATCAGGAACGGGAACACCAGGTACATCAGCCGCAGGTCGTGCGTCGACGCCACGGTCATGACGACCGCCGTGCTCACCAGCAACGCGGCGGCCTCCAGCCACCGGCGCACGGGGTGGTCGCGCAGTCGGAGGGAGCGGAACGCCAGGACGATCGGCACGAACACCAGCACGCCCAGCGCGTCACCGGTCCACCACACCGTCCACGTCGACCAGAACAGCGCGGCGTCGATCGCACCGGTCACCAACAACGTGCCCGCGCCGATCGTCGCGCTGACCGCCATGCCCACGAGCCCGCCCAACAGCACGAGCGCGAGCGCGTCACGCGTGCGGTCCATCTCCTGCCGGAAGCCCACCTTCCTGAGCATGAGGTAGGCGACCACAGGGCCGACGGTGTTGCCCGTGGTGATGAGCGCCGTGGCGCCGAGGTCGGTGAGGGGCGAGTTGGCCGCGAACGCGCCCAGCGCGATGCCCGGCCACATCCTCAGCCCGCCGAGCAACAGCGCGAGCACGGCCACACCGGTCGGCGGCCACAACGGCGTCACCTGGTCGTTGACCAACGCCTGGAGAAGGCCGACCTCGGCGCCCGCGTAGTAGCAAGCCGCGACCACGACGACGTGGAACGCGTACCGGCCGAGCCGAGGCGAGAGCTGCACGGGCCCAGCATCCACCGTCTCCGGAGGACGCACCACGCCTAGCTGCGGAGATGGCGCAACCGACCCCCCGATTTGTCTCCGCGTGGGCCGGGGTGTAACTTTCTCTCTGCCAGCGCGGAACGGGCCGGAGAGAGACCGGAACGGAGTGCTGCGAGAACAAGCCCCCGGGACTGAATCAGCAGCACAGCGTGCTGCCTCGGCTCCGGACGGTAGAACAAAGTGAATGCTGAGCGAGTTTGTCGCGGAGCCGAGAAGCCGAAACCGGCCGATTTGACACCGCGAAAACGAACGAGCTAAGGTTTCACCACAGCAAGCGAAACACCGGAAACACAAAGCCCCGGAATGAACCGCGGTAAGACGCGGGACGTGATGGTGAGCGCGTGTTCTTTGAGAACTCA
>NZ_JBFAMT010000094.1:0-18886 GCF_040656635.1 Actinosynnema sp. NPDC049800 | reverse complement strand
GGGGGTGGTGTCGCCCGCCCCCCCCACCCCCCCGCCCCGGGGGGGGGGGGGGTGCGGGGCGCGCCCCCCCCCCCCGCCCGCCCGCCCGGGGCGGTCAGCCGACGTTGGCGTAGTAGGAGTGCACGTCCAGCTGCCCGTTGCCGCTGAAGACCTCCGCGCCGTGCTGCACGCTGGTGAGGTACTTCTGGTTGCTCAACCACCCGCGGTTGACCAGGTGCGAGGTGAAGTCGCGCAGGTTGAACGCGGCCGAGGTGGTGTTGCCCGTCCGGACGAACGAGTAGACCTCCCAGCCGATGTTGCCCCGGTACAGGTCCCAGGTGGCGCCGGCGATCGACACGGTGGCCTGCCGCGTGCCGACCGGCCCGGCGCCGCCGGCGCGGTAGGTCCAGATCATGATCTCGTCGGACGGGTTGGCGGTGCCGGGGTTGGACACCGGGTGCAGCCACAGGTCGTAGGCGACGTTCATGACGTTCGCCGTGTTCTGCCGGACGGTGTAGTTCGCGCCCGTGTTCACCGACCGGTTGTCCGCCAACCGGACCGGCAGGCCGGTGTTCGCCGGCTTGGTGCCCCAGTGCCAGCCGAGCACCGAGCTCGCGTAGGACTTCACCTGCCCCGGCCCGCCGCTCCAGTCCCAGCTCGTGCCCCACGAGATCGAGCCGCCGGACGACACGTCCCACACGCACTGCCACCCCTGGCCCGAGTCCTGGCCCCACACGTTGTTGTTGACCCAGTACTTGCCCATGGTGATCGAGTAGAAGTCCGCGCAGCTGCCGGCCGCCTGCGCGGTGCCGGTGGTCGGCACGGCCAGTGCGGCGGCGGCCACCACGGCTACCACGAACCTCTTCAGCATGGAGCTCCACCTTTCTCTCGGAAATTCGCGGCCGAAAGCTTCCGTCGAGTGGGTTGCGCGCAAGCGCCCACCGGGGATCGGTGATTCTTCGAATCGCCGTCGAACTACCCGGTGGGCGCTTCTCCGCGTCGCGGTCAGGCCGGCGTGCGCAGGGTCCACTGCTGGTTGGCCTGCCCGGAGCAGGTCCACAGGGCCAGCTTGGTGCCGTTGGCGGTGCCGTGGTTGACCGCGTCCAGGCACAGGCCGGACAGCACGTTGGTGATGGTGCCGTTGGCGTTGACGTTCCACTGCTGGTTGGTGTCGCCGTGGCAGTCCCAGATCACCACCTGCGTGCCGTTCGTCGTGCCGCGGCCGTACGCGTCCAGGCACTTGGTGCCGTAGACGACCAGCTGCTTGCCGGAGGTGTGCGTCCAGGACTGGTTGGGTTGGCCGTGGCAGTCCCACAGCTGCAGCTGCGTGCCATTGGTGGTCGTCGAACCCGGCACGTCGAGGCAGCGCCCCGACCCCGCGCCGACGACCTGCCTGCCCTGCGGGGCAACGGGGTCGCCGATGCTACCGGGCACGGCGCGCAACGCGTTGTACCAGGTCGCGGCCATCTTGTCGTAGCCGGTGGCGGTCGGGTGGACGCCGTCGATCAGGTCGGCCGTCGTCAACGCGGCGTGCATGTCCACCATGCGCACGCGCTTGCCCGCGGCGACCTTGCTCTGCACCATGCTCGGGATGGTGGCGTTGAAGTTCCGGGCGGCGGTGTTCTGCCCGGAGTTGGCCAGCGGGATGATCGTCGCGACGAACACGTCCGCGTTCGGCACCGTCGCGGTGATGCGGTCGACGAGCGCCGACAGGCGGGCGGGCGCGCCGGCCACGTTGTAGTTCTGCAGGATGTCGTTGGTGCCGATGTGCAGCAGCACCGTGCGCGGTGTCGTGTTCCGCAGCCAGTTGACGACGTTCGCGTCGATCTGGTCGATCCGCCAACCGGGGTGGCCCTGGTGGTCGTGGTCCCCGAGCGAGCCGGGACCGTTGAACTGCGAACCGACGAAGTCCACCCGGTAGTTGCCGGACCCGAACCGCTGCCACAGCCCGATCCGGTAACCACCGGGCACCTGCGTGCCCTCGGTGATCGAGTCGCCCAACGGCATGACCCGCACCCCGCCGTTGGACTCCGCGACGGCCTGGCCGGCCGGCAGCAGCGCGGCGGTGACCAGCGCGGCGGTGATCAGGGCCGCGGCGCGCGCGGCGAATCTGCTGAGGCGTTGTCGCACTTGTTCTCCTCGGGTTGAGCGGCGGTCCGGCACGGCGTGCCGGACCGCGGTCGAGTCACGAACTCCGGGGTGGGGCTCAGCCGACGCCCCACTGCTGGTTGGAGCCGCCGTTGCAGGTCCACAGCTGCACCAGCGCGCCGTTGGCCGTCGACGCCCCGGACACGTCCAGGCACAGGCCGGACTGCGCGCCGGTGATCGTGCCGTTGGCGTTGACGTTCCAGCGCTGGTTGGCCTGGCCGTTGCACGACCAGAGGACCGTCCTGGTGCCCGCGCTCGTCCCTTGGCCGTAGGCGTCGAGGCACCGCCGTTCGGCGCCGGCGTAGACGCTCAGCTCGCCCGCCGACGTCCGGGTCCACGTCTGCCCGGAGCCACCCTGGCAGTCCCAGATCCGGGCTTGCGTGCCGGCCGTCCCGTTCGGCACGTCGAGGCACTTGCCCGCGCCGACCGCGCGCACCGCACCGCCCGGGGTCGGGCCGCCGCCGGCGCTGTACCCGGCCGCGACCACGTTGGCCTGCACCGCGTTCTCGGTGGCGTCGGACGGGTAGCCCGCCACCATCGCGCCCTCGTAGAAGGTCCCCGCGCTGAGGTTCGCGCCGCCGTCGGGCTTGCAGCAGTCGCCACCGCTGCCCAGGATGATGGCGCCCTGCTTCTTCATCGGGCTGTACCCGTTGGGCAGCGGGCCGTCCCACAGCGTGGTCAGGCTGCCCGCCTGGGCGTCACTGCCCTTGAGCGCGAACCGCGTGGTCCCGTTGTTCTTCAGCATCGCCGTGACGAACCTGTTGGGGAACGCGCGCTGGTTCGGGTTCCACTGCTGGCTGCCGCCGGGGAACAGGCCCCACTCGAGGTCCGCCTGGACCCAGGGACCGGTGCCCGAGCACCCGCCGAACCAGCACTGCGTGCTGAAGTTGATCGCGTCCATCGCGCCGGCCGCGTCGGCCTTCCGGGTCGTCTCGCTGTTGCCGTAGTCGAAGCAGCAGCCGTTGTTCACGTGCGTGCCGCTGGTGACCATGTACATGCCCTCCGGCGCGGCCCCCGTCGGCACGCCCGTCAGGTGGCCGTCACGCCAGTAGCTGTTGCCCGGGTTGATGTAGAGCGAGTAGGCCTTGCTGCCGCCCACCGCCACCGATTCGGAGGTCGCGATCGCGGGCCTGCTCTGGGGCGAACCCGGCACCACCGAAGAACCCTGGTACCACAGGTCGTTGCCCCGCCCGGACTGGTCGTAGACGACCGTGATCACGCAGGTGGAGCCGGCGCAGAACGAGTCCTGGGTCGCCGCGTCGGCGGTGCCGCCGGCGGCCAGGAGACCGATGTCCCTCGTCGTGTTGTCCGACGAACGCCTGACCTGGTAGAGCTTGCCCGCGTACGAGCCGTAGAGGGCCCGCGTCGTGCTGTGCGCGGCCACGCAGGGCGTGCCGCCCGACGCGTAGATGTCGCACGGCCCCGTGGCGGCCGCCAGCGCGGTCACCGGTGCGGACCACGTCGACAGCGCCGCGGGCAGGACGGCCAGTGCCAGCAGGACACGCGCGCGCACCGCCACCGGCGAGCGCCACCATCGCTTCACAGGACCCGCTCGACCAACGGGTGAAGGCTGCATTCTCACTCCTACGACGATGTGGGAGGGCAGGGCGGCGGCGTGCGCGGAGATGACGAGCGATCGGCGGTGCGGGTTTCGAATCGCTTCGACTCGGGCGACGGTAAAGGCTAAAACCGCGCTAAAGCAACGGTTCCGCCGTGCCGTGCCGCTACCGCGACGGTCTCTCGCGGGAACGGCGGCCGACGTTCCGATCGACGTCGACGCACCTCTGCCACGCGGCCTGCCGGTGCTGCCTGGGGTTGTCCCTCATGTCGGCCTTGACCCGCGCCTCGGCCACCGTCCCGTCGGCGAGGGTTGTTCACGCTCACAACAGATGTCGTGGATCGGCGATCTGCATGGCGCGATGATGCGACCGACTCCACGAAGAGTCAAGGTGGACACCGTAGTTAACGCTCACATGGCGCAGCGCGAGCGGTGCGCGGAGGTCGGCGGGCCGACCTCCGCGCGGCACGTCAGTTGCGCACGCCCCACTGCTGGTTGGTGCCGCCGTGGCACGACCAGAGGTGGAGCAGGGTGCCGTTGGCGGTCCCGTTGCCGCTCGCGTCCAGGCACAGCCCGGACTGCACCCCGGTGATGGTGCCGTTGGCGTTCACGTTCCACTGCTGGTTGGTGCCGCCGTGGCAGTCCCAGATGATCGCGGCCGTGCCGTTCGCGGTTCCGGCGCCGCTGGCGTCCAGGCACTTGCCGTTCACCGTCAGCTGCTTGCCCGCGGTGTAGGTCCACCGCTGGTTGGCGCCGCCCGCGCAGTCCCAGAGCCGGGCCTGGGCGCCGTTGGCGCTGCCGGCGGCGACTTCGGCGCAGCGTCCCGATTGGGCGCCCACGAGCATCGCGTTCTGCGGGCCGGTGGTGGTGCCGCCGCCGGGACCGGCGTTGGCCATCACGGCCTGCGCGCCGGCCGGCCAGTTGCCGTTGGTGACGACCGTGTTGCCGGACACCACGTTGCCGCGATCGCCGTTGGTCACGTTGGTGCTGCCGTTGGTCGACCAGTTGTTGGTGACTGTCCAGTTGCCCATGTTCTCGCCACCCCAGTAGTTCGCGGTGGCCCACGTGCCGGTGTTGGCGAAGACGTTGCCCGTGACGGAGTAGTACTTCGAGCCCTCGTCGAAGTAGACCCCGAAGTAGCCGTTGGTCCGCAGGCAGTGGTTCCCGCTGATCGAGGCGCCGGGGTTCCACGACAGCGTGTAGATGCAGCCGCCGTCGTTCATCTGCTGCATGACGTCGTGGACGTAGTTGTTGATCAACCGGTTGTTGGAGGCCGTGGTCGGCGTCGTGTAGCGCGGCTGGTAGTTGTACAGGCCGCGGTTGGCGTAGTTGTTGTTGCCGCCGGCGTCGTTGGCGCCCCAGCCGTACCCGATCGACATGCCGGAGTACGGCATGTTGTAGACCTCGTTGTGGGACACCGTGGCGTTGGTGACGTAGGTGTTGAGCACGGAGACGTTGCCCCGGTACTCGATGCCGAGGTCGTGGATGCGGTTGTAGCTCACGGTGATGTCCCGGTTGACCATTCGCTGGTCGCTCGGGTGGTGGGCGTCGGCGCGCACGCCGCCGACCACGATGCCGCCGGCCGAGCTGCGGGCGATCTCCGACCGCGTGACGGTGATGTTGCTCGCCCCGAGGCCGACGCCACTGGCGTGCGCGTTGGCGTCGTTGCCGATGCCGATCGCCGTCTGGCCGAGGTTGACGAACTGGGACTCGCTGAAGGTGATGTTGTTGGCGGCGGAGACCTGCACGGCGGCGGGCATCTGGTTCCAGTGCGGTCGCGCCGCCTCGAACTGGGTGCAGCCGTTCTGGCACGACGTCAGCCGGTCGCCCGGCCAGTTCCAGTTGCCGGCGATGTAGGCGCCGGTCTGCTGGTCCGCGTAACCCTGGTTGCTGCTGGGTCCGAGCCAGGTGGTGCCGCTGAACGTGATCCCGCTGAACGAGATGTGGTGCGCCGGCGCGTCATAAGTGCCGCCGACGTCCACCAGCGACTGCAGCACCGGCAGCTCCACGCCGGCGGTGCTCATGTTCTGCCCGGCCAACGGGATGTAGGACAACGCGCCCGTGCCGGGGTTGAGGTGCCACTCCCCCGGCGCGTCCAGGAACTCGTAGGCGTTGGCCAGGTAGAAGGGCCCGGCCCGGTGCGGCTGGGTCAGGGTGTCGTACCCGAAGGTGTTGTTGTTCCACGCGGGCTGCTGCATGGTGAGGAAGTTCCCGCTGATGCTCTGCACCGGCGAGTACCGGTCGGTGAAGGAGTTGACGCTCTCCACCTCGACCCGGTTCTGGTTGGCCAGGTTGTTCAGGTAGCTCAGCGCGGAGCTGGAGAACCTCATGCCGGTGCTCGTGAACGTGAAGTCGGCCCGGTTCACCTGCCTGCGCGCCCTGGTCGCGACCGCGCCGTCGACGTAGAGCTGGCGCGAGTCGATCCCGGTGGGGACGGTGGCCCGCCAGATGTTCTTGCCGGCGTCGACGACCGACCAGCCGGTGACGGCCCGCGCGCCGCTGATGACGGGGCGGGCGGACGGCGCCGCCTGCCACCGCACGCGGTAGCCGTTGTTGCCGGAGTCCGCCGCGGTCAGCCGCAGCGGCTCGGAGAGCCGGTACACCCCGTCGGCCAGCTGCACGACGATGTCGCCGGACATGCCGCCGGTCTGCGACCGCACCGCGGCTTGGGCGGCGGGCAGCGAGCACGGCTGGGTGGCGGAGCAGCTGGTGCCGGTGCCGGACGGCGAGGCGTAGAGGGTGGTGGTGGCGGCGGACGCGGGAGGGGCGAGACCGACCGCCGCGGCGGTGGCGGTCAGCACCACCGCGGCAACGCCCGCGGACACCGGCCTTCGCACCGCGGAGGAAGAGGACGTGGACAAGGAGACCTCCTGACTTGGGGTGTGTGCGTGCGACGTCCGGCGGAGCCGTCGGACGGCACTTCGTGGTGGCGCGGGCGAGCCGGTCGGATGCGCGGGCGCAGGGGCGCATCCGGCCGTCGGCGAACGCCTAGCGGTGCGGCGGCGGCCCGTCCCCTGGCTGCGGCACGACGCCGGGGGTCAGGTGCCACACCTCGTGCATCGGCTCCCAGCGCACCGGGGAGCCGGGGTCGCTCGGCGACTCCTGGCACGGGTCGGTCAACGCCCACCAGCGCCGCGACTCGGGGTCGGCCGCGATCCGCGCCTGGTCGGCGTCGTGGTCCTCGCCGACGTACTCGTAGTAGCCGAAGAGCAGGTCGCCGTGCAGGAAGATGGTGAAGTTGCGGATGTTGGCCTCGAGCAGCATGCGTTCGACGGACGGCCAGACCTCGGCGTGCAGCCGGAGGTAGTCGTCGCGCCGCTCCGGGCGCAACCGGGTGACCATCCCATAACGTCGCGAGTGGTCCACTTCGGACTCCTAGCGGGAAGTGCGGCCGGCCCGACATCGTTGTCGGGCCGGTCGATCAGGAGCTCAAGGGGTGCAGCTGCTCCGGCGGCGCGACGACGTCCCGCACCACGGCCAGCAGGCGCTGCCCGGCGCGTTCCGGCCGCACGTGCGGACCTTCGGTCACCGGGAGGGCGAGTCCGAGCCGGGACGCGACGATCGCCTCCTCGTCGACGCGCAGGCCCAGCCCCGGGCTGTCGCCCAGGACGAACGCCCCGTCCTCGACGTGGAGGTCGATCGAGATCCCGGTCGGCGGCTGGAGGTCCTGCAGTTCGCTGACCAGGTGGTTCGGCACGGACGTCGCGGCGTGCAGCAACCCGACCGGCGTGTTGCCGATGGGGCTGACGGGCAGGTCGTGCGCGTGGGCCAGGGCCGCGACCCGCAGGAAGTGGGTGACGCCCCAGCCCGCCGCCGCCTGGACGACGTCGACCGCACCCGCCGAGATCAGCGGGCGGTACTGCTCCAGGCCGGTGAGGTTCTCGCCGCTGGCGACCGACGCCCGGACACCTCGGCCGACGGCCGCGTGCCCCTCCGCGTCCCACCGCCGCACCGGCTCCTCGATCCAGATCAGGTCGAGCGTCCGCTCGAGCTCGCTGACGTGGCGCACCGCCTGCTTGCGGGTCAACGCCTCGTTGACGTCGAGCATCAGGCCCGGCCGGGTGCCCCGGCCGGCGTTGGTGAGCACGTCGCGCACCAGGATGAGGCGGTCCCGGTCCCGATCGACGTCGAGACCTCCCTTGAGCTTCGCCACCCGCAGGCCGCGGTCGGCGTAGGTCTCGTACAGCGCGACGAGCTCGTCGTCGCCCAGCCCGATGTCCACACCGGAGGCGTAGGCGGGCACGCGGCGATCACGTCCGCCGAGCAGCCGCCACAGCGGTTCGCCCGCGGCCTGCGCCTTGATGTCCCACAGCGCGGTGTCGAGGGCGCCGATGGTGCCGAACACCACGCCCGCGTGACCGGCCTTGAACGTCTGGCGCAGCATCCGGTCGTAGAGGGCGGTGACACCGCGCGGGTCTTCGCCCTCCAAGGCGGCGAAGATCGAGTCGATCTCGACGTGCGGGCCGAGCCCGACGCCGGTGATGCCCACGTCCGTCTCGACGAGGACGATCGGCACCCGGACGACGCCGTCGGCGAAGACGCCGTTGGCGTCGCCGACCGGCCGACCCCAGTCCTGGACGGTGGTGAGGGTCCGGTAACCAGTGATGCGCATGTCAGCCCTTCGTGGCCCCTGCGGTCACGCCGTCGGCGATCTGGCGCTGCAGGAACAGGTAGACGACGAGGACGGGCACCGCGGCGATCAGCACGCCGGAGGCGAACACGGGGATGTCATCCGAGTACTGCCCTCGCAACGAGGTGACACCGACCATGAGCGTGCGATGGTCTGCCGACGGCATCATGAGCAACGAGATGAGCACGTCGTTCCAGCAGAACAAAGCGTCGAGCACGCCGACCGACAGCAGCGCCGGCCTGCCCAGCGGGAGCATGATCCGCCAGTACGCGCCGTACACGGTGTTCCCGTCGATCCGCGCGGCGTCCAGGATCTCGGCGGGCACGGTCGAGTAGTAGCTGGTCATCAGGAAGACCGTGAACGGCAGGAACTGCGCCACGTACGCGAGGACGAGCCCCGGGTAGGTGTCGACGAGGCCGGCGTCGGACATGATCCGGGCCAGCGGGACCATGATCACCTGGAACGGGACGAACAGCGCGGCGAGGATGCCCAGGAAGAGCACCGAGGAGCCGCGGAACCGCAACCGGGCGAGCGCGAAACCCGCCATCGACCCGAACAGCAGCAGCAGCGCGACCGAGCAGGTCACCACCACCGCCGAGTTGAGGAAGTACCGGGACATCCCGACGCTCGTCCACGCCGCGGCGACGTTGTCCCACCGCAGCGCGTCCGACAGCGAGAACCGGTCGAGCACGTACTCGCGCCGCGTCTTCACGGCCACGTTGGTGGTGAACACCAACGGGTAGATCGTGGCCAGCGCGAGCGCGGCCATCGGGACCGCGACGACCCACCTCGTCAACCGCCGGCCGGCCATCAGCCCTCCCTCCCCGCGCGGCGCAGGACGGCGACCTGGGCCAGCCCCACGACGAGCATGATCAGGAACAGCGCGGTCGACGCGGCGGACGCCAGCGCGGGCTGGTTGAACTGCCCCTGCTGGACCCAGATGTAGTACTCGGGCAGGTAGGTGGAGCCCTCCGGCCCGCCGCCGGTCATCACGAACAGCAGGCCGAACATCGAGGTCAACATGCCGATCATGGTGGTGACGAAGACGAACTGGATGGTGCGGGTCAGGCCCGGGACGATCACGTGCCGGACCGTCTGGGGCAGCGTCGCCCCGTCCACCCGGGCGGCGTCGAGCAGCGAGGGGTCCAGCGCGGAGAACCCGGCCAGGAAGACGACCAGCGCCATGCCGAACGTCGCCCAGACGTGCACCCCGACCACCGCGAAGATCGCCACGTCCGGGTCGCCGAGCCAGTCCACCGACCCGAGCCCCACCCCGCCGAGGACCGCGTTGAGCGGGCCGTCGTAGGCGAGGAGCAGGTTGAAGATCGCCCCGACGATCACCGGGGAGAGCACGGCCGGGAAGAAGTACACGCCGCGGAAGACCCGGTGCCCCGGCACCTTCAGGTAGATGAACGTGGCGAGCAGCCCCGGGATCGCCACGGCCACGGGCAGCAACAGCACCAGCAGGCCGACGTTGCGCAACGCCGTGCGGAACAGCGGGTCGCCGAACAGGGTCACGTAGTTGTCGAAGCCGACCGGCAGGCCGTTGCGGTCGCCGTCGCCGGTGAAGGAGAAGTTCACCCCGAGCACCAGCGGCCACAGGCGCAGCACCACGATGATCAGCACGGCCGGCGCCAGGAGCACGAGCGGCGCCAGGCGCTCGGCCCGCGACCCGCGACCCGCGCGCCGGGTGAGCGGCTTGTCCGGTCGCCGGACCGCTGCGCCGGCGACCGCCTTCCCCTCGTTCCGCTCGGCCACCACCGGGCGCACCGAGGACGGAGAACCCCCGGACGGCACGGATCAACTCGCCTTGTCGGAGTCGGCCAGCTGCGCGACGGCCTCGTCCACCGTGGTGGAGCCGCTGAGCAGCTGCTGCGAGAGGCGGCCCATCAGGTCGATCGTCTTGCTGGACAGGGCGACGTGCAGCGCGGGCTTGCCGGTCTTGATGCCCGCGGTGATCGAGGTGACGGCCGGGCCGCCGGCGGAGACGTCGATCGTGGTGTCGGACGCGATGGCGCCCGCGTCCGCGTAGAACGCCTTCAACGCCGCGGACGAGGTCAACGACCGCACCAGGTCGGCGGCCCGCTTCGGGTCCTTGGTCCACTTGGCGACCGCGTAGCCGATGCCGCCGTCGTAGGGCAGGCTCGGCGTCGCGGCCGGGTTGACCAGGGGCGCGTCCATCACGCCGACCTTGTCCGCGTCGAGGAACTCGGCGAAGTCCTTCCAGTGCCCGATGTCGGACATCAGGCCGATGATGTGCGCGGCCTTGGCCGACTGGAAGACCGCGAACGCGTCGTTGAACATCGCGGTGGAGTTGACCCCGTCGTTGTTCAGGCCGTCGTCGTTGACCTGCTTCCAGAGCTCGAAGATCCGCTTCACGTCCGGCGAGGCCCAGTTCCGCTTCCCGGCGATCCAGTCGTCGTACTCCTGCGGCGTGAGCACGGCCGACCCGATGCTGGAGAGGAAGAACTGGATGCCGATGCCCTCCTTGTTGCCGACGCCGAAGCACTTGGCGCCGGTCTTGCCGGTGATGACGCCGCAGTCGGCGACGAACTCGTCCCACTTCGCGGCGGGCGCCTCGGGGTCCAGTCCGGCCTGCTCGTACAGCGCCTTGTTGTAGTAGAGGGGGTGCCCTTGCAGCGTCACCGGCGAGGCGTAGGTCTTCCCGTCGCGGGTGAACGCCTCCCAGCCGGCGAGCCGCTGCTTGTCCTGGGCCACGTACTCGTCGAGCGGCACCAGCGCGTCGACCCGGTCCCGGAGCTGGCCGCCGCCGTTGAACAGCATGACGTCGGGACCCTTGCCGGCCTGGATGACCGCCCCGAGCAGCGTGTAGTACTGGTCGAACGGCTGCGCCACGAACTCGACGTCCACGTCCGGGTGACTCTTCGCGAAATCGGCCTTCGCCTGGTCGAGGTACGCGGCCACGTTCGCGTCCCCGGACTTCCAGTCCCAGACCACCAGCTTGTCGCCCGAGCCGCCGGAGGACCCCGGCGCCGTGGCGCTCCCGCATCCCGTGGCCAGGGCCAGACCCAGGACCACGGCAGCCGACCACAGTGCGCGCTGCTTCATCGCTGCTCACTTCCCAGACGACGGCCGGGTACGCCCTCGGCGCGATTGGTGTCGAAACCTAACTCGTATGACGTCTGACGTCAACGGTCCTACGTATACTCTGATCAGCCCTGAAGCTCGGGGCGCGTGACGCGACCGGAGGAACGATGACCGCAGCGGGCCGGCGACCGGGCGACGACCCACCCGCACCTCCCGAGTGGACGCGTCGACCGGCCAACCTGGCCAAGGCGGTCACCGCGGAGCTCGTGGGCCGCATCGTCCGCGGCGTCCACCCGCCCGGGACCCCCCTGCCGCCCGAGCCCGCGCTGGGCGAGACCTTCGCGGTGAGCCGGACCGTCATCCGCGAGGCGGTGAAGATCCTCCAGGAGAAGGGCCTGGTCCAGGTGCGCCAAGGCGCGGGCACCACGGTCACGGAGCCCGCGACGTGGAACATGCTGGACGAACTCGTCCTCGCGGCAACCATCGCCGAGGACGAGACGCTGGCCGTGCTCGACGATCTCGTGGTCACCCGACGGCTCCTCGAATCGGACATGGCCCAGGTGGCCGCACGCACGGCCGACGAGGACGCGATCGACCGGCTACGCGCCCTCGTGGACCGGATGGACCAACTCGTCGACGACCCCGCCGCCTACCAGGAGCAGGACCGCGCCTTCCACGACACGATCATGCGCGCGTCGGGCAACCGGATCGCCCGGGGCGTGGTGCGATCCCTGGAGGGTCAGGTCATCAACACCGCCCGCTACCTGGGCCGCAGCGAGCGGGCGTTGTGCGTGGCGTCGAACGAGGGGCACCGCCGGATCTGCGAGCGGATCGCGGCGCGCGACCCGGCCGGCGCCGCCGAGGCCATGTTCACCCACATCACCGAAGCGTGGCTGGTGCGGCGCGCCGACAACGGAGACCCGAGCCGCCTGGAGCGCTAGGTGGTCACCCGACGACATCACCCCCTCCGCGCAGCCACTCCGCTGAGCGTCGTCGCGCTCATGGCCGACGACTTCGCCAGCATACCGATCCACCGCCCTCAAGGGAACGATGAGTAGTACTTACTTCGGCAGGGACGGAAACTTTCCCGACGAGCAGCGACCCGACGATCGAGGCTATGATGCGTACGGCGAAATAGTCTCAGGTTTCTCTTGACGGAACCGCCGCCCACAGGCTGTCATGAGTAACGAGGACCACAGCTCCGATGAGTCTGACTCATCGGAGGAGGAGATCCGGCTCGTACGAACTCCGACCCGCGAGCACCACGACGTAGTGGAGCAGCTCATGCCACAACGGCCGAACGGCCGCGCACCCTGCGCGCACCGGACCGGCGGCCCCGGCTGACGGGCGGCTGCCGCGCTTTCCCCGATGTTGGGAGCGCTCCCGGTGGGTCCGCTCCCCTTTCGAACGGCCCCGTCCCTTGTTGTGCACGCACCGGTCGCCGCGCCGGCGGCCGGGCTCGGAGAACGGGAGGTCCACGTTGGGCGCACGACGGGTCACCCTGGCCGATGTGGCCAAGGTGGTCGGCGTCTCCCAGACCACCGTGTCCCTGGTCCTCTCGGGGCGCGGTCGCGACCTGCGGATCTCCGAGGAGATGCAGCGCCGGGTCCGCGAAGCGGCGACGGAGCTGGAGTACCGCCGCGACCGGGTCCCGATGGGGCCGCGCGGGACGAGGACGCAGACGATCGCCTTCGTGTCCGATTCGGTCGCCAGTTCGCGGCTCGCGGGCCACATGATCAAAGGTGCGCTCGGCGCGGCCCGCAGGCACGGCGTCACGCTGCTGTTCGGTGAGACCGAGGGCGACGCCGGCTTCCAGCGCACGTTGATCGAGACGATGCGCGACTACCGGGTCGACGGCATCATCCTCGCCTCGGTGCACGCCAGGACGATCAGCATCCCGGCCGAGCTCGCCGGCGGCCCGGCGGTGCTGCTCAACGTCTTACCCAGGGAGCCCTCGCCACTGGTCTCGGTCCTGCCCGACGAGGTCCAGGCGGGCCGTGCCGCGGCACGCGTGCTGCTCGACGCCGGCCACCGGGAGGGCATCCACCTCATCGGCGTCGGCCCGTCCGGCGACGACGTGCCACCGGGCCGGACCGCGGCGTTCGACCGGCTCACCGGCATCCGCCGGGAGCTGGGCGAGGTGGGCGTCGAGGTGGAGAGCGGGCACGCGTGCCGCTGGTGGTTGCCGAAGTACGGCTTCGAGGCGACCCGGGCCCTGTTGGGCGCCACGCGTCCCCGTGCGTTGATCTGCCTGGACGACCGGCTCGCGCTCGGCGCCTACCAGGCGTTGCAGGACGCCGGCCTCACCGTGCCCGACGACGTCTCCGTCGTCTCGTTCGACGACCACCCCATCGCGTCCTGGCTGCGCCCGGGCCTGACCACCGTGGCCCTCCCGCACCACGACCTCGGCGCGAAGGCCGTCGACCTCCTCTTCGCCGAAGCCCACCGATCCGAGTCGGGCCGCGTGCGCGGGGGCGGCACGTATCGCGTACCGATGCCCGTCCGCCACCGGGACTCCGTGGCGCCACCACGATGAGCCGGACGCCTGCGGTCCGGACCGCCGCAGATCAGGTGGAGCGCTGATCCCTCGGTGTGACGGGGGTCGGAGGTGTGGATCAGGCGGGCTTCCCGAGCAGGTCCAAGGCGTCGGGCGGCACCGGGCGGCCGGCCGCGCGGCGTTCGTCGGCGAACGCGGACACCATGCGCAGCAACTCGTCGTCGGCACGTCGGTCGAGGTCGCTCACCACGGTCAGCGGGATGCTCATCACCAAGCACTTCAGCACGCCCTGCCGCCAGGTGCGCTGGTCGAGGTGACGCGCGGCGAAAGCGCCCATCGCCGCCGCGACGAGGCCGCTCTCGTTGCTGCTCAGGGCGTCCTTGACCAGGTCGACGCCCGTCCCCGGCACCCGGTCCCCGATGTCGGCGAGCCCTCGCAGCACCCCGAGGCGTTCGGCCGACGTGCCCTGCCGGTAGAGCGTGGTGAGCCCTTCGGCCGCGTCGCCGGAGTTCTCGACGTACGCGACGAGCAGCCGCGTCCGCGCCTCGCGCTGGCCGGAGCGCACCGCTCGTCCCACGACGGGGAAGAGGGTCCGGATCGAGGAGGGGTCGGCCCGCAGCGACTGCTCGGCCCAGGCCAGCCAGTTCGCGGTGCGCAGCGCCTCGAACGCCCGACCCGCCACCACGGGCGCCGCGTGGCTGTGCCGGGGCAGCTCCACGGCCGCGACGCCGGTGTAGCCGATGTCGATCAGCGCCCCGAGGGTGTCGGGCAGGTCCAGCTGCCCGTCCCCGAACTCCAGGTGTTCGTGCACGCCCTGCACCATGTCGTCCAGCTGCACGTTCATCAGCAGCCCACCGGCCTGCCGCAGGCACGCCGCCGCGCCCTGCCACTCCACCGCCACGCAGTGCCCGACGTCCACGGTGATCCCCAGGAGTTCGGGTCGGCCGAGCTCGTCGCGCAGCCGCAGCGCCTGGTCCAGTCGCTCCACCACCATGCAGGGCTCCGGCTCCAGCGCGAGCGGCACGGCGGGCCCGCGTTCCAGCACCGCGGCGACGCCGGACTTCAGGTGTTCCCAGCTGTCCGAGGAGCCGACGCCGGACCAGAAGGACACGCAGTCCGCGCCGAGGTCGGCCGCGATCCGCTTGGCGCGCACCAGGAAGTCGACCCGGATCTCCTGGCCGTCGCTCACCAGCGTCGGGTGGTGCTTGTGCCGCGGGTCGAGCAGGTAACGCGCACCCGTCTCCACGACGACGCGCAGTCCCAGCGCCGACAGGCGTGCCGCGAGCCGTTCGGTCCGCGCGCCGACGTCGTCGGCGAACGGGTCGAGGTGGTGGTGGTCGAGCGTGAGCGCGACCGCCGTGTAGCCGAGGTCGGCGATGATCCCGAGCGCGTCGTCCAGGCGGTGGTTGGCGAACCCGTTGGTGCCGTAGCCGATGTCGAACGTCATGTGCGGCTCACCCGCCGGCTCCGCGCCCGGCCCGGCGGCGTGACGCCGGCCGGGCCGGGACGCTCGGTCACGGGTGTCCGGCCCGCGCGCGGGGCCGGCAGCCCGCGAGCGGCGGTCGGCGCGACGGAGCCGCGTGCGCCGATCAGCCAGAGCCCGGTGGGCTCGTCCGCCATGGGTCCTCCTCCGATCCTGGGTGCCGCGCGGTGACGGCTACCGGGTTGCGCGGCATCGACTCGCGGCCGCACCCGGCGGTGGCATGTCCTGCTCGATGAAAGTGCTGGGTCACCCCGGCCGCACCGGCCAAGGGGCACCCGGGCTCCGCCGTTCCGCGACCCGCGGCCGAGCTGACCGCTCTGGCCTGGTCGATCGCGAAGCGGGAAGCACGGGCGCCCCGTCCTGCCGGTTGGTCCGCGCGTGATCAGAACTGGGCGATGAACCTCCACGCCTCGCCCTTGGTCCAGGTCCGCACGCCGTCCTCGCACGCGCAGCCGTCGACCGGACCCGGCCCGTGGCCACCGTCGAACGCGGCCCACTGCACCGGGTAACCCGGCTGGCACGAGTACGCGGTCGTGATGTGCGTGCGGCTGCCCGGGGCCGGCTCACGCGGGCTCAGCGCGGCACAACCGTTGTTCCGGACGAACCGGTCGCGCAACGACCGCCCCGCCGAGATGTTCAGCACGTTGTCCGAGATGCCGTGGATCCCGAAGTACGCGACCGGCTGCGTGCCGCCCGAGCACCCGCTCAGCTGCCCGCCCGCGTACACCACGACCCCGCGGAACACCGTCGGCCGCGAGCACGCCAGCGAGTAGCTCATGCCGCCGCCGTAGCTGAACCCCATCGCGAAGCGCAGCTTCGGGTCGACGCACAGGTCGGCCTCGATCCGCCTGATCATGTCGTCGACGAACACCACGTCCTCGCCGCCGGAGTTGGCCCAGCCGTTGCCCAGGCCCTGCGGCGCCACCAGGATCGCGCTGTTGTTCGACTGCTCCTGCATCCCGTAGTACGACCACGCCGCACCGCTCGTCCCACCGCCCGACACGTCGTTCATCGTGCCGCCGTTCCAGTGGAACCCGAAGATCAGCCGGTACGGCCGGGTGTTGTCGTAGCCGTCGGGCACCCGCAGGACGAAGCTGCGGCTCTTGCCGCTGCTCGTGATCGTGTGCGCGCCGCTGCGCATCGTCGGCGCCTTGCCGCACCCGCTGCCGCCGGGGTCGCCGCCGCCCGACACCTTGGTCAACACCCACTGCTGGTTGTTCCCGCCCGTGTCGGCGTACTGCACGGCGTTCGCGCCGTCCGCGGTCGAGGAGCCCTGCACCTCCACCGCCTTGTTGCTGTGCCGGGCGATCAACCGGACGTGGCCGCCGTCGGAGTCGGCCAGCCGGAACTGCTGGTTGGTGCCGCCGTGGTCGGTCCACTGCTGGATCGCGGCGCCGTCGGCGGTGGAGGAGTTGGGCACGTCGAGGACCTTGCCGGAGTGGCGTGACTTGATGCGGTAGTAGCCGCCGCCGGAGTCCAGGAACTGCCACTGCTGGTTCGCGCCGTCGTTGCGCGACCACTGCGCGATGCGACCACCGTCGTTGGTCGCCAGGCCGTACACGTCCAGCACCTTGCCGCTGTTGCGGTTCACCAGCACGTACCACGCGCTCGGGTCGACCGTGGCCGCCGACGCGGGCACCGCGGTCACCGCCGTCACCGTGCCGGCCGCGAGGAGCACCGCCGCCACGGTGGCCGTCACCGGTCGTCGGCGTCGTGTCCGCGGGGTGTCGGGGGCCTCAACGCTGGCTTTCATCGAACACTCCTTCGGTTCACGGCAGGGTCCACCGTTGGTTGGTGCCGCCGTGGCAGCTCCAGATGATCAACTGCGTGCCGTCCGCGGAACTGCCGCCGTTGGCGTCCAGGCACTTGCCCGACTGCGGGTTGACCAGCGAGCCGTTGGCGCCGGCGGTCCAGTTCTGGCCACCGCTGCCGTTGCAGGTCCACAGCCGCACCGCCGCGGCGTTCGCCGTCCCCGACACCTCCATGCACTTGTCCAGCGCGCGCAGGGTGGACCCGTTGACCGTCCAGCGCTGGTTCACGCCGCCGTTGCACGTCCACAGCTGCAACCTCGTGCCGTCAGCCGTGTTGCCACCGCTGACGTCGACGCACTTGCCGGAGGCGCCGGTGATCGGCCCGGTGCGCGGAACCGGGACGGTGCCCAGCTCCTTGATCCGGATGTTGCGGAACGACACGTCGTCCCCGGTGCCGTGGTTCTGGATGCCGATGTGCCCGGACGCCAGGGACCGGGCCGGGTCGGTGTTGGTGAAGTCGTTGATCAGCACGCCGTTGAGGAACACCTGCAAGCGCTCGCCTTCGACCAGCAGCTCGTAGGTGTTCCACTCGCCGGGCGGGTTGAGCGCGGCGTCGCGGGCCGCCTGGTCGGCGCCCTTGAAACCGTAGATCGCGCCGGTCGTCTTGTCCGCGGTGTCGGTGGCGTCGATCTGCACCTCGTGGCCGTTGGCGAGGGCCGAGTCCGCGCTGCTGCCCGCCGGGAACCCGAGCACCACGCCGGAGTTGTCGTCCCCGGGCATCCGCCAGTCCAGCTTGAGGGAGTAGGAGCGGAACTCCTTGGCGCTGTACCAGAGCATCCCCATGCCGCCGGACGAGGTCAGCGTGTTGTCGCTGTTGGTGAAGCCGCCCGGGCCGACCTGCGTCCAGCCGGTGGTGGAGCCGTTGTACAGGGTGGTGTAGCCGTTCTCCGGCCGGCAGTCGGCGTCGGCCCGGTTGGCCGTGTAGCGCAGGCCGCCGAGGACCATGGCGCGGAAACCCGCCTCGGCGTAGCTGGACTGGGTGTGGCCGCTGCCGGTGTAGAACGAGCGGCCCGCCTGGACGGTCTTGCACCAGGTGTGGGGGTGGTCGGCGCCCATCGAGCCGCCGCTGTAGGTCGACTCGTCCAGGGTCGCCAGGACCCGGGCCGTCGACCGGACGCTGCCGCGGAAGTTGTACCACTCGTCGGTCCGGGTCCACGCCGGGCTCAGGTGCGCGGTGGCCGGGTGCGCCCGGTTCTCCACCCGGACCGTCGCCTGCTGGATGGCCGGGTGCGAGGTGAAGTACGTGCCGACCAGCTCGCCGTAGAACGGCCAGTCGTACTCGGTGTCGGACGCCGAGTGGATGCCGACGTACCCGCCACCGCCGCGGACGTAGGACTCGAACGCGGTCTGCTGCGTCGCGTTGAGCACGTCACCCGTGGTGTTGAGGAACACCACCGTCTCGTACTTGGCCAGGTTGGTGGAGGTGAAGTGGTTCGAGTCCTCGGTGGCGGTGACCGTGAAGCTGTTGGCCGCGCCCAGGTCCCGGATCAGCTGGATGCCGGCCGGGATCGAGTCGTGGCGGAAGCCCGCGGTCTTGGAGAACACCAGGACGTCGTACGGCGCGTCGGCCGCGGCGGCCGGTGGACTGGAGTTGAGCGCGGCGACGGTCAGGGCGGCGGCGGCCACCCCGATCACGCGCCGGGCGAAGGGGTTTCTCATCTCTTGGCCTCCTGGGAGGAGGGCGCGGTGGCGGGGGGCGCGGGGGGGGGGGGCCGACACCCCCCGCCCCCGA
>NZ_JBFAMT010000093.1:0-20182 GCF_040656635.1 Actinosynnema sp. NPDC049800 | reverse complement strand
CAGACGATCCTGAAGAACGCCAACCTCATCGCCATCAACCAGGACCCGCTCGGGTTGCAGGCCGTGCAGATCTCCAACGACGGCACCCGCCGCGTCCTGGCCAAGCGCCTGTCCAACGGCAACGTCGCGGTCGCCCTGTTCAACCAGGGCTCCACCCCGACCACGATCACCACCTACGGCTACCAGGTCGGCCTGGAAGGCACGTCGATCACCCTGCGGGACGCCTGGACGAACGCGGTCAGCGGGGGGAGCGACGGCATCTCCGCCACCGTGCCCGCCCACGGCACCGTCGTCTACCTGGCCAAGGGCTCCGGTATGCCGACGACCACGACCACCACGACGACGACAACCACGACAACCACCACTCCGCAGCCGGGCGGCACCTGCCGGGTCACCAACACCACCAACGCCTGGGGCAACGGCCTGACCTCGGACATCACCATCACCAACACCGGGTCCACGCCCATCACCGGGTGGTCGCTGGTGTTCACCCTGCCCGGCGGGCAGAACATCACCTCCGGCTGGAACGCGAGCTACTCGCCGTCCTCGGGGCAGGTGACGGCCAGGAACCTCTCCTACAACGCCGACATCGCACCCGGCGCGTCGGTCGGCATCGGCTTCCAGGCCACCCACACCGGCAACGCCGCCAAACCCGCCTCCTACACCCTCAACGGGGTCGCCTGCACCAGCTGACCACCTCGGCACCCCCGCCGGACGGCTGACGCTCCCAGTCCGGCGGGGGCGACGAGTCGCCGTCGTGGGTCAGGCCGGCGCGCCGAGCCCGCGCTCGTGCAACCACGCCAGCTGCACGGCCGGGTTGGAGCCGTAGCCGCCGCCGTGGTCGGCGAAGGGCCACACGGTCATGGTCCGGTCCTGGCCCGCGTAGTGGTTGTAGGCGGCGTACACGGTGGAGGGCGGGCAGATCGGATCCATCAGGCCGACGCTGAACAGGGCCGGCGCTGTCGCCCGCTGCGCGAGGTGGACACCGTCGAAGTAGGACAACGTGGCGAAGGTCCGCTCCACGTGGTGGCGGCTGTGCCAGCGCAGGTACTTCGCGAGCTCCTGGTAAGGGCCCTCGCCGCTGATCTCGGCCGCCCGGCGGAAGTGGCACAAGAAGGGCACGTCCGGCAGGACCGCCGCCACGCTGCCCGGCGCCAGTCCCGCGACGGCGAGCGCGAGGCCGCCGCCCTGGCTCCCGCCGGTGACGATCACCCGTCGGTGGTCGAGCCCGGGCAGGTCGGCGACCGCGTCCACCGCCCGGACGCAGTCGGTCATGAGGCGCCGGTAGTAGTAGTGCTCGGGGGAGTCGACGCCGCGGGTCATGAAGCCCTCGGCCCACTGCGTGCCGCCGCCCTCGGTCGAGTCGGGGGTGTCGTGGCCTTGGCCGCGGCTGTCGACGACGAGCTGCGCGTACCCGGCGGCGGACCACAGCAGGTGGTCGGTGGGCAGCCCGCGACCCCCGCTGTAGCCGATGTAGGTCACGACGACGGGCAGCGCGCCTTCGGCGCCGCGCGGGCGCAGCAGCCAGGCGGCCACCGGCTCGCCGTTCCAGCCGGGGAACCGCACGTCGTCCACCTCGACGGTGCGCAGCAGGTGTCGGTCGGCGACCGGCTCGACCTTCACGGCCCCGCCGCGGGCGCGTGCCGCCGCGAGGGTGCGCTCCCAGAAGGCGTCGAAGTCGGGCGGTGGGCTCGAATCCGGGCGGTAGTCGACCAGTTCGTCGTGCGGGGAGTCCGTCAGCGGCATGGGGAGTCCTTCGGGAGACGCGAGAGTGAAGCGCTTCGACGTTTGCATGCGCTCCGCTGGTCTGTCAATCAGGTGACGACCAGGAGTGGTCGCGATGTTGGGGACTCTGTTGGAGATCGTCTCGATATGCCGTCTCAACACGACTGGTCAAGCGCTTCGACCGGACCGCTCGCCGTGCTCACCAAGCAGCGCCCCGGTGTTCCTCTCATGGGATCGATCCATTCCGCCGGTCGAACGTCGGGCGAGGCGCCGGCGGAAGAGGGTTTGCGTTAACACGAGCACCCGTTTCGCTTGACCGGTGATCGACGGTGATTGGTGGAATCTTGGCGGAATCCAGCTGGACGTGAGCGCTAACAATTTTAGCTTTGTCGAGCGTTGACCACCGCCGTAATCGACGCCTACATTGGCCCGAAAGGGAAAATCCCTTAGTCGAAACTTTCGGATCGCTCGGTCGGGCAACTCCGCGCACCCCTGCTCGCGGTCGTGCCGGCCGACGCGCGCGATCCGGACCGCACGACCGCTGACCGATCACCGCCGGACGACCCGATCACCCTGCCGCCGGGTGGTCGGTCGAGGCGGTGGGCGGTCACCCGCGCACTCGATGTCCGAACGGCAGAAAAGAGTCAGGTGATGATCACGCGTAGGCTTCTCGGGCCCGCGTTGGCGGCGGTGCTCCTCACGGCGGCCGCGACCGGCACGGCGTTGAGCGGAGGACTCGGCGAGACCGCACCGTCCGCCCAGGTCGGCACGCTCGCGTCGAGCGCCGGCTGCGGCAAGGCCCCGACGTTGCGCAGCGGCACGCACACGATCACGAGCAGCGGCAAGAGCCGCGGCTTCATCCTGCGGGTGCCCGACGGTTACGACAACACCCGCCCCTACCGGTTGATCTTCGGGTTCCACTGGCGCGGCGGCACGATGAACGACGTGTCCTCGGGCGGGACCAGCGGGACGGCCTGGTCGTACTACGGGATGCAGGAGCAGTCGAACAACAGCGCGATCCTGGTGGCGCCGCAGGGCCTGGGCAACGGCTGGGCGAACTCCGGCGGCGAGGACGTGGTGTTCGTCGACGACATGATCAGGCGGATCGAGGCGGACCTGTGCGTCGACACGGCGTTGCGGTTCGCGATGGGGTTCAGCTACGGCGGCGGCATGAGCTACGCGCTGGCGTGCGCCAGGGCGACGGTGTTCCGCGCGGTCGTGGTGTACGCGGGCGCGCAGTTGAGCGGGTGCAGCGGCGGTAGTCAGCCGATCGCGTACTTCGGCATGCACGGCATCACGGACAACGTGCTCAACATCTCGGCGGGGCGGTCGCTGCGCGATCGCTTCGTGGCGAACAACGGTTGCACGCCGCAGAGACCGCGCGAGCCGTCGCAGGGCAGCATGACCCACATCACGACGACGTACTCGTGCCGTGCGGGGTACCCGGTGCAGTGGGCCGCGTTCGACAACGGCCACATGCCCGGCCCGGTCGACGGCACCTACGCCGAGAGCGGCATCCGGACCTGGACCAAGGGCGAGGCGTGGAAGTTCATCTCCCAGTTCCAGGGCGGCCCCGGCACGACGACGACCACCACGACGAGCACCACGACCACGACCACGACGACGACCACGAACCCGCCCGGTGACGGCTGCAAGGTGACCGACACCGTCAACGCGTGGAACTCCGGCCTCACGTCGGAGATCGTCATCACCAACACCGGCAGCGCGCCGATCAGCGGCTGGTCGCTGGTCTTCACCCTGCCCGGCGGGCAGACGATCACCTCCGGGTGGAACGCCTCCTACTCGCCTTCGTCGGGACAGGTCACGGCCAGGAACGTGTCCTACAACGGCGCCATCGCCCCCGGCGGGTCGGTGAGCATCGGCTTCCAGGCCAACCACACGGGCGACACCGGCAAACCGCCCTCGTTCACCCTCAACGGCGCGACCTGCGCCTCCTGACCGCTGCCGAGCGCGGAGCCGACCCGAAGCGCTCCCCGGGAGGTGGACCGGAATCCGGTCCCGCCTCCCGGGGAGCGTTCGAGCGCGCGGTTCAGCGCGTGGCGGTCAGGCCGTCGTGCCGGTGACCGCGTCGCCCGACTTGGTGACGTAGTAGGTCACCTTGTCGCCGCTCCAGTAGTGGAACGTGAGCGTCACCCGTGAGTCGTCCTTGACGGCGGCGAAGAACTCCGACGTCAGGGTGGTCCGACCGTCCGCGTAGTCGGGCGCGAACGTCCGGTCGTACTCCTTGAAGGACGTCCAGTCGTGCGGACCCGCGTTGGCGCCGTCGTCGTACTTGGCCTCCATCGTGGCGAGCTGGTCGCCGCGGAACGCCGTCGGGATGGCGAAGGACGCCGTCGTGCCGGTGGCGTCGGACAGCACCGGGGTGTCGTGGGTGATCACGTAGAACCGCCACGGCACGCCCCGGGAGAAGCGGGCCGTCAGCACCGCGTTCGTGCCGTAGTCCCGCGAGCCGCTCAGCCTCGTCAGCGCCGCGGCGGTCAGGGTGAGCTGGTCGCCGTCGATCGTGTAGTCCCGGCCGCGCGCCAGTTTCGCGCTGCCGTGGTACAGGTCGGTGAACGACGTGCCGTTGAGGTTCAGCGCGATCGTCCTGGCCGTGATGGCGGCGGACTTCGCGGTGAACACCTGGTCGGTGTAGGCCGTGCCGGAGCGGGTCGTCCAGCTCGACTTGAGCTGCGCGTAGAGCTCGGGGTCGCTCCACCGGAACGAGGTGCGGCCGAAGTGCTGGCCGTTGTCCCACAGCATCGTGGTGACCTTCTTGGTGCGCGCGTAGTAGCCGAAGTGCTCGAAGAACTTCAGCTTCTCGCCCTGCTCGATGGTCCCGGTGTGCCGGTCGAAGCCGAGCAGGCCGTACTCACCGATGATCACCGGGATGCCGCGCGCGACGAAGCTGTCGTGGACGCGGTCGAACGTGTCGGTGAGGTCCTTCTGGACGCCCGCGTCGAAACGCGTGCCGCCCGCGACGTTCACGCTGAACGGCCAGTAGCCGTAGTAGTGCACGGTCGCGATCAGGTTGGGGTCGTCGAACCCCTGGATCTGCGCCACCAACGGGTCGACGTACGCCTGCTCGGACGAGGTGTGCAGGGTCGGCAGGACCAGCAGGCGCTTGGCGTTGTTGCCGCCCGACCGGCGCACGATGTCGTGGAACGTCGCGTTCAGCTCGGCGTTGAGCTGGATCTCCTGCGGCTTGCCGGTGCTCCCGGTGAACTGCGGCTCGTTCCAGCTCTCGAACGTCAGCTTGGGCCCGAACTCGGCGAAGGCGGCCGCCAGCTGCGTCCAGATGCCGGTGAACCGGTCGAGCACGCCGGTGCGGTCGGTGGGCATGGTCAGGACCCACTGCCACGAGTCGTGGTGGAGGTTGATCATCACGTACAGGTCGCGTGCCAGCGCCCAGCGCACGACCTCCTTGACGCGGGCCAGGTAGGCGGCCTCGATCACGTGGTCCGGGCCCAGGTGGGCGCTCCACGTGACAGGAAGGCGCACGCTCTTGAAGCCCTGTGCCTTCACGTTGTCCAGCAAGGCTTCCGTGATGCGCGGGTTGCCCCAGGACGTCTCGTCGCCGCCGGTCGAGTCCAGCGTGTTGCCGAGGTTCCACCCCGGCTGCATCGCCGCGGTGTGCTCCATCGCGGTGAGCTGCCTGCCGCCGTGCACGCACGTGACACCGTTGAGCGAGAACGACAACGGCGCCGTGTTGGCTTCCGCCCAAGTGCCGATGAACCCGAACTTCACCGTCGAGCCGGCCGCGATCCTGGCGTTGTACCCGGCGTCCGCGGCGGTGACCCGGTCGTCGGACCCGGTCACCTCCGCGTTCCAGGCGTTGCGGACCCGCTGACCGGACGGCCACTCCCAGCTCAGCTCCCAGCCGTCGACCGGTCCGCCGTGGTTGGTCACGGCGACGTCGGCGTTGAAGCCACCCGACCACTGGCCGGTGACCGAGTACGCGACGGTGCACCCGGCCTCCGCCGCGACGGCCTGGTTCGCCGTCACCGTGACCAGGCTCGCGGTCAGGGCCACGACCCCGGCCGCCACGACACCGATCCGATGGACCGGTCCTGTCCTCCTGCGCGATCCGAACATGGAACTCCTCACTTTTCTCAGATGGCACGAACAGCCGTTGGGGGCGCCGGATCGCGGACGTGATCCGCCGCGGCGGGGGGTTGCGGCCGACGCGGCGCGTCGTCGGTGAAGATCCGCACGTCGCACGAGCCCTGGTGGACGGTCGGCCGCCGGGACCGGTCAGGGCGTCGTGTCGGTGAGCGAGGCGCGGACTCGGTCACGTCTCCGAGGACGAGGGCCGCACGGTGATCGGGGGCGGCACGAGGAACGCCCGGGGAGGGCGTCGGTCAGCCGTCGAGCGGCTCGTAGTCGGACCAGTCGAAGTGGACGGTGCCCGCGGCGGCGTACAGGCCGATGACCCGGCCGGTGAAGCCGCCGGCGACCTCGGTGGAGAGGTAGCGGCCGTCCAGGGTGGCGAGGGTGGTGAAGGTCCCGTCCGGCTCACCGATGCCGAAGGACACGGTGTCGGGACCCGTGCGCGCGTCCCGGAGGCTCTTCTCCTCGTGCACGTCGACGCCCAGGACCAGCGGTCCGGCGGGCACCGCCCGGGACGCGACCACGGTCTTCAGCGAGCCGACGCGGGCGAGCACCCGCACCTCGCCGGCGGTCGCCTCGACCTCGTAGTGGTGCTCCTCGTCCAGTCGCACCGCCAGACCGCCCGTTCCTCCCGAGGCGTCCACCAGCGTGCGCACCCGGCAGGACGGGTGCCGCTGGCGGCGGCCGACGAACACGACGTCGAGCGCGTCCAGGGACTCCCCGCGCGCGTGGAGCGTCAACCACCCGGCGCGCTCCTTCGTCGTGCAGTGCCGCTCCTGCCGGTCGCGCAGCGAGATCCAGGCCGGCTGGAGCACGGGGAGGTCGAAGTCGTCGCGGGGCGCCTCGATCGGCTCCGGCGCCAGCGGCCAGGGCACGGTCGCGTCGAGCTCCAAGGGGCCGACGACCGGCCAGTCGTCCACCCAGGTCACGGGCGCGAGGAACGTCTCCCGGCCCAGCACGTGCCAGCCGGGCGTCCCACCACCCGGCCGCACCCCCAGCAGCACCAGCCACCACGAGCCGTCCGGCCCCTGCACGAGGTCGCCGTGCCCGGTGTTCTGGATCGGGTGGTCGGTGCCCCGGTGGGTCAGGACCGGGTTGGCCGGGCACGCCTCGAACGGGCCGGCGGGCGTGCGGGCGCGGGCGATCGAGACGCCGTGGCCGCGTTCGGTGCCGCCCTCGGCGATGAGCAGGTACCAGTACTCGCCGATCCGGTACAGGTGCGGCGCTTCCGGCGCCTTCGCCCCGGGCGCCCCGGACCAGATCCGCTTCGGCGCGTCGAGCACCTGCCCGGTGTGCGGGTCGATCCGGACCTGGGACACCCCGGCGACCGTGCTCCAGCAGGCGCCGTCGTCGTCCCACGCGAGGTCGGGGTCGATGCCGGGCAGGTCGGGCAGCAGGACCGGGTCCGACCACGGTCCGGCGGGGTCGGTGGCGGTGACCAGGAGGTTGCCGTCGCCGCTCACGTTCGTGGTGATGAGCCAGAACCGGCCGTCGTGGTGGCGCAGGGTCGGCGCGTAGACCCCGGCGGAGGACGGCGAGTCGAGCGGGAGGCGGAGCTGCTCCGGCCGGTCGAGCACGTTGCCGATCTGCGTCCACCGCACCAGGTCTCGGCTGTGGAAGAGCGGCACGCCGGGGAAGTACTCGAAGCTGGAGCAGGCGAGGTAGTAGTCGTCGCCGACGCGGCAGACGCTCGGGTCGGGGTGGAAACCCGCGATCACGGGGTTGGTGAACGCGCTGTGGTTCGAGGACATCCCATCAAGCCCTTCGTTGTTCGGGGGCGCGCTCCGGCGCACCGGTGCGGCACGGCGCACGGCGTGGTCGACGGGGTCGGGTTCGGGGTCAGGGTGTCCGGAGCACGGCGCAGCCCTGAGGTGGCAGTTCGGCCAGCGGAGCGCCGGTGAGCAGGTCGTGCGCGGGTTCGGGGAGCGGGACGGCGTCACCGCCGTGGTTGATCAGGAAGCGCAGGCCGCCGCGGGTGACGGCTTCCACGCCGGGCGGCCACTCGCGGAGCACGCCGGCTTCGCCCAGCAGCCGCTCGACCAGCGCGCCGTAGTCGCCCGCGTCGAGGACGGTGGAGAGGTACCAGCCGTGACCGGCGCCGAAGGCGTGGCGGGTGAGCGCCGGGCGTCCGGCGAGCATCCCGTGGGTGTAGGTCGCGATCGCCTCGGCGCCGTCGAGGTGCAGGTACTCGCTCCACACGGTGCCGAGCGCGCCGTCGGACAGCGTGATCCGCTCCTCGCGCCGCAACGGCCGCGGCTCCTCGACCCGGAGGCCGAGGGCTTCGCGCAGCGGCGGCGCCGGGTAGCCGCCGAGTCGGGCGTGGGGGCGCTCGTCGACGACGCCGCTGAAGTGCTGGACGAGCAGCGTGCCGCCGTCGGCGACGTAGCGGCGCAGGTTCGCCGCGCCCGCGTCGGACATCAGGAGCAGGGCGGGGGCCAGGACGAGGCGGTATCGGCTCAGGTCGTGCTCGGGGTGGGCGAAGTCGGTCACGACCCCCGCGTCCCACAACGCCCGGTGCGCACGCCGCAGCATCGAGTGGTAGTCGAGCTCCGGCGAGGGCAGGCCGTCGGCCTCCGACGCCCACCACGCCTCCGCGTCGTGCAGCACCGCCACCTCGGCGGTCACCGTCGAGCCGGCCACCTCGGCGAGCCGGGCGACGGCCTCGCCGAGGGCCTGCACCTCGCGGAAGATCCGGCTGTCGGGCCCGGCGTGCGGCACCATCGCCGAGTGCCACGTCTCGGCGCCCGCCCTCGACTGGCGCCACTGGAAGAACAGCGCGCCGTCCGAGCCGCGCGCGACGTGGCTCAGCGTGTGCCGCAGGATGTCGCCCGGGTCCTTCGGCAGCACCCGGCCTTCGGCGTAGACGGTGTTCGCGCCCTGCTCCATGAGCAACCACGGTCGGCCGCCCCCGAAGCACCGCGCGCGGTCCGCGCCGAACGCGGTGTCCGCCGCGGCGTCGAGACCGGGCCGGTCCGGGTAGTGGTCGATGGTCACGAGGTCCACCTCGCGGCCGAACGCCCACAGGTCGAGGTTCTGGTAACCGGGCAGCATCAGGTTCGTGGTGACCGGTCGGTCGCTGTGCGCGCGGATCGCGTCGCGCTGCTCCCGGTAGGCGGCCAGCGCCAGGTCGGAGGAGAACCGGCGGAAGTCCAGCGACTGCCCGGGGTTGTGGTGCCACTGCGTGGCGCGCGGCGGCAGGACGTCGTCCCACGAGGTGTAGCGCTGGCTCCAGAAGGCCGTGCCCCACGCGTCGTTGAGCGCGTCCAGCGTGCCGTGCCGGTCGCGCAGCCAGGTGCGGAACGCGGCGGCGGCGTGGTCGCAGAGGCAGAGCGTGGCGTACTCGTTGTGCACGTGCCAGAGCGCGACCGCGGGGTGGCTGCCGTAGCGCTCGGCCAGTGCGGCGGCGATGCGGCGGGCCGCGTCGCGGTAGGCCGGCGCGGCGAGGCAGTACGTGTCACGGCTGCCGTGCACCAGCCGCACGCCCTCGGCGGTCACCGGCAGCGCGTCTGGGTGCGCCCTGGTGAACCACGGGGGAGGGGACGCGGTGGGCGTGGCCAGGTCGACCGCGACGCCGTTCGCGTGCAGCCGGTCGAGGTGGGCGTCGAGCCAGGCGAAGTCGTAGCGGCCCTCCTCGGGCTCCATCAGGGCCCAGGAGAACACGCCGACCGTGGCGAGGTTGACCCGCGCCCGGCGCATCAACTCGTCGTCCTCGGCCCAGACCGGCTCGTCCCACTGCTCGGGGTTGTAGTCGCCGCCGAAGGCGAGACCGCCGAGCCGCCCGGTCAGGTCGTGCGCCGTCATGCCCGCTCCTCGTGCAGTGGCAGCCGTGCGTCGTCGCGCACGAACAGGGGGATGCGTTCGAGCGGGGCGGCGACGGTGACCGCCTGCCCTCCCGCGTGCTCCCGGCCGGTCCACGCGTCGGTCCACCGGGCGCCGGCGGGCAGGTGCACCGTCCGCTCCCGCGCCCCCGCGGTGGTGACGGGCGCGACGAGCAGGTTGGGGCCGAGCAGGAACGCGTCGTCGACCTCCCACGCCCGCTCGTCGTCGGGGAACTCCAGGAACAGCGGCCGCATCGGCGGCACTCCGGTCGCCGAGGCGGCGCGCATCTGCTCCATGACGTACGGCCGCAGGCGTTCGCGCAGGTGGAGGTGGTCGACCAGGATCGGGTAGACCTCGTCGCCGTAGGACCAGACCTCGTTGGGCAGGCCGGTCATGGCGGGCTCCAGGACCTGCGCCGGGCCGCGGAAGCCGTGCAGGCGGAACAGCGGGCAGAACGCCCCGTACTGGAACCACCGCACCAGCACCTCGCGGTACGCCGGGTCGTCCGGGTCGCCGCCGTGGAAGCCGCCGATGTCCGTCGTCCACCAGGGGATGCCGGACATCATCACGTTCAGGCCGGCCTTGATCTGCGCCCGCAGCGTGGCGAAGTCCGTGCCGATGTCGCCGGACCACAGCGCCGCGCCGTAGCGCTGCGCGCCCGCCCAGGACGACCGGTTGAGCGAGATGATCGCGGTCTCGCCCGCCGCGCGCAGCCCGTCGTGGACCATGCGGGCGTGCTCGCGCGGGTACAGGTTGGCGACCTCCTGGCCCGGACCCGCGTGGTAGCGCAGACCGGTCTGGTGGCCGGGCTTGAGCTCGGGCTCGGAGGCGTCGAGCCAGAAGACCGTGATGCCCAGCTCGTGGTAGCCGCGCCGGAGGCGCTCCCAGACGTAGTCGCGGGCCTCGGGGTTGGTGCTGTCGTAGAACGCGACCGGCGCCGAGTACGCGCCCAGGCTCTTGTCCGGCCAGTCGGCGTGGGCCGCCGGCCCGTGGTCGGACCGGATGAACAGGCCCCGGTCCCGCATCGGGTGGTAGTTCTCGCTCGCCGGGCCCACGGACGGCCAGACCGAGACCATGAGCTTGACGCCCAGCTCGTCCAGCTCGCGCACCATCGCGGCCGGGTCGGGCCACTCCTCGGGGTCGAAGCGCCACTCGCCGAGGTGGGTCCAGTGGAAGAAGTCGCACACGATCACGGACAGCGGCAGGCCGCGCCGCCGGTGCTCGCGGGCGACTTCCAGCAGCTCCTCCTGGGTGCGGTAGCGCAGCTTGCACTGCCAGAAACCGGCCGCCCACCCGGGCAGCTCCGGCGCGTGGCCGGTCGCGTCGGCGTACCGGCGCAGCACGTCGGCCGGCGGGCCCGCGGTCACCCAGTAGTCGATCTGGCGCGCGCTGTCGGCCACCCACCGGGTGCCGTTCTCGGCCAGCTCGACGCGGCCGACGGCGGGCGAGTTCCACAGCAGGCCGTAGCCGCGGTCGGACACCAGCAGCGGGATGGTCACCTCGCCGTTGCGCTGCACGAGGTCGACCACGGCGCCCTTCTGGTCGAACAGGCCGTGGGTGTGCTGGCCGAGGCCGTGGAGCCGTTCACCGGGGTAGGCGCGGAACCGCTGCTCCAGGCGGTGGTAGCCGTTGCCGGTCGGCGCCGCCGACCGCGGGCCCGGCCACCAGAAGTGGGCGGGCTGCTCGGCCGGCAGCTCCGCGCCGTCCGCCGTGCGCAGGAACGTCAGCCGGCCCGCGGTCGCCGGCAGGTGCGGGGTGACCGAGCCGGCGGTGTCTGCGTCGACCCGCACCGTCAGCGCGCCGTTGACCAGGGTCGCGTGGTGCTCGGCGACGTCGATCTCCGGCGCGCCGCCCGGCGGGGCGTCGAGCAGCGCGCCGGGCAGGTCGTCGAGCACCGGTCCGCCGGGGGTGGCCCGGACCCGGACCGCGTCGGGTCCCCACGCCTCGACGCGCAGGGTCTCGCCGCCGGCCCGCCACTCGAGGGCGTTGCCGAGATCGCGGAAGTGCATCGGTGCTCCTGGCGGTGGTGACGGTCCACCGCGTCCGCGCCGAACGGCGGGTGGGCGCGGGGGAGCCGCTCGGTGGTCGTCAGGTCGAGCTGGGGGTTCGGCTGCGGTGCGGGCCGGTGCTCTCCCGGACGGTCAGCACGGGTTCGAGCAGCACGAGCTCGTCGTCGGGCACCTCGTCGCGCCCGGCGGCGGTGATCCGCTCCATGAGCTGCTCGACCGCGACCCGGCCGAGCTCCTGCGCGGGGCCGGTGACCGCCGTCAGCGCCGGCGCGTACTGCTCGGCGAGCAGTTCCGGGCACAGCGCGATCACGGAGGCGTCCTCGGGGACCGTCCGCCCGCTGATGCGCAGCAGGCTGAGCAGCGGGCCGATCGCGCCCTCGTTCTGCACCACGAACCCCGTGGTGTCCGGCCGGTCGGCGAGGATGCGGGCCAGCGTCCCGGCGGTGCTCTCGTAGGTGCCCTCGCACGGCCGGTGCACGAAGCGCAGACCTCTGGCCTCGGCGCGGTCCCGGAAGCCCATCAGGGTGCGCTCGGCGTACCCGGCGTGCCGCTGGTACACCCCCGAGCCGTACCCGATGAACGCGACCTCCCGGTGGCCCAGGTCGGCGAGGTGGTCCGCGCACAACGCGCCCGCGGCCGCGAAGTCGTGGTCCACGCAGGACAGGCCGCTGTGGTCGTCGGGCAGGCCGATGAGCGCGGCCTGCGTGCGCAACTCGCGCAGCACCGGGATGCGCTCGTCGTCCAACCCGACGTCCATGAGGATCACCCCGTCCGCCAGGCCGCTCACCGCGACCCGGCGCACGCCCTCCGGCCCCTCGTCGTTGGTGATCAGCAGCACGTCGTAACCGTGCTTGCGGGCCGTCATGGTGACCGAGATGGCGATCTGCATCATGATCGGCACGTAGACGTCGGCGCGCAGGGGCACCACGAGGGCGACTATGTGCGAGCGCTTCGCGGCCAGCGCCCTGGCGCCGGCGTTGGGGTGGTAGCCGAGCTCGGCCACCGAACGCTCGACGCGGCGCCGGGTCTCCTCGGAGATCGAGCGCTTGCCGCTGAGCACGTAGCTGACCGTGCTGGCGGACACGCCCGCGTGCCTGGCCACATCGGCGAGTGTCACCATGCGTGATGCTCCTGCTTTCTCGTCCTCTTCCGGGCCCGTACCGGTGCCCGCGTGCGCCCAGTGTGCCGGTTCAGCCCTTGACCGCCCCGGTGAGCACGCCGACACGGAAGTGCTTCTGCATGAACGGGTACACCAGCAGCAGCGGCACGATCGTCAGGACCACCACCGCCATCTGCAACGACAGCGGCGCGGTCTGCGAGAACTGCGAGCCGAAGCCCGCGTTCACCGACCCGGGCAGCCCGTTGCCCCGGTTCACGTAGGTCAGCAGCACGTACTGCAACGGCCACTTCTCGCTGTCGGTCGGCATGTACAGCATCACGTTGAAGAACGAGTTCCAGTAGCCGACGCCGTAGAACAGGGCGACGACCGCCGTCACGGCCCGGGACGTCGGCAGCACGATCGACCACAGGATCCGCCAGTCGCCCGCGCCGTCGATCCGGGCCGCCTCGATCAGGTCGGCCGAGGTGTCCGAGTAGAACGCCCGCAGCACCAGGATGTTGAACACCGAGACCGCGGTGGGCAGGATCAACGCCCACCACTGCCCGTAACCGCCCAGTTCGGTGACGACCAGGAAGGTCGGGATCAGGCCGCCGCTGACGAACATGGTGAGGATCAGCAGCACCAGGATGAAGCGGTGGGCCACCGAGCCGGACCGGGACAGGCCGTAGGCGCACAGGATCGACACGACCATGGACACCGCCGTGCCGACCGCCGTGATGCCGAGGCTGACCAGCAGCGCGTTGCGCACCGTGGAGTCGCCCAGCATGACGCGGTACGCCTCGAAGGTCACGTCGGTCGGCCAGATCACCAGGCCGCCCGCGCGGTTGACCGCCGCCTGGGTGGACAGGCTGGTCACCACGATGATCCACAACGGGACCAGGACCACGGCCACCACCATGCCGAGGGTCAGGCCCTTCGCGGTCTGGCCGGCCGCGGTCGGCGGCTCCTCCCAGACCGGTCGTTTGCCGCGCTTGCGGCGCCGGGCGGGCGCCCGGCCGGTCACCGCGCGCTTGTCCTTGGTGCGTTCGATGGTCAGCGTCTCGGTCATTTCCGGTACAACCCGTCTTCGCCGAAGGCGTGCGCCAGCTTGTTCGCGCCCCAGATGAGCAGCAGCGAGATGACGCTCTTGAACAACCCGGCCGCCGCGCCGTAGCTGTAGTTGTTGGTGGCGATGCCGTAGTAGAACGCGAAGGTGTCGAGCACGTCGGCCGCCTCGTGGCCGACCGCGTCCCGCTGGATCAGGAACTGCTCGAACCCGACGGTGAGCGCGTTGCCCAGGCGCAGCACCAGCATCAGCATGATGACGCCGGCCATCCCGGGCAGGGTGATGTGCCACAGCCGCCGCCACCGCCCGGCACCGTCCACCGCGGACGACTCGTACAGGTCGGTGTTGATGGCGGCGAGCGCGGCGAGGAACACGATGATCGACCAGCCGGCCTCCTTCCAGATCGCCTGCGAGGTGATCAGCAGCACGAAGGTGTCCGGGTCGGTCATGATGTCCCAGGTGCCGATGTCGTTGCTGCGCAGGAACTGGTTGAGCAGCCCCGCACCGCCGAACATCTGCTGGAAGATCGTGATCGCGAGCACCCAGGAGAAGAAGTGCGGCAGGTAGGCGATGGACTGGATGAGGTTGCGCAGCCGTTCGCTGAGCACCGAGTTCAGCAGCAGCGCCAGCGCGATGGGGATCGGGAAGAACAGGATCAGCTGGACGAAGCTGAGGTACAGCGTGTTGGTCAGCGACCCCCAGAACAGCGAGTCCTCGAACAGGACCTCGAACTGGGCGAGGCCCACCCACTCGCTGTTCCACACCCCCACCAGCGGGTTGTAGTCCTGGAACGCCGTCAGCAGCCCGAACAGCGGCACGTAGTTGAAGACCAGGAGCAGCAGGACGGCGGGCACGGTCATCAGCAGCAGCGACCGGTCGCGCCGCAGCCTCACCCGCAGGCTCAGCTTGTTCCTCCGCGCGTCGTCCTCGCGCGCGGGCCGTTCCGTGACCGCGGAACTCACTGCCCGGTCCCGTGCTTCTGCAGCACGTTCTCGTCCATCCACTGGACGAGCTTGTCGCCGCCGCCGCTGGACTTCCAGGTGGTGATCGCCTCCTTCACTTCGGCGACCTTCTTCTTGCCGTGGTAGCAGTCCTTGATGGCGTCCTCGACGGCCTGCGCCGCGTCGGTGGTGGCCATCGACCGCGGCAGGCTGATGTTCATGTTCCAGAACACGGGCTTGCGCAGGTGCTTGACGTTCGCGGCCTGCCAGGCGGTGAGGTCCTTGGTGACGACGTCCGAGCCGGGGTTGCTGACCACCGCGGGCGGCGAGGCCAGGAACGGGAAGGTCTGTGCCTGGACGTTCTTCTTGCCCTCTTCGGTGGCGGTCGGCACGCCGTTGACCATCGTGTGGTGGACGCCTTCGACACCGAAGTTGACCAGCGTGTACTCCTTCGAGCCGAACGGCGCGGCCAGGTAGTTGGCGACCGCCAGCAGCTCCTCGATCTGCTCCGGCTTCAGGCTGCTGTTGAGGTAGCTCATGATGCTGGTGGAGGGGCCGAGGTAGATCTGCGGCTCGCCCTTGCCGTCGGCGGTGAAGAAGTCGAAGGAGCCCCGCCGGAAGTTCGGGTTGGCGGCCGTGCCGGACTGGTGGTCGGCGGCGTTCCACGCGCCGGTGCCACCGCCCCCGATCAGCACCTTCCCGGAGTAGAAGCGCACGTTGGCGTTGGTGTTGTCGCCGGCCTGCGCGTCCGGGTGCAGGTAGCCGGCGGTCGCGAGCTGGTAGTGCCACTCCAGGGCGTCCAGCAGCTCCGGCATGTCGTACTTGTGGATCAGCTTGCCGTTGTCGACCTTCCACTTGAGGGGCACGTTCCACGACGGGAACATGTAGGTCCACACGTCGTCGAAGGCCCACACGCCGCCCTTGGCGTCGGTCAGCTCCTTGCCCAGGTTCATCAGGTCGTCGGCGGACTTCACCTGGTCCGCGGTGATGCCCTTGGCGTCGAAGAGGTCGCGGCGGTAGAACGTGGTGCCGGCGACCACGAACCCGCTGGAGAACGACGGGATGCCGTAGATCTTGTCGCCCCAGGCCCCGGCCTGCCAGGCGCCCGTGGGGATGGCCGCGAGGTTGGGGTACTTCTTGATGTTGTCGCCGGACAGGTAGGGCGTGAGGTCCGCGAGCTGCGACCCGGCCAGTTCACCGACGCTGAAGTTGGAGTTCCACCAGGTCGGCAGCTGGATCCAGTCGGGCAGCCGCTTGGCGGCGGTCATGGTGGGGATGATCGTGGCGTAGTTGTTGCCGTCGGCGGGCTTCATGTCGAGCGTGACACCCAGCGCCTCGTTCATGGCCTGGTAGAACGAGTTGTCGGCGGGCGGGATCGTGCCCCACAGCGGCGTGACGGTCGTGTACCTGCCGCCCTTGCCCGGCACGCCGGACACCGTGGCGACCGGGTTCGAAGGGTAGGTGAGGAACCCCGGGTCGGTCAGGATGTCCGCGCCACCGGCCACCGAGGGGATGTCCGGCTTGATCGACGTGCTCGGCACGTAGTTCGGGAGCGCGGACTTGAGGGCGTCGCTGTTGGCGCCGGTCTTCTGCTGGGCGCCGCCGCCGCACGCGGACAGCAGGCCACCCATGGCCGTGAGTCCCGCGACCGAGGCCGAGACGCTCAGGAACCTCCGGCGATTCAGCTCAATCCCCATGACAGGGCCACCCTTCTTCGTTGAAAGCGGAGTGTCGAAGCGCTTGACGATGCCGGGAGAGTAGTCATGTGACCTGGCGCACGGCAAGAGCCAGTTGGCCGCCAAGATGCAGGCTGGGCAGGCACTCATTGACAGTGTCACGGGCTCCGTGTCAGCGTTGAAGCGCTTCACATGATCTGACCCGAGGGGTTGTGCCGCGTGAGTTCCTCATCCCTGTCCGCCACCGGGCGGCTGCCGTTCCACGACTCCGGGCTGGACGTGCGCAAGCGCGTCGATGACCTGCTCGCCCGGCTGACGCTCGACGAGCGGATCGCGATGCTGCACCAGTACGCCCCCGCCGTTCCCCGGCTGGGCGTCGCCGCGTTCCGCACCGGGGCCGAGGCGTTGCACGGCGTGTCGTGGCTGGGTGTCGCCACGTCGTTCCCGCAGGCCGTGGGCCTGGGCGCGACCTGGGACGAGGAGCTGGTGCGCCGCGTGGCCGAGGCGACCTCGGTCGAGCTGCGCGCGTTCCACCTGCACCGGCCGCCGGCCGAGGGCGACGGCCGGACGAGCCTGCAGGCGTGGGCGCCGGTGGTGAACCTGCTGCGCGACCCGCGCTGGGGGCGCAACGAGGAGGGCTACTCCGAGGACCCGGTGCACACCGCGCGGATCGCGGAGGCGTTCTGCCGGGGGCTCGCGGGCGACGACCCGAGGTTCCTGCGCGCCGCACCCGTGCTCAAGCACTTCCTGGCCTACAACAACGAGGACGACCGCTGCACCACGTCCTCCGGCGTGCGCCCCCGGGTGCTGCACGAGTACGACCTCGCGGCGTTCCGGCCCGTGGTGGCCTCCGGCGCGGCGACCGGCGTCATGGCCGCGTACAACCTGGTCAACGGCCGTCCGTGTCACGTCAGCCCGCTGATCGGGGACGAGCTGCGCCGCTGGGCCGAGCCGACCGGGCACGAGCTGTTCGTGGTCAGCGACGCGGAGGCGCCGTCCAACCTGGTCGACCTGGAGCACTACTTCGACGACCACGCGGAGTCGCACGCCGCCGCTCTCAAGGCGGGCATCGACAGCTTCACCGACCACGGCACGGACAGCGGCACGCCGGTCGGGCGGCTGCGCGAGGCGCTGGAGCGCGGCCTGATCGACGAGGCCGACGTCGACCGCGCCGTGCGCCGGCAGCTGGAGCTGCGGTTCCGCCTCGGCGAGTTCGACCCGGACCTCGACCCGTACGCGGCGATCGGCCCCGACGCGATCGACCACCCGGACCACCGCGTGCTCGCCGCGCGGGCGGCCACCGAGGCCGTGGTGCTGCTGAAGAACGACGGGCTGCTGCCGCTCGACAAGGCCGCCGCGCCCCGCGTCGCGGTCATCGGCCCGCTGTCCGACGTGCTGCACGAGGACTGGTACAGCGGCACGATGCCGTACCGGGTCACCGTCGCCGCCGGGCTCGAGGAGGCGGTCGGCGACGTGGTCCGCGTGTCCGGTGACGACCGCATCGCGCTGCGTTCCCGCACCACCGGGCTCCTGCTCGGCGACACCGCCTTCGACGTCACCGAGTGGGGTGACGACGTGGTGACGCTGCGCTCCGCCGACACCGGCCGCCACCTCGGCGCCAAGTACGGCACCCTCGTCACCGAGGAAGAACGCGTCAAGAGCTGGGACGTGCACGAGACGTTCGTGCTGGAGCCCGTCGCGGACGACGGCGACGCGGTGCTGGTGCGCAACGTCCTCACCGGCCGCTACGCCGCGGTCGACCCGGCCGACGGCCGCGTGGTCGTCACGGCCGAGACGCCCGCGACCGCCGAGCGCTGGTCGCGCGAGCTGGTCCGCGACGGCGCGGCGGAGGCTCGCGCCGCCGCGGCCGCCGCCGACGTCGCGGTCGTCGTCCTCGGCAACCACCCGCTCATCAACGGCCGCGAGACCCAGGACCGCACCGGCACCGCGCTGCCCGGGACGCAGGAGGCGCTGCTCCGCGCCGTCGCCGAGGTCCGGCCGGCCACCGTCCTGGTGGTGATGAGCAGCTACCCCTACGCCGTGGACTGGGCCGACGAGCACCTGCCCGCCGTGGTGTGGACGTCCCACGGCGGGCAGGAGACGGGTCACGCGCTGGCCGCCGTGCTGCTCGGCGACGAGGAGCCGGCCGGTCGGCTGCCGCAGACCTGGTACCGGGGCGACGACGAGCTGCCCCACCCGCTCGACTACGACGTCATCAAGGCGGGGTGGACCTACCAGTACCACCGGACCGCGCCGCTGTACGCGTTCGGCCACGGCCTGTCCTACACCGACTTCGCGTACCGCGACCTGCGGTTGTCGTCGGAGGTCGTGCCGCAGGACGGGTCGCTGGAGGTCTCGGTGGCGGTGGCGAACACCGGTGCGCGGCCGGGCAGCGAGGTGGTCCAGGTCTACGTGCGGGCGGTGGCCGCCCGCTACGACGCGCCCCGGCTGCGCCTCGTCGACTTCCGCAAGGTCCGCGTCGGCGCGGGGGAGGGCGAGGAGCTGACCTTCCGGCTGCCCGTCGACCGGTTCGCGCACTGGGACGTCGAGCGCGGTGCGTTCGCGGTCGACCCGGGCGACTACGAGATCGTCGTCGCCCGTTCCGCGGAGGACCACGTCCTCGTGGCGCGGTTCTCCGTCACCGGCGAGGACCCCACGCCGCGCGCGGTGGTGGACCGGGACACCCGTGCGGTCGACTTCGACGACTACTCGGGGCTCGCGCTGGTCGACGCGACCCGGGTGACCGGTGACGCGGTCGCACCGGCGGACCCGGCGCGGCCCGCGACGCTGCTGTTCCGCGCCGCGGACCTGACCGGCGCCGCGGGCGTCGAGGTCGAGGTGGCGCGGGTGGGTGGTCCGGGGCGGGCCCGGCTGGAGTTCCACCTGGGCGACCGGTCGCTCGGCGCGGTCGACGTGCCGGTGACGGGCGACCGCTACGCGTGGACGACGGCCGCGGCGCGGTTCGAGGAGCGGCCGGACGGCGTCCACGACCTGTCGCTGACCCTGCACGGCGACTTCCGCCTGGCCGCCTTCCGCCTCACCTCCTCGCGCCCGACGACCGCACCGGCCTGACCACGCCCGGCCATCGGCGTGCCCGGCGATCGACCGTGTCGGGTGTTCGCCCGACTCCGCCGAACGGCGGCGCGACCTAGCGTGGCGACCACAGGGGAGGCACCGGCGGACTCGCCGGTGGCGAACGAGAGGACGACCATGCGTCGGTACATCGCGACGATCGCCGCGGCAGCGGCACTGCTCGCAGGGTTCAGCGTCGTCGGTGCGGGAGGCACCGCGGCCGCGGCCGCGGTGGGCTGGTGCGACGGGGTGAAGTGGGTGCAGCACAACAGCCTCTACGGCACCAAGCAGCCCTACCACAAGGCCACCGGCAGCACGACCTGCTACCTGGAACGCGGTTCCTACGGCAGCGCGGTGAACGCGCTCCAGTTGGCGTTGAAGTACTGCAACTGGGCGCCGAACCTCGTCGCGGACAGCGATTTCGGCGCCATCACGGAGGAGCGCCTGAAGTACGCCCAGCAGCGTCGGGGCGTCCTCGCGGACGGCAGCTACGGCCCGAACACGCGCGCGGCGCTGAAGTGGCCCGTGTTCCACAACAACGGCTTGCGGACCGATACCTGCGTCTTCGTGTCCTGAGCGTGCGGCGGGGCGCCCCCCGGGCCCGGCGGGCCGCGGGGGGCGCCGGGGGGGGGGGCGCGGGGGCCGCGCCGGGGCGCGGCGCCCCC
>NZ_JBFAMT010000092.1:0-21541 GCF_040656635.1 Actinosynnema sp. NPDC049800 | reverse complement strand
GCGCCGCGGGGGGGGCCCCCGCCGGGGGCGGGCGCCCGGGGGGGGGGGGCCGCGGGCCCCCCCCCCCCCCCCCCCCGCGGCGACCAGGGGAGGCCGCCGCCGTCCCGGTCGACGTCACCGCCGCCGGGTGGCGAACATCGACCGGTACACCGCCGTGATGACGAAGATCAGCGCGCCGACCATCGCCACCGTGATCGCGACGTTGGCCACGTCGGACACCTTGCCGCCGATGAAGTACTGCTTGATCAGGTTGGACCCGACGATCAGGACGACGTACACCCACCACGGGGCCCACCGACCGTCGTTCACCTTGCCCTCAGCCACTTGTCCTCCTTGTCGGGCGCGGGCACACCCTCAGCACAGTTCCTTGATTTTCGCGGCGCCCTCGGAGATGTCCTGGGCGTTGTCCGACAGCAGTTGCCGGGCCGCGGTCAACACCTTGGCGGTTTGCGACGACTCGTCCATGTTCCCGGCGATGTCGTCGATAACCGAAGCCAATGTCTTGGCCGATTCGCTCTTGCCGTCGGGACCCGCGGACACCCACCCGCTCGCCACGTGGCACAGCAAGGTCTTGCGACCTTCGTCGGTGTTGTCCGTCGAAGTCGGTTCGGCGGACGGTTGGCAGCCGCTCAGCGCGAAAGCCGACACCACCGCCAGTGCTACCGCCACGCTTTTCATGGTGACATCCGCTCCTCCCGGTGTGGTCGGCGGCCGGTGCGCCTGCCGTGACAACATCATCGCGAAGCGGACGCGCCCGCGGCATCGGCGGTCGGAGCGATCACGGGTCATCACTTCGGCCGATGCGAGCCGCGGTGGCGTGTGCTGTGATCGCGCGGTGCAGGCCGGACTCAGTCGCGTCGTCTCCGGGCTCCGGAAGTTGCCGGAGTGGCAGCACGACGCGCTCATCGTGATCAGCTCGTTGCTGGTCGGTTCGGTGTTGTTCGCCACCGGCCTGTACCCGTTGTTCCGGCTGGACGACAACATTCCGCTGTGGGTGCGGGTGCTGTTGTTCGGCGGCATCTGCGTGGTGGAGGCGTTCCGCCGGTTCGCGCCGGGCACGGCCCTCGCGGTGGGCACGGCGTTCCTGCTCGTGGACTGCGTCATCGGCGTCAGCACGCCCACCCTCGTCGTGTACGCCGACCTGCTCTACGCGGCCACGCTCTACGGCCCGCGCCGGCTCAGCCGCGACATGGTGCCGATCGCCGTGCTGACGTCGATCAGCACGATCACCGCGACCGTGCTGCTGGTGCCCGGCTGGCGCGCCACGGTGCTGGCCGCGTTCGCCGTGCTGCCGTTCCTGCTGATCCCGGTGTGGTGGGCGACGAACGTCCGGCAGCACCAGCGGATGGCCGAGGTGGAGCGGGCGAACGCCCGGCAGCTGGCCAAGATCGCCCAGCTGGACCGGACCGCCGCGGTCGCCGCCGAACGCGCGCACATGGCCCGTGACCTGCACGACGTGATCGCCGGGCACCTGTCCGCGATAGCCATCCAGGCCGAGGCCGCGCTGTCGTTGAAGGACGACGACCCGATGACGCGAGTGGTGCTCAAGTCCGTGCGCGAGAACAGCGTGAGCGCGTTGGACGAGATGCGTGCCATGATCAACCTGCTGCGCGCCGACGTCACCGACCCGGACGAGCCGACCGCGCCCGCGCGGCTGGCCCAGCTGTCCCGGCTCATCGAGTCGGCGCAGGCGGGCGGCATGAAGCTGGACGTGCGGGTGGAGTACGACGACACCGAGCCGTTGCCCGCCGCGGTCGACCTGACCGCGTACCGGATCGCGCAGGAGGCCCTGACCAACGCCATGAAGCACGCACCGCGCACGAACGTCGTCCTGGAACTGCGCCGCACCGACACCGAGCTGGTGCTGGAAGTGGTCAACGAGCTGCGCGACGGCGGTGACGGCGGAGGGCTCGGCACGGGACTGCTGAACATGCGGGAGCGCACCGCGGCGGTCGGCGGCTCGCTCACCGCCGGGCCGTCCGACGGCGCGTGGAAGGTCCGCGCGGTGCTGCCGCTGCCCGGGGTGGAGCGGTGAGCATCAGGGTCCTGGTGGTGGACGACCACGCGGCCATCCGCGCCGGCCTCGTGCTGATCCTGGGCAACGCGGAGGGCATCGAGGTGGTCGGCGAGGCGGGTGACGGCGCGACCGCGATCAGCCAGGCGCGGGCGCTGCGGCCGGACGTGGTGCTGATGGACATCCGCATGCCCGGCCTGGACGGCATCGCCGCGACCAAGGCGCTGCACGGCGACAGCGTGGCCCAGGTGCTCGTGCTGACGACGTTCGACCTGGACGAGTACGTGTTCGCGGCGCTGCGCGCGGGCGCCGCGGGCTTCCTGCTGAAGTCCGTGGACGCGCCGCGGCTGGTGGAGGCGGTGCGGCTGGTCGCGGCGGGCGAGAACGTGCTCGGCCCGGAGATCACCCGCAAGCTGATCAAGGCCTACGCCGAGGCGCCGGTGAAGACCCAGCCGGTCGTCGACAGCCGGCTCGACCAGCTGACCGAGCGTGAGCTGGACGTCCTGCGCTGCCTCGGCCGCGGTCTGTCGAACGCCCAGATCGCGCACGAGCTGTTCATCAGCGGCGCGACGGCGAAGACCCACGTCTCCCGCATCCTGACGAAGCTGGAACTGCGCTCGCGCGTGCAGGCGGCGATCTACGCCCAGGAGAACGACCTGGTGTGACGCGGGGGACCACGCCTCGCCCTGCCGCGCCGGGCTTCACCTGGCCTCGCCGGGCCCCGTGTGGCTCCGTGAGGCCCCTGACCGGGTGAGGGCCTCCACCGGGCCTTACCAGCCGAGCGCGCCGCCGCCCGTGACGGGGATCGTCGCACCGGTCACGTACGTCGAGCCCGCGACCCAGCGCACCACCTCGGCGATCTCCTCCGGCCGCGCCAGCCGCCCCAGCGGCACCTGGTCGATCAGCGCCTGCCGCTGCTTTTCCGTCAGCACCGCGACCATGTCGGTGTCCACCGGGCCGGGCGCGACGACGTTGACCCGCACACCACGCCGCCCGTACTCCAGCGCCACCGACCGCGCGAACCCCTCCAACGCCGCCTTGGCCGCCGCGTAGTTCGCCTGACCGGGCGACCCGGCACGCGCCGACGCCGACGAGACCAGCACGATCGACCCCGCCCGCGCCTTCGCCATCGCGGGCAGCACCCGCTGCACCACCCGGAACGCGCCCAGCTGCGTCACCTCGATGATCTCCCGGTAGTGCTCCTCGGGCATCCGCGCGAGGAGCCCGTCGCGGGTCACGCCCGCGTTCAGCACGACCACCTCCGGCGCGCCCTGGTGCGCGGTGACCTCGGCGACGGCGTCGGCCACCCGGTCGGCGTCGGCCAGGTCCAGCTTTACCCCGAACACGCCCTCGACCGGCACGCCCGACCCGCGGTGCGTCCCCGCCACCCGGTCGCCCGCGCGCCGGAACTCCCGCGCCACCGCCTCGCCGATACCCCGGCTCGCGCCCACGACCAGCACCGACCGCGTCATGCGCACACCTCCCCGAACGTGGCGAGAACGCGAAGCACTGTGCTGACCGACCCGCTCATGACGCCAACTCCACGACCGCCTCGCCGCGCGCGACCGTGACGCCGTCGCCCCGGGTCGCCGTCACCTGGACCCGCGCGATCCCGGCCGCCACGTCGACCGACGCGACCTTCCCGCCGCACGTCACCCGCGCGCCGACCGGCGTCGGCGCGGTGAACCGGGCCTTGAACGACCGCAGCGCGCCCGCCGCCGGCCACGACGTGACCAGCCGACCCAGGTGCGCCATCACGAGCATCCCGTGCGCCACGACCCCGTCCAGCCCGCCCTGCCGCGCCGCGGCGTCGTCCAGGTGCACGGGATTGTCGTCGCCGGACGCGAGTGCGAATTCCCGAAGCCCCTCCCGGGTGATCGCGGGCACCTCGGTCACGGGCAGCCGGTCACCGACCGCGGGCGCGTTCATGCCGTCTCCCTTTCCTCGATCACGAGCACCTGCCGCAAATCCACCAGGTGTTCACCACCCCGGTGCACGGACGTCTCCTGCACGATGAACTCCAACCGCCCGCCCATCCGCCGGTAAACGTCGGCGACCACGCTCTCGAACCGCAACTCGTCACCGGCGTGCGCGTTCCCGTGATAGGTGAACGACTGCTCGGCGTGCAGCACGCGCAACGGGTCGAGCCCCATGTCGACCAACAGCTTCTCGCCACGCGCCTCGAGTTCCAACCCGAACAGCATCGTCGGCGGCAACACCAAGTCGGGATGACCGGCCGCGCGCGCCGCGTCGATGTCGACGTGCGCCGGGCCGTCCTCGCCGATGGCCCTCGCGAATGCGACGACCCGCGCCCGCGGCACCCGCAGCACAACGGGATCGAGCCGTTTCCCGACGAACCCCGGATCAATCATCGGCGAACCGTACCCGCGCGCGCCACCGCACCGCGAGGGCGCGCGCGAATACCGCGACGGTTTACCGAAATCTATATTTCCGCTGTATTTTCCGGGGCTCTCACCGGTCCGCGCAGACGACCCGTGGCACGAATGGTCGGCAGCACCTGCCCGGCGGGCGTCACGCCGGCCGCGCCGATGAACGACCGACCCGCCGACCACCGGTCGCACCGCACGGACGGCGCGGAACGACCCGGTCCACGCGCACCGGATCGTTCCGCCGGGTGTTCAGCCCGTCGCGGGAGATCCGTCGTCGGTGTCCGCGTCGGGGTACTCGTCGTGCCACCTCCACCACGAGTACGGCGGGGTCTGGGGGTAGCCCTCGGGCGAGTCCTCCCAGTCCTCCTGCCTGCCGAGCGCGGTCATGTCCAGGTAGCTGAACGTGCTGCCCAACGCCTCGTCGCCGCGTTCGTTGATGAAGTAGGTGCGGAACACGCGGTCGCCGTCGCGGATGAACGCGTTGGTGCCGTGCCACTCGTCGACGCCGAAGTCGACATCGAACTCGTCGAGGATGGTGACCCAGGGCATCCGCCAGCCCATCCGCTCCTTCAACCGCCGGATGTCGGCCTGGGGCGCGCGCGAGGCGAGCACGAGGGTGGTGTCGCGGGCGTTGAGGTGGGAGAGGTGCCCGATCTGGTCGGCCGTCACCAGGGAGCAGCCGGGGCACGCGTGGTCGGGCCAGCCGTGCACGCCGGGCTCGAAGAACGCCCGGTAGACGATCAGCTGCCGGCGGCCCTCGAACAGGTCGAGCAGGCTCTTCCGGCCGCGCGGGGTGTCGAAGGCGTACTCCTTCTCCACCTCGAACCACGGCATCCGCCGACGGGCCGCGGCCATCGCGTCGCGTGCCCTGGTCAGCTCCTTCTCCTTCACCAGCAGCTCTTGGCGAGCTTGCTCCCACGCCGACGCGGACACGATCGGACGGGTCTTCATCGTGAGCTCCACCTTCCACTTTCGGGTTGACGTGCTCGGGCCGCCCGCCGGGGTGGGCGGCCCGGGGCCGGGTCAGCCGGTGGGGTCGCGGTCGAGGTGGTCCTTCAGCGCGCCGAGCGGTCCGTCCCAGTCGCGTGCCAGCGCCGCCAGGTACTGCTGCGCCACCCGCATCGGGGCTGAGCGCAGGCGGAACCGCACCCGGCGCCGTTCGCCGGGCTCCGCCAGCACCAGGCCCGCGTCGGTCAGCAGGGCGAGGTGCTTCGCGATCGCCTGCCGGGTGACGGGCAGGCGATCGGCCAGGTCCGTGGCCGTGGCCGGGCCGCCCGCGGCCAGCGCCGCGAGGATGGCGCGCCGGGTCGGGTCGGACAGGGCGGTGAAGACCTGTTCGGCGACCGCTTCGACGTCGGGCGGCATCGGCGTCAGGCGGCTTCGAGGTAGTCGACCAGCTCTCCCAGCTCGCTCGTCCAGCCCTCGCTGTGCGCGTCGTGGCCCTTGCCGTGGCCGTCGTCCGGCAGCTGCGCGAACCCGCTCTCCACGACCTTGAGCCGCGTGCCGGCGCCGACCTCTTCCAGGGTGAACTCGACGTAGGTGCGGCGCGGGTCGTCCGCGGGCATGCCGAAGACCGGCCACGTGAAGGCGAACACGGTCGGCTCCTCCACCCGTTCCACCCGCAGTTCGACCGTCGGCCCGTCGGACCAGGTCACCCGCGCGGTGCCGCCCGGGCGCAGGTCGATCGTCGCCTCGTTGCCGAACCACGTGCCCAGTCCTTCGGCCGTGGTGATCGCCGCCCAGACCTTGGCCGGCGGCTGAGCGATCTCCACGACCCGCTCGATGTGATCGGGAAAACCCATGGCGGACGCCTCTCGTGAGTAGCAACCATTCGGTTGCGACTCTATCGCAACCAGTTGGTTGCGTCCATGGGAGGTCCCGATCGGGTGTCGCGGTCAGAGCCCCACGGTGAGGGCGCCGACGAGGGACAGCCGGGAGACGCCGGTGGTGGCGCAGCTGACGGGGTCGGGGTTCAGCGCGGTCAGCTGCGTCTTCGCCGGTTGGGCGGCGAACGCGCCGGAGGTGATCGAGCCGAGCAGCACGATGACGATGTTCGCGCCGACCCGGCTGGACGTCCGGTTGTAGGAGTACGTGCTCGGCGCGACGGCCGGGTCGGTCCACGTGAACGTCCGCGTGCCGGCGCCCTGGTAGAACAGCGCGGTGCAGGTGTAGTCCGGCAGCGTGGCGACCTCGGTGTAGGAACCGGTGGTCGCGGAGGCGTCGGCGCAGTTGAAGAGCTGGCCCTCGACGGTGACGGTGACCGTCTTCGGCGTGTTGGTCACCGGTTCGCTGAAGGTCACCACTTCGTTGATCAGGCAGGCCTGTTCGACGGCAGCGTTCGCGGTCGGTGCCACGCCGGTCAACGTCGCCGCGGCGGCCAGGCAGACGGCGACGGCGGCCTTGCTCGCGTTCATCCGGGACCTCCCGATGTCTCGACGGCGGACACGGTGGTCATCGGCCACCGTTCGCTTTGCGTTACCAACCGTGTACCGAACGTGTGATCATGCCCCCTGCGCAGGAGCCGGTTCGCGAGTCTTTCGGGTGATATCGCGGCCGGGTTCGCATGACGGGCGGGTGGCGTGCCATCCCACTGCCGGAGGTGGCGCCATGGTCCGGGTGGGGACGTTCCTGCCTGCTCGCCCGGCCGACGGCGGCCCCGGCAACGGCGGGGTCATCCCGCCCGACGACCACGCGACCCTGATGGGGCTGCTGTCGGAACTGCCCGGTGTGGAGTTCGTGCACGGGCTGGACTTCCGGGACTCCTACATCCGCCGTGGCCGGGTCCACTGCGGTGACGTGTGCCTGAACGACCTGGACCTGTACCTCTGGTACGCCGACTTCGCGCGCAAGCCCGGCAGCTACGACCTCGACGCGTTGCTCACGGTGAAGCGCGACACCGCGGTCGTGCCCGACCCCGAGCGGATCGCGGTCGCGTTCGACAAGCACTGGTCGTACCTGGCGCTCGCCCGCGCCGGCGTCCCCGTCCCGGACAACGTGCTGGTCAGTCAGCGCAACCTGGACGCGGCGGCGCCCGTGATCGAGGAGTGGGGCCACGCCGTCCTCAAGCCGCGGCGTGGCTGCTTCGGCTGGGGAGTGCTGTTCGTCGACAACTTCACCACGCTCAGGGACGTCGTCGGCTACATCGACTCCGAGACCACCGAGGGGCGGGTCCGCGGCGTGCCGTCGTCGGGACCGGCCCGCAGCTACCCGCTCGAGCGCTTCTACCCCAACGACCCGGAGGACTGGCTGGGCGTCACCGTCGCGGAGCACGAGGTGGTGTACGGCTTCCGGAAGACCCCCGAACGCCACGTGCGGTGGAACGACTTCGCCTGGAAGGTCTACGACGCGGGACGCGGCGGCGGCGCCGTCGAACACCGGGAAGTGCCCGCCGCGCACGCCGCACTGGCGCTGCGGGCGCACCGGGCCTTCGGCCTGCCGCTGCTCGGCCTGGACGTCATCCGCCACGACGGCGAACCGATCGTCGTGGACGTCAACACCGGTCCCGCGCTCTACCCGGACCTCTTCACGGCGGCGGGCCGGTCGCTGCCGCACGAACTGCTCCGCGTCCTCACCGCCGCGATCAGCCGGACCACCGGTCAGCCGACGGCGGCCAGCGGCATCAGGTAGACCAGCGCGTCGTCCACGCCGTCCAGGCACAGCACGTCGTGCGCCATGTCGTCGTAGAAGCCGCCGATCATGCCCAGCGACAGCCCCGACGAGGCGGCGACCAGCGCGAGGTTCTGCGCCAGGTGCCCCGCCTCCGTGAACGCCAGCCGCAGCGTCCGCAGGCCGTACACCTGCCGCAACGCGCCGACCCGCGTGTAGAGCGCCAGGATCGCCGGTGTCGTGGCCAGGTCCACCTGGGTCTCGCCGTCGCCGAAGTACATCGAGCTCGCCCGCACGTCTTCCACCGGCGGCGCGGCCGAGACGCGGACCAGCGTCCGCCGCACCTCGTCCACTTCGTACACCCCCGGCGCCAGCCCGGCGACCTGCCACGCCACCACCCGCAGCCGCGCGCTGTGCCGCGCGCCCGCGCTCGGGTACGGCCGGCGCCCGTCCGGGAGAGCGCCTTGCGCGGTCCACAGCAGGGTCGCGAGCTGCTCGGCGTCGAGCGAGCCGGACAACTCCGCGCCACGGGCGGTGCGCCGGACCAGCAGCGCGTCGGCCAGGTCGCCGGTCGCGGGCGCGACCTCGGGCAGCGGCACGTCCGGCCACCACGGTGGCGTGGTCGGCGGCGAGTCCTCGACCACGAGCCCGCCCTGGTCCGGCACGCCCCAGTGGAACTTGCTGGCCGCCAGGTAGCGGCGGTCCGGCGCCGTCGCACCGTCCTCGCGGAACGGCGTGGGCCCGTCGGGGGCCTCGGCCGTCATCGCCACCAGCCGGCAGACCGTGCGCTCCTCCTCCGGGTCGACGCCGAGGCGGTTGCACAGCATGTGCAGCTGCGAGGCCCACGCGTAGCGCGGCAGGTCCGCCGCCCGCACCCGGTCCATCCAGTACGCCACCGCGCCCGTGGCGCCTGATCCGAGCCGGTCCCACCGGGCCGCGAGGTGGGCCGCGCGCGCCTCGTGCAGCTTCCGCGCGGCGACGTGGGAGCGCACCCCGGGCGGTGCGACGGGCTCGTGCGCCTGCCGCCACCCCGTCGCCAGGGAACGCAGCCACGACGCCGCCTCCACGCGGTCCAGCCCCAGCGCGATCGTGGTGGCCATCACCAGCTCCACGGCCGCGGTGAACCTCACCCCCGACGACCGCAGCACGGCGACCGCCACCTCGGTGCTGCGGCAGAACACGTCCTCGGCCACGGGCAGCGCCTCCGGCCCGCCGTACCGCTGGACCTCCGGCTCGTACGGCGTCTCCCGCACGTCGCCGTGCGGCAGCCAGTCGGGCGACGAGACCACCACCGGGTGGTCGGCCTCCGCCACCAGCGAGCGCAACCGGTCCGCCAGGTCGACGGTCGCGTCACGCGCGCGGACGCGCAGGTGCGGGCCCGCCTCCCAGTACCGCACGTAGAACCAGTCGGCGATCCGTCCCGCCGCGCGGTGCCCGTCCAGCTCCGGCGCGAGCACGTCGGTGATGAACGCGTCGACGTCCTGCACCGACCACGACAGCCGCACGTGCAGGCTGGTCCAGGTCATCACGCCTCCAGCGGGGTGAGGTCGTAGGTGAAGCCGGTGCCGCGCGAGCGCCCGACGAGCAGCAGGTAGAGCAGCGCGTGCGACGCGGGCGCGGCGACCATGGCCTCCAACGGGCCGTCGTCGGTGCTGCGCGCCGGCCGGCAGAACGCGCCGAAGGCCGCCGCGGCCGTGCCCACGTGCTGCGCCATGGCGCCGGCCGCGCGCAGGAGGGCGCGGTAGCCGTCCGGGCCGTCGGAGGCCACCGCGGCGGCCGGGTCGCCGGTCGTCACCAGCGCGAGGTTCATCGAGGCGACGTGGATCGTCCCGGGCGGGTGCCCGAACACCGGCCGCAACCCGGCCACCGCCGGTCCGGGCGACACCAGCCGCAGCCCGCCGTCCACGGCGTACCAGCCGTCGGCGACGCCCTCGACGTTGCGCACGGCCAGCCGGTGCCGCAGGTCGTTCCGCACGGGCGACCCGGCAGGCGGGTCGTCGAGCACTTCGACGACCGCCCGCAGCACGCTCTCGGGCAACGGCCGGGGATCGGCCGCGATGCCGCGCGGGCCCACCCCCGAACTGCGAAGCGGCACCGGAGCGGGCTCCGGCACCCCGTCGAACGTCAGCGTGACCGTCAGCCCCGAGACCCGAGCCACCAGGCCGAGCCGTGCCGCGTGCTCGACCAGCGCCGCCGCGACGTGCCCCACCTCCAACTCCGTGAGCACGTCGCCGAAGTCGCGGTAGCCGGGGGAGAGGCGGTCGCGCCGGCGGACCAGCTCGACCCGCACCGGCCCGTCGACCACCGGCGTCCCGTCGCCGACCAGCGCCCGCCGCACCGGGTCGAGCGTCCACCGCCCGTCCAGCACCAGGTCGACGGTGGCCGCGGCCCGTGCCGACGGGTACGCCCGGTGGTCGTTGTACTGGTTCCACGGCTCCCAGCGCAGCGGTGTCGCCACGTCGGCCAGCAGGCGCGCCAACGCCGGGCCGAAGCGTCCCCGCACCGCCGTCAGCGGCACGCGCGGTCCCCCCGGCGCGGCCGTGCGCGGCGATGCCCCGGGCTCGACCACCCGCCCCGGCCCGTGGGCGTACGCGGCGAGCAGCGCGTCGGCGTTCACGGGAACGGGTGGGGTAGCGGGGTACCGGCGAGGCGCAGTCGCGGCAGGCCGTGCGTGCGCCGGTTCAGCTCGCCGAACGTCATCGGCACGGCGCCGGGCACGATCACCTTCGCCGAGTGCAGGCCGAGCCGGTCGCGCACCACCGGGTCGCTCTGGTCGACCGCGATCACCTCCAGGTCCAAGGCCGCCCACTCGCGCACGTAGTGCTCCAGCAAGGCGTCCAGGTCGTCCCGCGGCACGTCCGGCACCTCCAGGTCGACCTCCGGGCCGGGCGTCAGGAAGTCGTACCGCTCGGCGGCTTCGGTCAGGCCGTTGACGTTGACGTGGTCGTCCATGGTCCGGATCAGCCGCGGTTCGCGCAGCAGGCTCCGCAGCCGGTCCACGTCGTAGTCGCCGGGCTCGACGCGGTAGCGCTTCGCGCCCGCCTCGACGTCCATCGCCACCTCGGCCGCCGCCGACCGCATCGCCGCGTCCGGGTCGAGCCCGGCCCCCGCGGCGAAGAACGCGTGCGGCTGCCGGGGGGAACGCGCCAGCGACAGCACCGACGGCACGCCCAGGTCGTTGGTGGCGTCGTAGAGCTCCAACTGGTAGCCGAGCTGTTCCAGCCGGTCCGCGATGTGCGCGGTGACGTCGTCGCGCACGCGCAGGCTCCGCAACGGCGTCCGCTGGTACCAGGCCATCAGGAACGCGTCCCGTTCGGCGACCTCGAACAACCCGTACAGCACCGCTTCGGTGAGGCTGTTGCCGGTGCCGCACCCGTTGGACGTCTCGTCCACGAACCGCGCGCCGTCGCCGTGACCCCAGTAGGCCACGTGCTCGGGCACCGCGACCGGCCGGCCGCGGGTGTACGACCAGCCGTGCACCCAGCGGGTCCGCACGTCCGGGTGGTACGGCACGACGTGCGGCGACTCGTGGTCGGGCAGGCCGAGCCGGGTCGGGTCGAGCGCGCGCTCGCCCAGCTCGACGAACGACGCCTCCACGACCGTGGTGACGCGCCGGGGCCGGAGGCCCGCGTGCCGTTCGACCGCTTCGTACAGCGCGACCCTTTCGGCCTCGGCGTAGTCGGCGGTGCGGCCGAACCCGGCCTGGCCGCCGCCCAGCTCGGCGCTGACCGCGGCCACGGTCAGGTCGCCGATGCGGTGCATCCCGCCGACCGGACCGTGCCGGAGGTCGAACAGCTCGCGCCGCAGCGCGTCGCCCCCGGTGAGCGGGTTCGGCCCCCGCAACGTGCCCGGCGCCACCGGGATCGGCTCGCGCACCACCGCCTCCGGCGCGTCCTCGGGCACCGGGCCGCACGTCGCGCAGCCGCCGGGCCGGGGCCGGACCCGGTGCTCGCCGACCGTCGCCAGATCGGTCCGCAACGCCAGCACCTTGTCGCGGTGGGCGTCCGGATCGGCCAGCACGCGCTCGACGAGCACCTCGATCAACGGCCGCAACGTCGAGGACGCCAAGCCACCCAACCGCATCCGCCGATCACCGCGCGGCACGGACGCGCCCAACGTGGCCAGTCGCGCGTCCTCGGCACAGCTCACGCACACGCCGTCCGACACGGGGCCGATGAGCACCAACGCCCCGTCGAACCGCACCGGCAACACCGGACCGCCCGCGCCGACGCCGTCCAGGTCGCCGATCGCGTAGTCGGCCAACTCCACCACCCGCACCGTCACCGCCCGGCCCCCGTCACCGCGAACCCCACCAACCCCGCTGCCTCCAGCACGGGTCCGAGGGGGACCGGCTTGACGTCCGCCGCGAGCGCCCTCAGGTCCTCCTGGAACGCCTCCTCGCCGTCGCGGAGCCCGTACGGCCAGTGCCAGTCGCGGTTCGTCCACGGCGCCGCGGCCCCGTCGGGCTCGACAACCGGCACCGCGCCGCAGAGCACGACGGGTTCGGCGACGCCGACCGGTGCGGCGTCGGTGGTTGTCGCGGCGGCCCTGGCCTGTGCCCGCCCGGCGGCGGCCATCGCGGCGAAGGCGACGGCGTCCGCCGGGTCCGCCTCGACCGCCCAGGACAGCTCCTCGCCGCCCACCCGCACCACCGCGCGGACCACCCGCGGGCCGAGCCTGGTCACCTCGACCTCGGCCGGCAGGGCGAACCGGAGCGTCACGGCCTTCCACCAACGCCGGGCGGTCGGGTCGGCGGCCCACTCCTCCTCGCCGACCGGTGTGCCGACGAGAGGCCGCACGGCCGTGCGCAGGGCCAACCCGAGCGCGTGCACCCGATCCGCGCCGAGCACCACACCCTCCGGCGCGAGCCCCCGTGCGGCCCGCAGCAGGGCGTCGAGCCGGGCGGCGTGCTCGGTCGTGCCGAAACCGATGGCGTCACCCGACGCGGCCAGCTTCACCGGCAACTGCGGCAGCTCACCCGGCAACGGCGTGGGCACCGGCCCCAGCTCCCGATCACCCAGGACCTCCACCAGCGCGCCGCTGGGCTCCCGCGGCCGGACCGCGGACAGCCACGGGTGGTACTCCGCGTGCAGCGGGTCGACCCGCGCGACCAGGACGGCCTGGTGCGGCGGCCCGGTCGGCGGCACGTCGCTCCACATGTCGACCACCTCGGTGGACGGGTCGGGCAGCCCGCCCAACGCGCACACGAGCCGGTGCGCCGCGGCCGACCCGACCAGCGCGGCCAACACCTCAGGCGGCGTCCCCGGCCCGCCCGCCAACCGCGCCGCCACCGCCGCCGCGTCGGCCTCGACGTCCGCGACCGCACCCGGCGCGACCACGAAGCCGACGTCGGCGGCACACCCGGCGGCGACGGCGTGCGGGCCGACGACCAGGAGCAACCCGATGCCGGGCCGGACGGGCGACACGTCCACCCCCGCGGCGACCAGCGCGCGGTGCGCGTGAGCGGCCAACACGCCCTCACCGGTCACCACGACCGTCGCCGACCGGAGCCGTCGCCACGCCTCGACCGGCGCCGGCGCGACGGATTCCAGCCAGCTCGCGATGTCCTCGGGCGGCGCGTCCCGACCCCACTGGGCAGGCACCTCCACCAGCATGTCGTGCTCGTGCAACTGCCCGATGAGCAGCTCCAACGCCCGTGCGACGGCCGGCGGCGCGTTCTCCGGCACGGCCAACGCCCCCGGCGGCACGCCCTCGGCCAGCGGACCGGCCAGGCGCTCCCAGATCGTCCACAAACCCTTGCCGCCGTCCAGGGAGAAGCTGGACCGCCACCCCCGCACGTGCAGGCCGGTCTCCGTCGGCGTCGCGTGCACGATCGGCCGCAGCCGCAGCAGGATCCCGCTCATCGGACCACCTTCGTCATCTGCGCCACGTGCTCCGACCAGTCGATCCCGGTGATCCGCTGCACCGCCCGCACGACCAGGCTCGCCGCCAGGTAGCGCTCGACGGGCGTCACGTCGCACACGGCCAGCAGTTGGTAGAGCATGTTGGTCCCGAAGCGGTAGACGGTCACCGGCCGCTGGTAGTCGGGGTGGTCGAAGTCGACCTCCCGCAACCGGTCGTGGTAGTCGCTGATCCGGTCGGTGTGGTCGCGGTGCCAGCGCCGGATCGCCTCGTCCTCGCCCATCTCCACCGCGCGTTCGCCGAGGTGCGCCGAGTACGCGGTGGGCAGTTCGCCGCGGTCGAACACCTCCTCGACCAACGCACGCGCGCCGTCCGTCCACGTCACCCACGGCGTCGCGACCGAGCCACCGGCCACCCCGCGCACGGTCTCCACCACCTGCTCGGCGTTGCGCTCCCACACCCCGTCGAACCGACCGCGCAGCACGCCGTCGGGATCGCCGTGCAGCAGGAAGCTCTCCAGGTGCGACAGGAACGAGTGGTAGCCGTTGACCAGGCCGGCCGGGAACCGGCTCGCGTGCGCCGTCATCGCCACCACGGCCAGCAGCACGCGCGACCGGCTCGTGCCGTCCACGGCCACCGCGTCCCGGATCGCGGGCACGCCCAGCCGAAGGCACCGGGTGCGCAGGTCGACCAGCACGTCGGAGAGCAGCAGTCGCCGCAGGGCCGTGAGGTCCGTCGGCTCGACGACCACGGTGTTGTCCGGGTGGATCGGCTCGTACGGCGGCGGCACGAGCTCGGCGATCCCGTTCTGCCGGGCCTGCGCGAGCAGTGCGGAGTGATCAGTCTCCACAGTGGACGGATGAGCGGCGAGGTGCGCGCGCAGCCGTGACGCGACCGCTTCGGCCGCCTCGTCCGGCCCGTCCAACCGCACCCGCACGTGCGGCCCGTGCAACCAGTGCCGCTCCACGTGCCCGGTCGCGCCGGAGCGCTCCGCCTCGGCGAGCGCGGGCAGGACGGCCTCGCGGAGCAACGGCGCCTTCACCGGGTCGTGGTAGTAGCAGACGACGTCGGTCACGAGGCCCTCCAGTACGTTTCCGCGATCAGTTCGACCACCCGGCCGCCACCGGCGCCGGGCACGGGCAGCGCCTCGGCCAGCCGCACGCCGTCCGGGAACCGCGCCAGCAGGCGCGGCAGGCAGCGCAGGTGCAGCGGGTCTCCCAGGTCGGCGTACTGCGGTTTGCCCGCCGTGAGCGCGTGCCGGTAGGCGTCGGCCGACACCGGCGCCCGGTCCGGTCCGACGAAGACGTGCTCCGGCAGCCCGTGCCGGGCGCGCAACCGGGCCACGTCCAGCGCCGCCCGTTCCTCCGCGCCGATGGACGGCGGCACGGCGAAGTCCCAGGAACGGCGCGCCAGCACGACGTCCCCGTAGGTCAGGCGACCCCGGGCGGTCACCCCGCCGTCGGTGGTGGCGGCACGCAGCCCGTCGAGGTCGACCCACCCGCAGGCGAGGTCGGAGTACAGCGGCACCTGCCGGTCCGGCAGCGCCAGCGGGATCAGGAAACCCAGGTACAGCACGTCCAGCGGGACGCCGCGGTGCGTCAGCCGCACCTCGTCGGTCACGGGGTCGTGCCGCACGTCCAGCTCGTCCGCCGCGAGGTCGGCCCACCGGGCGTCCTCGCCGACCTCGCGCGCGCCGAGCAACGGGTGCAGGTTGGCGTTGAAGCCCTGCACCGGCCGGAACTGCACGGGATCGGTGGTGTGGCGGCGCACCTGGCGGGTCACCGCGTCGCGCGCGCCGGGCAGCAGGTCGAGGAAGCGGCTGGTGAACTTGCCGAACCCGGCGTAGACGTGGTTGACGACGAGCCGGCCGTCGTGGGTCGGCTGGGCGAAGAAGCCGTACGAGCCGGTGCGCCGGGTCGCCCACGCGGGCAGCAGGTCCGCGGCGGAGGCCAGCACGTCGTCGGTGACCACGCCGCCGTGCACCTGACCGGCCAGCTTGTCGCGGGTCTCGACGACCGCGCGCACGTCCGGGTCGTCCAGGGCGTCGGTGTCCATGGACTCCTGCCACGCCTGCGACAGCGGCCCGGAGCAGTCGGCGAGGGTCGCGACGCCACCCTCCCCGAACCGCTCCACGAACCTGGTCCGGATCAGCCGGCGCAGCAGCACGTGCTGGTCGAACGCCACCAGCAGCGGCGTCAGCCGGGTCAACGCGGGCGCCGCGCCCGGCGGCACGGGCACCGGTTCGGGCAGCACCACGTCCTCGACCACCGGCGTCACGCCGGTCAGGTCCGCGCCGACCCGTTCGCCGAGCTCGCGCCAGCCGGCCGTGAGGTCCGCGAGCACGGCCGCGCGGTCCGGCGGTCCGGCGGCGGCGAACGCGGCGGTGGCCGTGGCCAGCGCGGTCAGCCGGCGGGCGGTGTCGCCGTCGGTCGGCGCCAGCCGGGAGGCCAGCGAGCCCACCGCGTCGGGGTCCTGCGGGTGGATCGGGGAGACCGGCACCAGCAGCCCGAGGTCCAGGGTCTTGGCCACGAACCCGCGTGCCGTGCGGTCCGCGTCCGGCCCGGTCAGCTTCGCCGCCAAGGCCGCCGCGATCCGGTCCGTCGGCAGCCCGTCCGGACCCGCCTCCCGCACCACCTCGACCACGAACCGCAGCGGTCGGGTCGCCGCGACGTCCACTTCCTCCTCGAGGACCACCGCCGCACGCCCGACGCCCTCGACGGGGACGTCCCGGCGGAACACCAGGCGTCCGTCGCGCTCCCGCAACGCGGGCGCGAGCCGGTGCGGCAGCCCCGGTCCCAGCGCGTCGACCAACCTCGTCACGAGCAGGCGGTGCACGGCCGGGTGCGACACCGGCTCCGCCGCCGGCCACGGCCCTTCGCCCCACACGCCCCAGCCGACGTGCGTGTACCAGGACAGGGGACTGGTCTTGGACGTCGCCCGCAACGCGTACCGCAGCACGGTCGGTTCCGCCTTGCGCGCCTTGCGATCGGGCTCGCCCCGGCCGCGCGCGGTGCGGTCCAGGCCGTGCAACAGGTCCGGTCCGGTCAGCACGCTCGCCCGGCGCAGCGCGTCGGTCGCGCACACGTCCGCGAGCCACTCGCGTGACGCGGCCAGGTCGTGCGGCCACGCCGCCAGCGCCGCGTCCACCGCCCGTGCCAGCTCCTCGTGGGCCGCCAGCCACTGCGCCAGCAGCGGGACCCGTGCGGGCAAGGTGCCCCACGCCGCCGGGCGCGGGACGCGGCCGTTGTGCACGTCGCGGCGCAGCGGCAGCACGACCGCTCGGTGGAACGCGGGGGAGTGGCCGTCCGCGCTGTCGTGCAGCGCGTCGGCGAGGTCCGGCGCCAGCGCGGCGATCCGGGTCTCGGCCGCGACGACCGCGTCCAGGCTCGCCCGGAACTTCGATCCGACCGGCCGGGGGTGCGGCAGCGCGGCCACCCGGACCAGCGCGTACGGCGCGAGTTCGGTGGTGGTGCGGTCACTGGCCATCCGGTGCTCCCCGTGTGTGGGCCGGGAGCGCCCGCGCGCGGACGCCCCCGGCTCCGGCTCGACTCAGCCCAGCGTCGTCGGCAGCTGCGGCTGCTGGCAGCAGCAGCACGAGGTGCTGCTGCACGAGCACGCCGCCGCCGAGGCGCCGGTCTCCGGCAGCGCGACGGCGTCGCGCATCGCGGTCACGGCCAGGTCGCCGAGGTCGAGTTCCGAGTCGTCGAAGGTGAGGTCCATCGGTCACGTCCTTTCTGGGGGAGGTGCGGTGGGCGCCGGTCGGCGCGCCGCGTCGGTGGTGCCGGTCGACCCGCCCGGGAATGGTCCCCGGCCCCGTCGCGGCGACCGGAGCACCGCGCGCGTGGCGTTGCGGTACTCCGAATCGGGATCCTGCGGGGTCATCGGGTGCCTCTCCGCGGTGCGGGCGCCGAGCCGCACGCTTTCACCTGCCGGTATACGTCCGGTATGCGCTGCGGGGACCGATGGGTTCCGCCGGGTGGCTCCCCGCCGCCCACCCGCCGCCACGACCTACCGTGTGCGGTGACTGATAGGGGTTCGACGTGGGGAGATCCGGGGTGTCGACCTGTTCGACGTCGCTCGTGCAGCAGGAGATCGGCATCAGGCTGTTAGCCGGGCCCGCGGTGAGCGGGCCGGAGAAGACCGGGGTGGTGCCCGGAGGGGTGAAGTCGCGGACGTTGTTGGCCGCGTTGGCGTTGGACGCGGGTTCGGCCGTGTCGACCGAACGCCTGATGGACTACTTGTGGGAGTGGGAGCCGCCGCGCAGCGCGCTCAAGAACCTCCAGCTGTACGCCTCGCGGCTGCGCCGCTGCCTGGACGCCGCGAACGCGGGCTTCTCGCGCCTGCTGGTCCACGTCGGCCACGGCTACCGGCTGGACGTGCCACCCGAGGCGGTGGACGTGCTCAGCGCGGGCGGGCTGCTCCGCTGCGGCGTGGACTGCCTGCGGCGGGGCGATCCGCACGGCGCCGTCACCTCGCTGACCGCCGCGCTGTCGGGGTGGCCGGTCGACGGCCTCGTCGGGCTGGTGCCGTCCGGTCCGGCCACGGCGGTGGCGGCGTTGTGGCGGGAACGCCGGATCGCGGCCGTGGAACACCTGGCGACCGCCAAGGTCGCGCTCGGCGCGTGGGAGGAGGCGGTCGACCTCCTGGCGCCGCACGCGTCCGCCCACCCCACCCGGGAATCGTTGCAGGTACTGCTGATGCGCGCGTTGGCGCACCTGGGCGACCGCGTGGGCGCGATCGACACCTACCGCCGGCTGTGCCGGGTGCTGGACGCGGACCTGGGCATCCGGCCCGGCCGTGAGGCGCGTGCGGTGTTCGAGGGGTTGCTGAGCAACGCCTAGCGCCGGGTGCCCCCGGGCCGCGCGGTGATGGCGCCGGTGATCGTCTCCTTGATGGCGAGCGCGGCGCCGGACCGGGCCCACTCGGTGAAGTCGAACGGCCGCACGTCCAGCTCGATCAGGTCCGGGTCGTCCTCGTAGGTGTCCTCGATGCCGTCGTGCACCAGCGGGGACGACACCTCGTACAGCGGCAGCCCTTCGCCGGTGAGCAGCACCTTCTGCGGGTCGATGACGTTGGCGACGGTGCCGATGAGCACGCCGAGCGCGTAGCCCGCCTCGTCGAACACCTGCCGGGCCTGCGGGTCGCCGGCGCGGACCCGGTCGAGGGCCTCGTCGTAGGCGGGGTTGTCGGTCAGTCGCCGCAGGATCACGTGCGTGAGCAGGTAGCTGGAGATGCAGCCGCGCCGGCCGCAGCCGCACTGGGGGCCGCGCGCGTCGACCAGGGTGTGGCTGAAGTGGGGCGGCAGGCCGTGCGACCCGGCCACCAGCCTGCCGTCCACGATCAGCCCGGTGCCCACGCCCGCGCCGACGGTGATCACCGCCAGCGACCGCAGCCCCGCGCCGGGGCCGAACCAGTGCTGGGCGGCGGTGAGCGCCTGCACGTCGTTGTCCACCGCGGTGGGCACGCGGGTCGCGGCGGACACCGCCGCCTTGAGCGGGACGTCGGTCCAGCGCAGGAACTCGTCGCGGGCCACCAGGCCGTCGAGCACGATCCCGCCCAGGGTGACGCCGATGCCGGTGATGCCCGGGAACCGGCGCGCGACGGCGGCGATCTGGGCGACCACCTCGTCCGGGCCGCACGAGCGCAACGGCTCCTCGGCCGTGGCGACGGGGGTGGCGGTCAGGTCGGTGACCGTGGCGAAGAGCCGTTCGGCGGTCAGCTTCACGCCGAGGAACCGGTGGGCCGCGCCGCGCACGTGCAGCATCTCCGACGGGCGGCCGGCCGAGGCGCGCGGTCTCGTGTCGCCCTCGACCAGCAGTCCCTTCGCCACCAACGACCTGGTGACCCGGGTGAGGGTCGGCCGGGACAGGCGCAGCCGGTCGGCGATCTCGGCCCGCGACAGCGGCCCGTGGATCAGCACCTCCAGCAGGACGTCGCGCGTCACCTCGGGCAGCTTCGGCCAGGAGGAGGTGACGGAGCGGGTGGCGGCGTCGGACATCACCGCTCGAACATAGCGGCGTTCTGGGATCGCTCCCAGTCGTCGAACCATCGGATGATTACCCACCGCAATGTTGCGCTGGCCGGATCTTGACGTCTCGACCGCGTTGACCGTAGCTTGGTGGCATAAGTTCCGCTCAGAAACTAATGGCGTGGCCCATTGGGCGTCACTGAGCGAGAGCTTTCCTGGGAGCGCTCCCAGAGGCGTTGGAGCGCGGGAACGTCGACTCAATGAGGTGTCGAGGAGCCATGAGAAGCAGAATCGCCCTGATCGCAGCCGCGCTGCTGGTCGTCGCGGGCGTCGGGCTGACGGTGTTGCCGCAGGCCCAGGCCGCGGTCGGCCTGCACGTCAGCGGCACGAAGATCGTCGAGGCCAACGGGCAGCCGTTCGTGATGCGCGGCGTCAACCACCCGCACGTCTGGTACACCGGTCGGACGAGCTCGTTCGCCGACGTGAAGGCGTTGGGCGCCAACACGGTCCGGGTCGTGCTGGGCACCGGCAAGCGGTGGGGTCCGTCGACGGACACGGCGGCCGTCATCGACCTGTGCAAGCGGAACCGGATGATCTGCGTGCTGGAGGTGCACGACACCACCGGTTACGGCGAGGAAGCCGCGGCGGCGTCGCTGGACGAGGCGGCGAACTACTGGATCAGCCAGAAGGACAACCTGGTCGGCCAGGAGGACTACGTCGTCATCAACATCGGCAACGAGCCGATCGGCAACGTCGACGCCGCGCAGTGGACCGACGCGACCACCGCCGCGATCAAGAAGCTGCGCGCCAACGGCTTCCGGCACCTGCTCATGGTCGACGGGCCGAACTGGGGCCAGGACTGGCAGTACGTGATGCGGGACAACGCCCAGAAGGTCCTCGACGCCGACAGCGCGCGCAACACCGTGCTGTCCATCCACATGTACTCGGTGTTCAACACCGCCTCCGCCATCACCGACTACCTCGACCGCTTCCAGGCCAACGGGTGGCCGCTGGTCATCGGCGAGTTCGGGTGGAGGTTCGCCGCGAACGAGGTCGACCACGAGACGATCCTGAGCGAGTCGCAGAAGCGGGGCCTCGGCTACCTGGCCTGGTCGTGGAGCGGCAACAGCGACCCGATCCTGGACATGGCCACCGACTTCGACCCGGCTCGCCTCACCACGTGGGGTCAGCGCATCTTCAACGGGGCCAACGGGATCAAGGCCACGGCGAAGGAAGCGTCGATCTTCGGCGGCACCACCACGACCACCACGACGAAGACCACCGCGACCACTACTACTACGCCGGGTGGCGGGCTCGCCTGCACCGCCACGTACACGGTCACCAACCAGTGGCCGGGCGGCTTCCAGGGCGAGGTCCGGGTCACGGCGGGCACGTCGGCGATCAAGGGCTGGACCGTCACCTGGACGTTCGCCGACGGGCAGAGGGTCACCAACGCCTGGAACGCCGCGGTGACCAGCAGCGGGTCGACCGTGACGGCCCGCAACGCGAGCTACAACGGCAGCCTCGGCGCGGGCGCGAGCGCCTCGTTCGGGTTCACGGCCTCGTCGGGCGGCGCGAACAGCGCGCCGACGGCGTCCTGCACCGCGAGGGTCACCCCGACACCGCCCGGGTGCTGCTCGATCGCGGTGACGATGGTGGCGAAGCGGAGGTCGGCGTCGTCGCGCACCGCGCGGTAGAGGA
>NZ_JBFAMT010000091.1:0-22271 GCF_040656635.1 Actinosynnema sp. NPDC049800 | reverse complement strand
CTGGTGTGGAACAAGACCCTCGCCGAACGTCGGTGGCGTTACCACGCCGAGGGCAGGCGGACGTCGTACAAGGAGACCGACGCCGCGCTGACGGGAGGGTCCTCGGCGGTGATCGACGCCGTCATCGCGTCGACCAGCGCGCCGTCGAACGTCGTCTCCACCGGCGGCAGCCCGAGCCACTCGCGCTCCACGTCCGGGCCGAGCAGCTCGGCCAGCTCGCGGTCGAACGCCTCCTCGCGGCCCGGCAGGATGCGGCAGTCCACGGTGGCCTCGGCGAACGACGGGATCACGTTCGCCTTGTACCCGGCGGACAGCATGGTCGGGTTGGCCGTGTCGCGCAGCGTCGCCCCGATCATCCGCGACAACGCGCCGAGCTTGCCGACCGAGCCCTCGATGTCGTCCTCGGGGAACTCCAGCCCGGTGATCTCCGAGACGCCGGCCAGGAACTCGCGCACGGACGGCGTGAGGATGATCGGGAACCGGTGGTTGCCCAGCTTCGTGACCGCCGCCGCCAGCTTGGCCACCGCGTTGTCGTTGTGGATCATCGAACCGTGCCCGGCGGTGCCGCGCACGCGCAGCTTGAGCCAGCGGATGCCCTTCTCGGCGGTTTCCACCAGGTAGGCCCGGACGTCGTCCTTGAGCGTGATGGAGAACCCGCCGACCTCGCTGATCGCCTCGGTGACGCCCTCGAACAGCTCCGGCCGGTTGTCCACCAGCCACTTCGCGCCGAACAGGCCACCGGCTTCCTCGTCGGCCACGAACGCGAACACGAGGTCGCGCGGCGGCACCACGCCGTCCCGCTTGAACCGCCGCGCGACGGCGAGCGTCATCGCGACCATGTCCTTCATGTCGACCGCGCCGCGGCCCCACACGTACCCGTCCTGGACCGCGCCGGAGAACGGGTGCACGGACCACTCGGAGGCGTCGGCGGGCACCACGTCCAGGTGGCCGTGCACCAGCAGCGCGCCCCGGGACGGGTCGGCGCCGGCCAGGCGGGCGATCACGTTGCCGCGGCCCTTGGCCCCCGATTCGACGTAGGTGGTCTCGTAGCCGACCTCGGCCAGCTTCTCCGCGACCCACTCGGCGGCCGCGCGCTCCCCGACGACCGTGTCCGGATCCCCCGTGTTGGTCGTGTCGATCCTGATCAGCTCGCTGGTCAGCGACACGACCTCGTCCTGCGCGAGCCGCAGCCCGGCACCGTCATCCCAGTTGCTCACCAGGTCTTCCTACCATCCGCGACGTGCCGCGGTTCGTCAGTGCTCGGGCCCGGCGCCTCGGACGACGGCCAGCGGGCAGGGCGCGTGGTGGAGCATCGCGTGGCTGACCGAGCCGAGCAGCGCGCGCCGCACCGCGCCGTGCCCGTGGCTGCCCACGACCAGCAGCGCCGCGCCCTCCGCCTCCTGGGCCAGGACCTGGGCGGGCCGGGCCAGCGACACCACCCGCTCCGCCCGCACCTCGGGGTGGCGGGCGAGCGGTGCCTCGAACGACCTCGCGATCAGGGTGTCCGCGGACGCCCTGAGCTGCTCGACGTCCAGCCCGAGCCCGAGTCCCTGGCCCCAGGCGCCGCCCGGCGTCATCGCGTCCACCGGCAGCCCGGTGGTGGCGTGCACGCCGACCAGGGTCCCCCCGTGCCGCGACACGTGGTCCACCGCGAAGTCGATCGCGCGGTCGCTCGGCTCCGAGCCGTCGACGCCGACCACCACCCGCCCGTCGTCGGTCCCGTCGCCGCCGTCGCGGACCACCACGAGCGGTCCGGCGAAGTGGTGCGCCAGGTCCGCCGTGACCGAACCCGCGAACACCCTGGCCAACCCGGTCGCGCCGGAGGAGCCGACGACGAGCAGCGCCGCCTCCCGGCCGGCCTCGGCCAGCACGGCGGCCGGGTGCCCGTCGAACGCGCGGGTGTCCACGTCCAGCCCGGGCGCGACGCTCCGGCACTGCGCGGCGAGCTCGGCGAGGTGGTCCCTGGTGTACGCGCGGACCGCCTTCTCTCCGACGAGCTGCGGCATCGGCATGGACACGGGCGTGACCACCACCTCGGGGAACGGCCCGCGGATGACGTTCACGACGACCAGGCGCGCCCCCCGGCTCGCCGCGTCGCGCGCCGCCCAGTACGCGGCCCGCCGCGACCGCTCCGAGCCGTCGAACCCGACGACCACCGCACCGCGGCCGATCGCGCTCTCCGGGCTCTTCAGGACGTCCGGGCTGGTCATCGCCCACCTCCGCTCTCCGCGCACTCCCGTGCCACCGGGGTATCCGAGGAGTCGGAACCGACACGTGATCGGCGGGTTTTCCGGGATCGTCGCACGCCTCGTTCGCGGAGGACCACCCGTCCGCGCTCGGCGTGCTTCGTCGGCGGTAGGGCGCGACCGCACGAGGGGCGAACGGCCCGGCTGGCAGCGTGGCGCGGTGAAGCACCTGTTCGAGCGCCGTGCACCACGACCGATCGCGGCCCGAGGAGGTCGCGGTGCGGATCAGCGGCGGTCGGGCGAGGTGCCGCCCAACCCGGTGTCAGGCCGACGGCGGTCGGACGCTGTCCCGCGACACGAGCGTCGGGCTGGACGTGCGGCGGGGCTCGTCGACCGCCCTGCCCTCGATCTGGGTGATCAGCAGGTCCAGGGCGTCCCGGGCGACCGCGGCGAAGTCCGGCCGGATCGTGGTCAGCGGTGGGATGAAGTACGCGGCCTCGGGCACGTCGTCGAAGCCGACCAGGCTCACGTCGTGGGGAACCCGCCTGCCGCGCTCGCTCATCGCCCGGAGGATGCCGAGCGCCAGGTGGTCGTTCGCCGCGAAGATCGCCGTGACCTCGGGCATCCGCGCCAATACCTGACCCGCCCGGTACCCGGACGCGGCGCTCCAGTCCGCGGACATGATCGGCGGCACCTCCGCCGACACGGCCTCCAGCGCCGACCGCCAGCCCTCGATCCGGCCGGCGCTGTCGAACCAGTCGGGCGGGCCCGAGACGTGCCACACCGTGCGGTGACCCGCCCGCAACAGGTGGGACGTGGCGGCGAACGCGCCCGCCGCCTGGTCGACGGTCACCAGCGGGGTCGAGCGCTCGGCGTCGCCGTCGACCATCACCAGCGGCACGCCGGCGGACACCGTGTCCACCGCGTCGTGGGCCGACGCGGTCGGTGCGATGACGACGATCCCCGCCACCCGCTGGTCGCGGTGCCGCTCCAGGGCCGTGGTGATCGACTCGCGGTCCAGCACGTTCACCCGGTGCGCGGTCACCACGAACCCGGCCTCCACCGCCACCTGCTCGAACGCCGCCAGCAGCGAGATCGGCCCGCACAGGGTCGTGTTCTGGGCCACCACCCCGATCAGCTGCGAGCGGCCCGTCACCAGTGCGCGGGCGGCGCGGTTGGGGCGGTAGCCCAACTCCTCGATCGCCGCCTGGACCCGCAAGCGCGTCTGCTCCTGGACGTACGGGTGCCCGTTGAGCACCCGCGACACCGTCTGGTGCGAAACCCCGGCGAGCCGGGCGACGTCGGCCATCGCGGGCGCACTGGAAGTCCTGTTCCCCACTAATGGTCCCATCTGCGCGGAACCGGCCGCGAGGTAGACCGACCGCGGACGGCCGCTGACCGCCGCGGCACGCCGGGCACGGTCGGTGGTCGGGACGGCACGCCGAAACGACCACGCACATCGGGATTGGCGCCGGGCAGTCGACATCGCGGCCGATCGACGATGATCAGCAAGTCAATGTAGCCATATTTCCGCCCGCCGGTCAACGCGCGTGAATGCTAAATATTCGAGTCCGATTTTTAGCTCCCACCGGCCACGGCAACGCAGAGCAGTGACCGACCCTTCCGCAAGTGTTTCGTGCGCGTCCTCGAGCGGGAACAGTCTTGACACCCATTTGTGTTATCGCTAACACTGTCCCGCAGCACGATGTTGCCGCTGCCAGCTCACCGGAACCAGGCCGTCTCGGGCGGCGATGTTAGCGATCACATCCACCCCCTCACGCCCTCGTGAAGGAACGTCATGCCACTTTCCGATTGACGTTCGCGGTAATAGACCCCACGGGCTGGGCCGCGTTGTCGCCACGCCCGGGGCTTCGCCCCACGCCTTCCGCCACAACCGCGTCTGGAGTCGTCCATGCCCGTGACCGCCCACGCTCGCCCGCGCACCCGGCGCCCGAACCGCGCACTGCGGCTCGTCGCCACGGCGGTCGCGGTGGCCGCTTTGATCGGCGCGGCCCTCGCCTCGGTCGGCCCACCGGCCCAAGCGGCGGACGAGTGGACGCCCGAGCCGTCGTACACGTCGACCGACAAGGGCGACGGCACCTACTCCGTCCCCCTGGTCAACTCCGACGTGCCGGACGTGAGCGTGGAGCGCGTCCCGGCGGCGGAGAACGACGAGGGCCGCGACCTCTACTACATGATCAGCACGACGATGCACCTGAGCCCGGGCGCGCCGATCATGAAGTCCTACGACCTCGTGAACTGGGAGATCGTCAACTACGTCTTCGACCGGGCGGACATCGGCGACTCGTTCTCGCTGCGCAACGGCCAGAACTCCTACGGCCAGGGCCAGTGGGCGTCGTCGCTGCGCTACCACCGCGGGCAGTTCTACGTCGCCTTCAACACCAACAACCTCGGCGGCTCCTACCTCTACCGCACCGACGACATCGAGGACGGGGCGTGGACGCGGATGCCGCTGGGGCGCGCGTTCCACGACCCGTCGCTGTACTTCGACGAGCGCGACGGCGGCACGCCGTACATCTTCTACGGGTCGGGTTCGACCAGCGCGGTCAAGCTGGACAGCACCCTGACCCGGGTGGTGGCGGAGTACCCGAACATCCTGCGGCCGTCGGACTACCCGGGATCACCGTTCCTCGGCGGGCTGTTCGAGGGCGCCCAGGTGCAGTACATCGACGGGAACTACTACATCGTGATCATCACCTGGCCGGCGGGGCAGGGCCGCCAGGTGGCGCTCTTCCGCTCGCCGGAGCTGCTCGGGCGTTACGCGACGGCCGACGGCAGCAACCCGTACCAGGCGCGCGGCGCGTTGAACTCGAACGGCTTCGCGCAGGGCAGCCTCGTGCCGATCGCGCGTGACGGCGGCCGGACCGACTGGTACGGCATGTTCTTCCGCGACTCGTTCCCGGTCGGCCGCATCCCGGCGCTGATCCCGGCCACGTGGCAGGACGGTTGGCCCACCTTCGGCGACGCCGGCGTGGTGCCGGTGAACGGGGTGTTCGACAAGCCGATCCGGCTGAGCCCGGCGCAGGAGGCCCTGGAGCGGCAGAAGAGCCTCGTCGCCTCGGACGACTTCGCCAACGACGCGCCGCACAAGGCGTACATGGACGAGCGGTGGACCATCCCGACCCCGCCCGTCGTCGACGAGTCGCTCATCGGCGTGGAACTGGTGCGCAACCCCGGCTTCGAGTCCGGCGCCGTGTCGCCGTGGGCGGCCCAGTTCGGCGCGCGGCTCAGCCTGGAGCCGGCCGACGGCTCCACGGCGTTGCGGGTGGCCGACCGGACCGTCAACGGCTCGGGGCCGAACCAGTCCCTGGACGGCGTGTTGCAGCGCGGCGTGACGTACGCGGTGTCGGCGAGGGTCAAGTACGCCGCCGGCCCGGCGACCGTGCGGTTCAACCTCGTCGCCGACTGGGGCGCCGGTGTCCAGGTGATGGCGTCCGGGGACGTCCCGGCCGGTCGGTGGACGACGGTCTCGGGCCGGTTCACCGTGCCGGGCACGGCCGCGACCGGCAAGGTGAAGTTCGCGGTCGAGACGCCGTGGGCCAACCCGCAGCCGCCCTCGTCCAGCGTCGAGTACCTGCTCGACGACGTCTCGGTCGTGGGTCAGCCGGTGACCACCGAGCACCCGTCCGAGGACGAGATCAGGCCCAACGGCTCGCGGCTCGGCCTGCACTGGGAGTGGAACCACGCCCCGGACAACCGGCACTGGTCCCTCACCGACCGCGAGGGCTGGTTGCGGCTCACCACCGGCAAGGTCGTCACCGGCGACTACCTCTACACCAAGCTGTCGAACCGGGCCGAGCTGACGTGGTTCGAGGAGGCGCGCAACACGCTCTCGCAGCGGACGTTCGGCCCGAAGGGCTCGGCGGAGACCAAGCTCGACTTCTCCGGGATGCGGGACGGCGACGTCGCGGGCCTGGCGATGTACAACCGCGGCTTCTCCTACGTCGCGGTGAAGCGTGTCGACGGCCGCAACACCCTCGGGGTGGTCAACCGGGTCCAGCCCTTCCCGGTCACGTTCGACCAGTCGACGGCGGAGAGCTTCGTGCCCGGGACCGAGGTGCCGCTCGACGACGCCACGGTGGTCCACCTCAAGGGCGACGTGGAGTTCGACGCGCCGACCGGTCAGGGCTGGACCACGTTCTACTACAGCCTGGACGGCCGCGCCTGGCACAAGCTGGGCAACCGCGTCGGGCCTCAGACGCTGGACGGCAGCCTGGCCCACTTCATGGGCCACCGGTGGGGCCTGTTCGACTACGCGACCAAGCGGGCGGGCGGGAGCGTGGACTTCGACCACTTCCTGCTCAGCGACACCCTGACCGCGGCGGGCGAGCCGCTCGACACCGGCGACCTGGACGCGGCGATCGCCCACGCGTCCACCTTGGACGAGCACCACTACCCCGCGGCGGCGTGGTCCGCCATGCGCGACGCGCTGGGCAAGGCGCAAGCCGCGCGGGCGTCCACCTTCGGGACGCAGAACCAGGTCGACGCGCCCGAGCGGGCGTTGAGCCTGGAGCTGGCCCGGCTCGGGGTGGCGCGGTTCCCGGTGGCGGTCGAGGTGTCCGCCCGCACCCGGTGCGCCGGGCCCAAGGTCGTGCTCACCGTCGAGTTCACCAACCACGAGGCGGTCCCGGTGGACGTCTCGGTCGAGACGCCGTACGGCACGAAGTCGTTCGACGACGTCCCGGCCGGCAAGACCCGCTCGCACCCGTTCATGACCCGGCAGTCGAGCGTGCCGGCGGGATCGGCCTCGGTCACCGCGTCGGCGACGGTCGACGGCAAGCCGCGTTCGGTCGTGCTCGAAGCACCGCACGACGCGCACGCCTGCAAGTAACCCGCGGTACCCAGCACAAGGAGAATCTCGTGGATCGACAACGTCCGCAGCGGTCGGGACGGCGAAGAGCAGTCGTCCTCGCCGCCGTCGGCGCCCTGTTCGCGGCCGGTCTCGCGGCCACCCCGGCGGCGACCGCCGCCGAGCCGAACCTCATCACCAACCCCGGCTTCGAGGACGGCCTCACCGGCTGGACCGTCAACAGCGGCAACGCCACCGACGGCGCCGTGCTGTCCACGACCGCCGACGCCCACTCGGGCTCGGGCGCCGTGCAGGTGACCAACCGGAAGACGACCGGTTCGGGACCGGCGCAGGACCTGGCCGGCAAGGTGCAGGCCGGCAAGACCTACACGGTCACCGCGTGGGTGAAGTACGAGAACGCGGCCAGCCCCGCGACCAAGCAGTTCTTCGTGACCATGCACTACGGCGGCTCGACCTACACCAACCTCGGCACGGGCACGGTGCCGCGCGGGCAGTGGGGCCTGCTCCAGGGCACGTTCACGATCCCCGCGGGGCAGTCCGTCACCACGCCCCGCGTCTTCGTCGAGACGCCGTGGACGGCCGACCCGGGTGCCGCGCCGGCCACCCACCTGATGGACTTCAAGGTGGACGACGTCGTCCTGCGCGAGTTCACCCCGTCGACCACCATCGAGGTCCTCGGCAAGAACCCCGGCGAGGGCAACCCGCTGATCTCCCACAAGTTCGGCGCGGACGGCAACGCGTTCGTGCACGACGGCCGGGTCTACGTGTACATGACCAACGACACCCAGGTGTACAACCCGGGCCCCGACGGGACCTCGCCGACCAACACCTACGGCGGGATCAACACCATCACCGTCATCTCCTCCGACGACCTGGTCAACTGGACCGACCACGGCGAGATCCCGGTGGCCGGGCCGAACGGCCTCGCCAAGTACGCCTCGCAGTCCTGGGCGCCCGCGGTCGAGAGCCGCGTCGTCGGCGGCAAGGAGCAGTTCTTCCTGTACTTCGCCAACAACGGCGCCGCGACCGGCGTCCTGGTCGGCGACTCGCCGCTGGGCCCCTGGCGCGACGAGCGCGGCAGCCTGCTCATCACCAGCCAGACCCCCGGCGCCTCGGACGGCCGCAACTGGCTGTTCGACCCGGGCGCGTTCGTCGACGACGACGGTCAGGCCTACCTCTACTTCGGTGGCGGCGGCAACGACGGCTCCAACTCCGCCGAGAACACCAACCACCCCAAGTCCACGCGCGTGATCAAGCTCGGCGACGACATGATCAGCACCGTGGGGTCGGCCGAGACCATCGACGCGCCGCTGATGTTCGAGGCGGGTCACGTCTTCAAGCGCGAGGGCAAGTACTACTACTCGTACTCGTCGAACTTCGGGTTCGGCGGCCCGATCGACCCGAACGGCCCGCCGACCGGCGCCATCGCCTACCTCATGGCCGACAGCCCGATGGGCCCGTGGACGCCCGACAAGTACGCGGGCGTCATCTTCAAGAACCCCGGCGTCTACTTCGGCGCCGGCGGCAACAACCACCAGTCGGTCTTCGAGCTGAACGGCGAGCACTACTTCACCTACCACGCCCAGACGCTGAACCGCCGCATCACCGGCGGCGCGACGCAGGGGTTCCGCAGCCCGCACATCGCGAAGCTGGAGTTCAACGCCGACGGCACCGTGAAGGAGGTCCTCGGCACCTTCGACGGCGTCGAGCAGATCCGCCACCTCGACCCCTACCGGGTGGTCGAGGCGGAGACCATCGCCTGGCAGCAGGGGCTGGCCACCAAGCGGCTCACCGCGCCGAACGACCTGCCGAACCTGGCCCTGCACGACGTCGACAACGGTGACTGGACGTCGCTGGCCTCGGCGGACTTCGGGTCCGGGGCCACCGGGGTGTCGGCGCGCGTCAAGCCGCTCACGGCGGGCACGAGCATCCAGGTCCGCCTGGACGACCGCGCCGGGCCGGTCGTCGCCACCATCCCGGTCGACGCGCCGGTCGGCGAGTGGGCCGAGGTCGGCGCCGAGCTCGACGGCGTGTCGGGCGTGCACGACGTGTACTTCACGTTCGTCGGCCCCGACGGCAAGGACCTGGTCGAGGTCGACAGCTGGCGGTTCGCCAAGCCGTCGTTGAAGGTCGCGACCAGTGCGGACACCCGGTGCGCGGGCCCGCACGTCAAGCTCACCGTGCACGTGACCAACAACGAGTCCGTGCCGGTCGACGTCGTGGTCGAGACGCCGTTCGGCGCCAAGTCGTTCGACGACGTCGAGCCGGGCAAGAGCCGGTCCCACCCGTTCAACTCCCGGCGGTCGACCGTGGACGCGGGGGCGGCGGCGGTCACGGCGACCGCCACCGTGGACGGGCAGGAGGTGTCGCTCGGGCTCACCGCGCCGTACGACGCGCACTCCTGTCGCTGACGGCGTGACCGCATGAACGAGGCGGCCCGGGAAGTTCCCGGGCCGCCTCGTCGTCTGCGGGTCGTGCCTCGACGGCCGTGGTCAGGCGATCGTGCAGGTGGCGTTGCCGAGGGTGTAGGCGGTGGGTTTGCCGGTGTTGCCGGTGTGGGTGGCCTGGAAGCCGATGCCCACCGACGCGCCGGGCGCGATGGTCGCGTTGTACGAGACGTTGCGCGCGGCCACCTGTCCGGACGTGGGCGAGTAGGTGGCGTTCCAGCCGGAGGTGATCGCCTGACCCGGTGGGAGGGTGAAGGTCAGGGTCCAGCCGTTGACCGCGGTGGTCCCGGTGTTGGTGATGGTGATGTCGGCGGTCAGCCCGGTGTTCCAGGCGTTGGTGGTGTTGGTGACGCGACAGGTGCCGGGTTCCGGCTGACCCGTCGTGGTCGTGGTTGTCGTCGTGGTGGTCGTGGTGCTCGTCGTCGTGGTCGTGGTCGTCGTCGTCGTCGGACCGCTCTGGAACTGGGTGAAGAACCGCCACGTCTCGGCCGGCAACCAGGTCCGGGAGCCGCTGTCGCCGGGTGCGCCGTCCTGCGGCGCGGCGATGTGCCCCTCGTCGAACGCAGCCCAGACCACCGGGTAGCCCTCGCGGCACCCCGAGTAGGTCGTGGTCACGTGGGTCAGGCTGCCCTGCGACGGCTCACGCGGGCTCTGGGCGGCGCACCCGTTGTTGCGGACGAAGCGGTCGCGCATCGACCGGCCGCCCGAGATGCCGAGGACGTTGTCCCGCAGGCCGTGCGCGGCGAAGTAGGCGATGGGCTGGGTGCCGCCACTGCACCCGCTGAGCTGGCCCACGGCGTAGACCGCGACCGCGCGGAAGACGTCCGGCCGGGCGCAGGCGACGGCGTAGCTCATGGCCGCGCCGTAGCTGAAGCCGACGGCGAAGCGCTGCGTGGTGTCGACGCAGAGGCCGGCGTCGAGTTGCCGGTTGATGTCGTCGACGAGCGTGATGTCCTCGCCGCCGGAGTTGGCCCAACCGCTGTTCAGGCCCTGGGGCGCGACGAAGATGGTGCTGTTGTCGGCCAGGCGCTGGAGCCCGTAGTAGGCCCAGACGTCCGTCTGCACGGTCCGGCCGGTGGCGACGTCGGTGGCCGAGCCGTTCAGCCAGTGGAAGCCGAAGACCACCCGGTAGGGGCGGTTCACGTCGTAGTTGTCCGGGACCCGCAGGATGTAGCTGCGGGACTTGCCGCTGCTCTGGATCGTGATCGTGCCGCTGCGCAGCGACGGCGCCTTGCCGCAGCCCGCGGTCGCCGCCGCGGCGCCGACCGCCGCGGCCGAGGTGCGCTCGCCGAGGTCGCCGCTCAACACCGTGCCGATGGAGGCCACGACGAGCAGCGCCGCCGCCGCGACCGAGCCCAGGATCGACCTTCGCCTTGTCATCGCACTGCTCCTCCCGTTGTCGGGTCGGGGTTCGCGGTCGCTCAGGAGGTGGAACACGGCGCACCGTTGAGGGTGAAGGAGGCCGGTTTGGCGGTGTTGCCGTTGTGGGTCGCCTGGAAGCCGATGCCGATCGAGGCGTTGGGCGCGATCACGGGGTTGTAAGCCACGTTGCGCGCGGTCACCTGCCCGGACGTGGGCGAGTAGGTGGCGCTCCAGCCGGAGGTGATCGTCTGCCCGCTCGGCAACGTGAAGACCAGCGACCAGCCGTTGATCGCCGTGGAGCCGGTGTTGGTGATGGTGAGGTTCTCGGTGAGGCCGGTGTTCCAGGCGTTGACCGTGCCCGTGACGCGGCACGACTCCGAGCCGCCCGGCGTGGTGGTCGTCGTCGTGGTGGACGTCGTGGTGGACGTCGTCGTGCTCGTGGTGGTCGTCGTCGTGGTCGTGCTGGTCGGGCCACCGGGCCGGTCCAGGCCGAAGAACGCGATGGCCTGGGCTGCCATGCCGCCGGCGGGCAGGCTGTGCCCGGCGCCCTGGATGCTGTAGGCCTCGACCTGGGTGGTGCCGGAGGTGTCGTTGTAGCGGCGCCGGTTCCAGTTGGTCTGCGGGGTGTCGGTGGACGACGGCGTCTGGCTCAGGCCGAACACGTTGGTCCACTGCTCGATGCTCTCCTGGAGCAGCGCGTACGGCACGAGGGTGTCGTTGGTGCCGTGCCAGAGCTGGACGCGCGGCCGCACGCCGGTGTAGCCGGGGTAAGCCTGGCGCACCGCGTCGCCCCACTGCTGCGGGGTGCGGTTCGCTCCCCCGTTACCCGTGCACTTGCTGCTGCCGGGCGGGAAGTCGGCGGCGTTGGCGAAGCAGTTGAAGGGCACGCCCATGAACGACGCACCCGCCTTGAACACGTCCGGGTACAGGGCGAGCATGTGCTGGGTCATCATGCCGCCGGACGACGATCCCGTGGCGTAGACCCGGTTGGGGTCGCCTCCATAGCGCTGCTGGACGTAGTTGACCATCGACACGATCGACACGGGGTCGCTGCCGCCGCCGCGGCGCTTGGCCGCGTCGGACCACGTGTCGAAGCACTTGCCGAACCCGGCCTGCTGCTCGGCGCTGGGGTAGATGACGACGAAACCGTGCCGGTCGGCCAGCGAGGCGAACTCGCTGCCGGAGTAGAAGCCGGGGCCCGAGCCGCCGCAGCCGTGCATGGCCACGACGATCCCGGGGTTGGCCGGGCGGGAATCGGGCACGTAGACGTGCATCCGCATCCCACCGGGGTTGGAGCCGAAGTTGGTGACCTCCGTCAACGACGCCGCGGACGCGGGCGTTGAGGCGACGGAGACGAGGCCGGCCACGACGAGTGACGTCGCGGCGGCGAGTAGCAGGCTCGGTTTGACCTTCATGCGCTTGACTCCTTTGTGTCGCGCACGGCCGGACAGGGTGCTGGCAGCGGGCCGGGTGCGACCCGCGGTGCGGCGGAGGGAGAGCCACGCGTGGACGTGTCCGGCGGGTGACCAGCCGATGCGATCGAGCGCACGGACTCGGCTGATCGGACGCCGTCCATCGTGTGACACTTAGAGTGCCGCCCGGTCGAGAAACTGTCAATCGACCGTCTCGCCAGGTCGGTGTGGCCGTGCGACGGGATCGCGCCCGATTAGGGTCGGTGGTGACGACCTGTCCGAGCCACCGCCGGAGCCGCCGTGACCAGCCCGTACGACATCGAGGAGATCTTCCCGGACGACGCGGTCCGGCTTCCCCGGCGGCAGTCCGGCAACTCACCGCAGGGCCTGACCGTGACCCTGCTCGCCGACTACACGCTGCGGACCGGCGCCTGGCTGCCGTCGGCCGCGATCGTGGCGCTGCTCGCCGAGGCGGGTGTCAGCCACGCCGGGGCGCGCACCACCATCAGCAGGCTCGCCCGTCGCGGTGTCCTCGAAGGCAGCAAGCAGGGCCGCAACAGCTCCTACCGGCTCACCTCGGCCGCCGCCCTCGACCTCGCCGCCGGAGGTCGGTCCATCGTCGCCGCGGCGGCCGCCGCCGAGCCGTGGGACCACCGGTGGACGTTGATCGCCTTCTCGCTGCCGCAGGACGAGGTCGCGCGGCGGCGGGAGGTCCGCAGCCGGCTGCGCTGGTTCGGCTGCGCGCCCCTCTACGACGGCCTCTGGATCTCGCCGCACGACCTCACCGACAAGGCCAGGGCGCAGCTGGCCGAGCTCGCCGCCGGCACCATGACCGTCTTCCGCGCCCGCCACGTCGACCTCGGTGAGCGGACCGGCCGCAACCCCCTCGACGCCTGGGACACCACCGCCATCGCCCGCCACTACGACGCGTTCATCCGGCGCTGGCGGCCGCTGCTGCCCGACATCCGCGCCTCCCGGATCACCGGGATCGAAGCGGTCCGCGCCCGCACCGAGGTCATGGACACCTACCGCCGCCTGCCCATCCTCGACCCGCGCCTGCCGCTGGAGCTGCTGCCGCCGGGCTGGCTGCGCGAACCCGCCCGCAACCTGTTCACCGCCGTCTACGACGGCCTCGCGGGCCCCGCCCAGGGTCACGTGCGCGCCGTCGTGAGCCGGTTCACCACCGACCCGCCCACCGACGTGCAGGCCCACACCGTCGCGGACATGCTCGACGGCCTGCACGGCGCGTGGCAGCCCGTCGCCGAACCGGGCACGGCCTCCCGCTGATCACCTGAGCCCCCACTTCCGGTCGTCCCGGCCGCTTCGCCGCGGACCGGGACGACCGGGCGAGGTCAGGGCCGTGCGGCGTCGAGCGGACCGTGGTCGAACCAGTCGAACCAGGCGGTGCCCTCGGTGACGTACATGCCGATCACCCGGCCCGTGAAGCCGGTGGCGACCTCCGTGGACAGGTACCGGCCGTCCAGCTCGGCCAGCGGCTCCGGGTCCTCGCCGACGTGGAAGGCGAGGTAGTCCGGCGCGGCGACGTGCAGGCCCGCCGGCTCCTCCCCCGCCGGCCACCGGCGGGCCGAGCGGGTGGTGATCACGAGCGTCAGCGGGCCCGGTGGCACGGGTCTCGTGGCCACGCTCTGGCGCAGGGGTCCGATGCGGGCGATGACCGCGGCCTGCCCGTCCGCCACCTCCAGGTCGTAGTGGTGGCCCTCGTCCAGGCGCACCGACAGGCCGGCGCGACCGGCGGCGGGATCCAGGAGGACGGCGGTCCGGCTCTCGACGTGCTGCTGGCGCCGGCCGACGAACGTGCAGCCCGGCCGGTCCAGCGTGGAGCCGGTGGCGTGCAGCGCGAGCCACCCCGGCCGCTCGGTCACCGACCACGAGCCGTCCGGCCGCGCCCGCGGCGAGATCCACCGGGGGTCGAGCCCGGGGGCGTCGAAGTCGTCCCGCTCCGGGGCGGCCTGCGGCTCCTGTGCGCCGACCGGCGCCCGTTCCCTCAGGTTGACGGGGCCGACGCGGGGCCAGCCGTCCTCCCACCGGACCGGGGTCAGGAAGGTCTCCCGGCCCAGGACGTGGAACTTGGGGCTGTAGCCGACCGGGCGGGTGGCCAGCAGCACCATCCACCACTCGCCGTCCGGCGTGGTGACGAGGTCGGCGTGACCCGTGCTCTGGACGGGTTGGCTCGTGCTGCGGTGCGACAGGATCGGGTTGACCGGCGCCGGTTCCCACGGACCGCGCGGCGAGCGGGCGCGGGCCATGGCCACGGTGTGGCCGCGCTCGGTGCCGCCCTCGGCGATCATCAGGTACCACCACTCCCCGACCTGGTACAGGTGGGGCGCTTCCGGCCACTGCAACCCGGTGCCCGCCCAGGCCGGGAACGGCCCTTCCAGCACCTTCCCCGCCTCGGGGTCGACCCGGGCGACCTGCACGCCGTTGAACGTGGGCCCGTGCGCGCCCGCGAAGGAGCACCAGCAGTTGCCGTCCGAGTCCCACGCCAGGTCGGGGTCGATGCCGGGCAGGTCAAGCCACACCGGGTCCGACCAGGGGCCTTCGGGTCGCTCGGCGGTGACGACGAAGTTGCCGCCGTGCGAGACGTTCGTGGTGATCATCCAGAACCGGCCGTCGTGGTGCCGGATCGTGGGCGCGTAGATCCCGTCCGACGCCATCGCGTCGGCCGGCAGCGGCAGCTGGGACGGCCGGTCCAGGACGTTGCCGATCTGCCGCCAGTTCACCAGGTCGCGGCTGTGGAAGAGCGGCACGCCCGGGAAGTACTCGAAGCTCGAGCACACCAGGTAGTAGTCGTCGCCGACCCGGCACACGCTGGGGTCGGGGTGGAACCCGGGGATCACGGGGTTGTCGTAGAACGACGCCTCGGACTTCGGTGAGGTCAATGGTTTTCCTTGTTGTGCGAGGGTGTCAGCCCTTGAAGGCGCCTTCGAGGATGCCCGCGACCATCCGCCGTCCGACCACGACGAACAGCACGACCAGCGGGATCGTGGCGAGGAAGGAGCCGGACATGGCCAGCCCGAGGTCGACGTCGAGGCTGTTCTGGAGCGCCTTGATGGCGATCTGGGCGGTGTAGCGCTCGGGCGACTTGAGCACGATGAACGGCCACAGGAAGTCGTTCCACGCGGTGATGAACCCGAACAGGCCGAGCACGAACGCGGCCGGCCGCACGATCGGGAACGCGATGCGCCAGAACACCTGCGCGGTGCTCGCGCCGTCGATGCGGGCCGCCTGCATCAACTCGTCGCTGATCGTGGCCGAGATGTGCTGGCGCATCCAGAAGATGCCGAACGCGCTGGCCAGGCCGGGCACGATCAGCGCCTGCAGCGTGTCGACCCAGCCCAGCTCGGACATGATCATGTACTGCGGGATGACCGAGAGCTGCGTGGGCACCGTCATGGTGAGCACGACGACCACGAACAGGGTGTTGCGGCCCGGGAACTGCAGCTTCGCGAAGGCGAACCCCGCCAGCGAGCACAGCACCGCCTGACCGACGCCGATCGCGGTGGCCACGGCGAGGCTGTTGAGCAGCGACTGCACGAACGGCACCGTGTCCAGGACCAGCCCGGCGAGGTGGAAGAAGTTGCCGCCGGGCACGACCTCGGGCGGCATCCGCGTCGCGGCCGCGGTGTCGGTGGTGGCGACGATGAACATCCAGTACAGCGGGAACAGGCACACGACCGTGGCGGCGGCCAGCATGAGGTAGGTCCACCAGCGGACCCGGCCAGGGCCTCGGTTGCGCGTCGCGGTGCTCGTCATCGGTCCGCCTTGATCCGGGTGGACAGCACGAAGTTCACCGCGGCGATCGCCACGACCATGACGAACAGGGCGACCCCGATCGCCGAGCCGTAGCCGAACTCGAACTGCCCGAAACCCTGCTCGTACAGGAACAACGTCAACGTCTGGCACTGGCGCACCGCGCCGCAGGTCAGCCCCGAGCCGGTCAGCAGCGGCTCGGTGAAGATCTGCAGGCCGCCGATGGTGGACGTGACGACGGTGAAGATGATCACCGGTCGCAGCGAGGGGATGGTGATGTGCCGGAACCGCTGCCACGGCCCCGCGCCGTCGATGGCCGCGGCCTCGAACACCGCCCGCGGCACCGATTGCAGCGAAGCCAGGTAGAGCAGCGTGGTGTAGCCGAACCACCGCCAGGTCACCATCGTGGCGATGAGGACGTGACTGCCCCAAGTGGACTGGACGAAGTCCACCGGCTCGATCCCGACCAGCCCGAGCACCCAGTTGAGCAGCCCGTAGTCCCGGTCGAACAGCTGCGCGAAGACGACCGCGGTGGCCGCCACCGACGTGATGTAGGGCACCAGCACCGACATCCGGAAGAACAGCGCGAACCGCAGCCGGGCGTGGTTGAGCACGTGCGCCAGCACCAGCGCCAGCAGCAGCTGCGGGACGGTGGACAGCGCCCAGATGCTCACCGTGTTGCCCGCGGCGTTCCAGAACCGCGGGTCGGCGAACATGCGGGTGAAGTTGTCCGTGCCGATGAACACCTGGTCGCCGATGGGGTTCCAGTCGAACAGGGCCACGTAGAAGGTGAAGAGGAGGGGGAACAGCCCGAACACGCCGAACAGGACGAAGAACGGGGCGATGTAGGCGTACGGCGACAGGCGCTCCGCGAGCCCCCTGCCCCTCGGGGAGGCAGGGGGCGGCAGTGCGGCCGACGGCGCGGGCGTCAGCGTGGCGGTCACGGTCGTCACTCGCCGATGGCGGTCTTGATGTTGCGCAGCGCGTCGTCCCAGGCGGTGGCCGGGTCGCCGCCCGCCTGCTCGACGTTGGTGATGGCGTCGAGGAACTCCTGGCCGATGGCGGCGCTGTCGGGACCGATGTAGAACGGCTTGAGGCCCAGCAGCGAGTCGGTGTAGATCTTGCCGGTCGGCGCGTCGGAGAAGAACGGGTCCTTCGCGTCGGTGAGCTTGGCGTCCTGGTAGACCTCCGGCGTGGAGGGCAGCGCGCCGACGCGGTTGAAGTGCTCCAGCTGGCCCGCGGGCGACTGCATCTCCTTGATGTAGTTCCAGGCGGCCTGGGGGTTCTTCGCGCCCTTGGGGATGGCCAGGTAGCTTCCGCCCCAGTTGCCGGAGCCGCCGGGGATCCTGGCGATGTCCCACTTGCCCTTGGTGTCGGGGGCGGTGGTGCGGATGCTGTTGAGCATCCACGACGGCGCGGACACCGCGGCGTACGCGCCCTGGCCCATGCCGGCGCTCCACGCGCTCTCGAACGAGGACTGCCCGGCGGTGATCCCGGAGGTGGCCGCCTTGATGCCGAGCTCGAACGCCGCCTTGACCTGCGGGTTGGTGCTGTAGACCAGCTTGCGGTCCGCGCTGTAGTACTTCTCCGAGACCTGGTTGACCGCCTGGTAGAACACGCTGGTCGCCGCGTTGTCGGTGAACGCCTTGCCGGTGGCCTGCTTGTAGCGCTTACCGGTCTCGATGAACGCGTCCCACGTCGGCCACAGCGCGCTCACGGACTCCCGGTCGGTGGGCAGGCCGGCGGCGGCGAACAGGTCGGTCCGGTAGGCCACGGCCATGCCGCCCACGTCGGTGGGCACGCCCAGCACCTCGCCGTCCTTGGCGACGCTCTGCTTCCACACCCAGTCGAGGTACTCGTCCTTGATGTCGTCGGCGCCCAGCGTCCGCAGGTCCACGAAGTTCTGCGGCTGGTCGACGAACTGCGGCAGGTTGTCGCCCTGGATGAGCACCAGGTCCGGCACCTTCCCGCCGGCCAGCGCCGTGGTCAGCGACTGGGCGGTCTCCGTCGACGTGCCGACCTCGGTCAGCTTGATGTCGATGTCCGGGTGCTTCGCCTTGTACGCGTCGACGGTCAGCTTCTGGTTGATGGCGGAGAACGACCAGAACTCGAACGACTTGCCGTCCCCTCCCCCACCACCGCCCGTGCCGGGTGTGCAGGCGGTGAGCAGGGCCAGGGCCGCGGCGGCGCGGAGCAGGGGCAAGCGGAGTTTCACAGCGCTTCTCCAAGGTGTGCGAGAACAGGCGGCACCGCCACCATGCGGTTGACCACCGCCGGTCGGCGATCGCGTGAACCGGGTCGAGAGCCTGCCGCACCGTGCGGCCGAAAGTTTCGGTCTCAACTCCGATTGTTAGCGCTCACGACAGTAAGCTGTGTCACAAGGGCCGTCAAGAACACCTTGTGCCGCCCGAGAACGCGAAAGCAAGACCTCCGTCAGTGGACTCTTCACAACACACTTTGTGAACGCGAACTATCTAACGTTCAGTGAGCCCGGTGGTCGCGGGCGCGGTTTCGCCGCCGGCGACCGCGACCACCGCGCGCCGTCACGCCGCGAACTGCCACCAGTTGACGTTGAACAGGTAGCCGCTGCCGCCGGTGAACCGGAGGTAGAGGTCGTGGGTGCCCGTCGCGCCGCTGATCGGGCAGGAGACCGTGGCCCAGTTCTGCCAGCCGCCGGTGCCCGAGACGCCGCAGCGCCCCACCACCGCGCCGCTCGGGCCGTCCAGCCGGACCTCGACGGTGCCGCCGGAGGTGCCGGAGGCCACGCGGGCGTTGAACGTCCGCGCGCCCGAGCCGAACGCGACGCCCTTCACCTTGAGGTAGTCGCCGTTCTCGATCCAGCCCACGTTCATCCCGCCCTCGGCGGAACGCTCGGTCTCGATGCCCGAACCCCAGGCGATCGTCTCGGCCTCCTGGCGGACGAACGGGTTGAGCGTGCCCACTTGAGGTGCGCCGCCCGTGGTCATGTTGATGGTCGGGATCGAGCCGTCGGCGTTGTAGGTGAACCGCTCCACCGCCACGGACCTGGTGAAACCGCCACCGCCCGGCAACGCGCCGTTGTGGTAGAAGAAGTAGGAGCTGCCCTTGAAGTCGACGATCCCCGCGTGGTTGGTGAAGCTGCCGCCCTGGGTGGGCATGACCGTGCCGCGGTAGGTCCACGGCCCGGTGGGGCTGGGCGCGGTGGAGTAGGCGATGAACTCCGAGCAGCACTTCGCCGCGAACACGTTGTAGTACACGCCGTTGCGCTTGTAGACCCAGGGCCCTTCCTCGTAGAGGGTGGGGCGGCTGGCGTCACCAGTGCGGGAGCCGAACCCGGCCGCGGTGAGCGGGATCTGGGTGGGACCGCCGGAGAACGACGTCATGTCGGCGTTGAGCCGCACGTACCACAGGTTCGGGTTGCCCCAGTACAGGTACGCCTGGCCGTTGTCGTCGATGAAGACGCTCGGGTCGATCTCGCCGTTCTCCACCAGCGGGCGGCCGATGGCGTCGCGGAACGGGCCGGTGGGGCTGTCGGCGACGCCCACGCCGATCGCCATGCGGCCGGTGGCGCGGTTGACGACGGGCACGTACCAGTAGAACTTGCCGTTGCGCTCGATCGCCTGCCCCGCCCACGCGTCCTTGCTCGCCCAGGAGAACGTGCCCACGTTCATCGGCGAGCCGTGGTCGGTCCAGTTCACCATGTCGTCGGAGGACCAGACCCGCCACTCCTTCATGGTGAACCAGGTCGAACCGTCCTCGTCGTGCCCCGTGTAGAGGTACACGCGTCCGTTGTGGACCAGCGGCGCCGGGTCGGCGGTGTAGATGTGCTGCACGATCGGGTTGTCCGCTTTGGCCATCGCGGGCGCGAGGGCCGACGCGCACACGACCGCGGCGAGCAACGCGCCCACCCGCCGCAGCAGCGCCGCGACCAACGGTGTCGATTTCACCAGAACCTCCGGAAGGGCATCGGAATCCGTCGCGACGTTCGCCACCGTCAGGCCGGGTCCACTTCCCGTGCTGACCGTTGCGACTCCACAGGACAGCGCACCCACGGCGGCGCTCGGCGCGGCGGGAGCCCGCCGGGAACGGAGTGACCTTGATTGTCGTGCCCATGAAACTACGTCCCGACGACATCGTCAAAGCTAAACCTGTGAGCGCTAACTTTAGCCACCCGGAGTTGCTCCGTTCAGCCCATTGCGCGTGCTCGATCCGAACGTTCGGGACAGCCGCTTCCATCTCAATTCGAGGCCACCGTTCCGGTAGCTAAAATGTTTGCGCTAACTTTAGCAAGGCGCGGGCTATTAACAGTCGAACGCCATTCGACCTGACCATGCGGCCCAAGAGGCCCGACGCCGACCGGTCAGGTGCCCATCACCAGCGCGATACCGCGCCCTACCTGCACGAAAGATTTTCGTAACGTCTTGACCCGGCGTGTGCCATCCTTCACAGTCGGAGAGGCACGACGCGCGCTCATCGCGACGACGACCGCACTTCACTGCCATCCCCTTTGCACGTGGGATGTTCAACCGCGAAGTTGTTAGCGCTAACAAAAGATCGATCGGGCGTCGGCAAGTGCCCCCTGCCACCGCGACGCCACGGCTTGCGGTGTGCCGATCCGTGAGGACACGTGATGAATCATTCGATACGAGCGGTCATTCGACCGACGCCGGTGCGTCGGTCGAGAACAACGGCGTTGCTGCTCGTCGTGGGACTCGTCGCCACCATGATGACGGCGGCGTTCGACGGCCTGGCCCTGGCCGGCACGACCCTGGGCGCCTCGGCGGCGGAGAAGGGCCGGTACTTCGGCGCCGCCGTCGCGGCGGGCAAGCTCGGCGACTCGACCTACGTCGGGATCCTGAACCGGGAGTTCAACCAGGTCACCGCCGAGAACGAGATGAAGATGGACGCGACCGAGCCCAACCAGGGCCAGTTCACGTTCACCAACGGCGACCGGATCGTCAACCACGCCATCAGCCGCGGCATGAAGGTGCGCGGCCACACCCTGGCCTGGCACTCCCAGCAGCCGGGGTGGATGCAGCGCATGGAGGGCTCGGCGCTGCGCCAGGCCCTGCTCAACCACGTCACCCGCGTCGCGACCTACTACCGGGGCAAGATCCACTCTTGGGACGTGGTGAACGAGGCGTTCGCCGACGGCACCAGCGGCGGTCGTCGCGACTCCAACTTCCAGCGCACGGGCAACGACTGGATCGAGGCCTCCTTCCGCGCCGCGCGTGCCGCCGACCCCGGCGCGAAGCTCTGCTACAACGACTACAACACCGACGGCATCAACGCCAAGAGCACCGGCATCTACAACATGGTGCGCGACTTCAAGGCCCGCGGCGTCCCCATCGACTGCGTCGGCTTCCAGTCCCACCTGACCAACTCGGCGCCGTCGGACTACCAGGCCAACCTCCAGCGCTTCGCCGACCTCGGCGTCGACGTGCAGATCACCGAGCTGGACATCTCCGGCTCCAACCAGGCCAACGCGTTCGGCGCCGTCACCCGCGCGTGCCTGGCGGTCGCCCGGTGCACCGGCATCACCGTCTGGGGCATCCGCGACAGCGACTCGTGGCGGACCGGCCAGAACCCGCTGCTGTTCGACGCCTCGGGCAACAAGAAGCCCGCCTACACCGCCGTGCTCAACGCCCTCAACGAGGGCTCGAGCCAGCCCGGGGTCATCGACACGACCGCGTGGTACGTGCTGGTGAACCGCAACAGCGGCAAGGCGCTCGACGTCTACAACCTCGCCACCAACGACGGCGCCCGCATCACCCAGTGGACCCGCAACGACGGCAACCAGCAGCAGTGGCAGTTCGTCGACTCCGGCGGCGGCTACTACCGGGTGAAGTCACGCCTGTCCGGCAAGGTGCTCGACGTCTACAACTTCTCCACCGCCGACGGCGCCAACATCGTCCAGTGGGCCGACGGCAACGGCACCAACCAGCAGTTCCGCCTCGCCGACTCCGACGGCGGCCACGTCCGCCTGATCAACCGCAACAGCGGCAAGGCCGTGGAGGTGCAGGGCGCGTCCACCGCCGACGGCGGCAACGTCGTCCAGTACTCCGACTGGGGCGGCGCCAACCAGCAGTGGCAGCTCGTCCGCGTCGGCGGCGGCGGGACGACGACCACCACCACGACCACGACGCCCGGCCAGTGCTCCCTCCCGTCGACGTACCGCTGGTCGTCGACGGGCGTGCTGGCGAACCCGAGGTCGGGCTGGGTGTCGCTCAAGGACTTCACCTACGTGCCGTACAACGGCAAGCACCTCGTCTACGGCACGACG
>NZ_JBFAMT010000090.1:0-22419 GCF_040656635.1 Actinosynnema sp. NPDC049800 | reverse complement strand
GGTCAGGCGCCCTCCGCGCGATTCTGGGGTCCGGAGGGCGGGGGCGGCCCGACCGGCGGCGGCCAGGTCGGTGCTCAGGCGGCGGAGCGGCGGCGGTTGGCGATGATGCGACGGCGTTCGTCCTCGCCCATGCCGCCCCAGACCCCGTACGGCTCCTGCACCGCGAGCGCGTGCTCGCGGCACGGGTCCACGACGGGGCAGCGGGCGCAGAGCTGCTTGGCCTTGTCCTCGCGAGCGGCTCGGGCGGAGCCGCGCTCGTTGTCGGGGTGGAAGAAGACCGCGCTGTCACGGCCTCGGCACAACCCTTCCTTCTGCCAGTCCCAGACGTCGGTCACGGGCTTGGGCAGGCGCGCGGTGCTGGTCATCGGATGAACCCCCTTGCGGTGTCACAGGTGCTTGATCACGGCTTACCCGCTGGTCCCCGGGGGGCAAACGTGGTGCGCCTCATCGGATGGATTACCGGTGGAGGTGGATTACTCCGGTTCCTCCTGCGCCAGCCGCTGGTCGAGGGTCTCGCCCTCGCGCAGCTCGCGCGGCGTGGTGCCGTGGCGGTCGGCGGCGCTCCAGTGCTCGGGCGGCTCGACGCCGCGCTCCAGCGGGTCGACGCCGAGCTCGTCCTCGTCCAGCTGCTCGATCTCGTCCAGCGGGCGTTCGTTCGGATCGGTCATCGCACTCCTCCCGGCGTGGCGAAGGCGCCCTCCAGCTCGGGCGCGACGGACTCGGCCCAGAACGAGAAGAACCGCTCCTGGTCCGGGCCGATCTGGCTCACGTACACCTCGTCGTAGCCCGCGTCGGCGAACTCGCGGACGCGGTCGAGGTACGGCCGCGGGTCGGGCCCGACGGGCAGCGCCGAGGCCACCATGTCCTCGGTGACCAGCGTCGACGCCTGCTCGAAGTGCCGTGGCGTCGGCAGCACTTGGGCCAGCTCGCCGGGCAGCTGCTCGTTCGCCCACAGCCGGTGCGCCGTCTTCACGGCCTCCTCGGCGGACGACGCGTGGCACACCTTGAACCCGGCCTGGGTGGGCTTGCCCTCACCGCCGGCGGCGCGGAACTTCGCCACCAGCGACGCGTCCGGCATGGTGGAGCACAGGCCGTCGCCGATGCGCCCGGCCACCTCCGCCGCCTTCGGCCCGAACGCCGACACGTACACCGGAACGGGTGACGGCGGCACCGTGTAGAGCCGCGCGTTCTCGACCGTGTAGTGCTCGCCGCGGTGGCTGACCTCCTCGCCGGTCCACAGCGCCCGCATCACCTCGACGGCCTCTTCCAGCATCTCCAGCCGTTCCGGCGCGGACGGCCACGGGTCGCCGAAGATGTGCTCGTTCAACGCCTCGCCGGTGCCGACGCCGAGGGTGAACCCGCCCCGGCACTGGACGGCGGCCGTCGCCGCGGCCTGTGCCACCACGGCCGGGTGAATCCGCAGCGTCGGACAGGTGACAGCGGTCGTGACGGGCAAGGAGGTGACCTCCGACAGCGCGCCGATGACGGACCACACGAACGGGCTGTTGCCCTGCTCGCGGTTCCACGGGTGGTAGTGGTCGGAGATCCACAGGCGCTCGAACCCGGCCTGCTCCGCCCACCGCGCCTGCGCCACCAGCTCGCGCGGTCCGTGTTCCTCGCTGGAGAGGAAGTAACCGATGCTGACCATGGCCACCGGTTACCCGCGCAGGAATTCCTGAACCTTGGTCGCCACCCCGCGCCTGACCACGTCCCACGCGTCCGGGTCGCCCTTGAGCATCGCCTCGGCGGTGGCCTTGGCCTGCTCGAACGTCGTGTGCGGCGGGATGGGAGGCAGGTTCGGGTCGCACCGCACGTCCAGCACCACGGGCCGGGCGGCGGACAGCGCCTCGTCCCACGCGCCGCCCAGGTCGGCCGGGTCGGACACGTCGATCCCGCCCAACCCGACGGCCCGCGCGAACGCCGCGTAGCCGATGTCGGGCAGCACCTGCGACTCCTCGAACTTCGGCGCGCCGCCCATCGCCCTCAGCTCCCACGTCACCTGGTTGAGGTCGTTGTTGTGCAGCACGCACACCACGCACCGCGGATCCGCCCACTCCTCGTAGTAGCGGGCGATGGTGATCAACTCGGCCAGCCCGTTCATCTGCATCGCGCCGTCGCCGACCAACGCGACCACCGGGCGTTCCGGGTGCGCGAACTTCGCCCCGATCGCGTACGGCACCCCGGCGCCCATCGTCGCCAACGTGCCCGACAACGACCCGCGCATCCGGCCGCGCAACTTGACCAGGCGGGCGTACCAGTTCGCCGCGGACCCCGAGTCGGCGGTCACGATCGCGTCCTCCGGCAACCGGGACGACAGCTCCCACATGATCCGCATCGGGTTCACCGGGTCGGCGTCCACGAAGGACTGCCGCCGCAACGTCTCCCACCACTCGGCCACGTTGCCCTCGACGGTCTCCCGCCAGGTCCGGTCTTCCTTGCGCCGCAGCAACGGCAGCATCGCCCGCAACGTCGCCCCGGCGTCACCGACGAGGTTCACCTCGGTCGGGTAGCGCATCCCGATGAACCGCCCGTCGACGTCCACCTGCACCGCCCGCGCGCGGCCGAACTCGGGCAGGAACTGCGAGTACGGGAAGCTCGACCCGACGATCAACAACGTGTCGCAGTCCCGCATCAGCTCGTAGCTCGGCCTCGTGCCCAACAACCCGATCGCCCCGGTCACCCACGGCTCGTCGTCGGGCAGCACGTCCTTGCCCAACAACGCCTTCGCCACCCCGGCCCCCAGCACCTCGGCCACCTGGCGAACCTCACCACCGGCCCCGCGCGCCCCCTGCCCGACGAGCACCGCCACGCGCTCCCCCGCGTTCAACACCTCGACCGCGCGTTCGACGTCGTCCGTGGAGGGGACCGCGGTGGCCCACCCCCGGCTGGGGGCGCTGGAGGGCACGTGCTTGAAGGCGTGCTCAGGCGGCGAGTACTCCAACTCCTGGACGTCGGCCGGAATGATCAGCGCCGTGGGCGCCCGCTGCGACTCGGCGGTGCGGATGGCGCGGTCCAGCGCGTTGGGCAACTGCTCGGGGACGGTCACGTCGACCAGGTACTCCGACGCGACGTCCTTGAACAACGAGTGCAGGTCCACTTCCTGCTGATAGCTGCCACCCATCGCGGTGCGCGCGGTCTGCCCGACGATCGCCACCACCGGCACGTGGTCCAACTTCGCGTCGTACAGCCCGTTCAACAGGTGGATCGCCCCGGGCCCCGACGTGGCCATGCACACCCCGACCCGCCCACCGAACTTGGCATAGCCCACGGCCTGCATCGCGGACATCTCCTCGTGCCGCGCCTGCACAAACCTCGGCCGATCGCCACTACGCCCGAAAGCCGAAACCAGCCCGTTGATGCCGTCACCCGGATAGGCGAAGACGTGCTCGACTCCCCAATCACGCAGGCGGCGCAGCACGAAGTCGGCGACGGTGTCGGTCATGGCGTCCTCCCTAGAAAAGAACGGGTTACCCGACCCACCAGCCCTTACCCCCACGCCGCCAAAGGCCTGGGATGGGCAAGCGAGGTTCCTACGGCCGGCGCGCTTGGTGGGCCTGGTGCGGGGGGTGGCTCTGGTGCGGGCTGGCGAGGCAAGCGGGGCGCCACCGACCTGGCAATCGCGGTCGGGCGCGCCTGGCGACGCGCGCAGGGCGCTGGCGGGGGGGGCGCAGGGCGTGGCGGACGCGGCGGGCCTTGGGACGGGTCGGCGGTGAGCCAGGTTGGCGGGAGCGCAAATGGCACCTGACGGCCTGACGGGCGTTGAGGGCTGTGACGGTGGCCGTGGCGGAAACTATGGCTGTTGCCGACGGTCATAGCGACGTCCGCCGCCGCCGGGCCGGCCGTTTTATCCGGCTAACGTGAGAAATGCGGTTTGGGTTGTCCTTGGTTGCACTCTTCGCCCGGTCGAGTGGTCTGCCAACCCCTCACCAACCCCTCACCAACCACCCCACAACCAGCAACAACGGGCCCGCAGCGCCCGCACCTAGGCCCGATTTGACATGGGTTCGGGTGCCATAGGCTGGTCGAAGCCGGGCAGGCTTGGCGGACGCTTTTCCCGCCAGGCCTGCCCGGCTTTGGCCTGCCTGGGGTGCCCGTAAGGGCCCCATGTCAAATCGAGCCGGACTGAACCAGGATCCACCCGACCCCCAGCCCAAGACCAAACCCCTACAACGGCAGCAGCAGCCGACCGCCCACCATCAGCGTCCCCACCGCAACCCCGGCGAACAGCAGCACCCACACCAACCCGGGCACCCGCGTGATCCGCGCCAGCTGATCGGCATCGGACTGCCGCGCCAGCCCCCGCATCCGCCGCCGCTGCAACTCACCCACCGGCCGCACCCCGCCCAACAACAAGAACCACGTCACGAACAACGCGAACGCCGCCTGCCACTCCGCCGTCGCGTACCACGACACGGCGAACATCACCGCCCCCGTCACCACGACCGACAGCACGCCGAACGCGTTGCGGATCATGATCAGCATTCCGGCCAGCAACCCGACCGTCGCCCACAGCAACGGCCGGACCTGCTCGGACGTCACCAGGACCGCCGCGCCCAACCCGAGCAACGACGGCGTCACGTACCCCGCGAAGTACATCAGCACGACCGCGAACCCGGTCGGCCTGCCACGCGACACGGTGACCCCGGACGTGTCGGAGTTCAGCTTGATGCCCTCCAGCCGCCGGCCGGTGAGCAGCGCGACCAGGGCGTGCCCGGCCTCGTGCGCGATGGTGATGACGTGCCTGCTGTACCGCCACACGCCCGGACTGGCCACCAGGACCAGCGCCAACACGGCGGGAGCCCATTTCGTCAGAGTCGACATCGCCACCCAGCATGCCAGGGGCCGCACCAGGGGCTTGACCTGGACCGCGCTCCAGCATCCAGGCTGACCGCCATGAGACGACAGCGCATCGGTTCACTGGAGGTCGGCGCCCTGGCGCTGGGCACGCTGCCGTTCGGCACCTCAGTCGACCAGCAGACCTCGTTCGCGATCATGGACCGCTTCGCCGAGGCGGGCGGCACGTTCCTGGACACGGCCAACAACTACGTGTTCTGGGACGGTGGCACGGGCGACGAGAGCGAGCACATGGTCGGTCGCTGGCTGGCCGCGCGCGGCAACAGCGACGACATGGTCGTGGCCACCAAGATGGGCGCGCGGCCGTTGACGCCAGGCACCGGGCTGGAGAACGCCGAGGGCCTGGCCGGCGACACGGTCCGCCGCGCCGCCGCCGCGAGCCTGGCACGGCTGGGCATCGACCACATCGACCTCTACTACAGCCACATCGAGGACCGCAGCGTCACGCTGGAGGACACCCTCGGCGGGTTCGCGTCCCTCGTCGAAGCCGGCACGGTGCGCGAGATCGGCGCCAGCAACCACGCCACGTGGCGCTTCGACCGGGCACGGGCGGTCTCGCGGGCCAACGGCTGGCCGCTCTACAACGCCGTGCAGCAGCGGTACAGCTACCTCCGCCCGCGGCCGGGTGTGAAGCTGCCCGAGGGCGGTCACGTGCACATGACCGCCGAGCTGCTCGACTACGCGCGGGCGGAGGGCGACGTCACGCTCGTGGCGTACTCGGCGCTGCTCTCGGGCAGGTACCGGGACAAGCCGCTGGGCGAGGCTTACGACCACCCCGGCACCACTCGGCGGCTGAAGGTGCTGCACGAGGTCGCGGCGGAGCTCGGCGCCACCGTCAACCAGGTCGTGCTCGCGTGGCTGATGCGGCAGGACATCATCCCGCTGGTGGGCGCCACCTCGCTCGCACAGCTGGAGGAGACCCTGGGCGCGCTGGAGATCAAACTGGACGACGACCAGGTGGACCGCATGGACTCAGCGGCCTGACCCCGCACGAGCCGGCAACGCACGAGCCGGCAACGCACGACGGTGCACGGTCCGCTCGGGACCGTGCACCGCACGTCTTGCCGTCAGCGCATCAGGATCGGTTGCACAACCGACTGACCGCGAACGTCACCGGCTGAACCGCGACTTGTGCTGCTCCGCGATGGCCGGGTCGATCGGCTGGACCGGCCGCGGGTTCACGGTCGGGTCCACCGACTCGATCCGCTGGTCGCGGTGCGCGCCGTGCGGCACGTCGTCGGTGCGCTGCGCCGGCATCTCCTGCGTCACCGGATCGGCCTTGGGGTCGCGAATGCTCGCTTCCCGCTCGTACCGGGCCTGCTCCCGACGCCGCTCCGCCTCCCCGGGACCACCAGGAGCGGCAGGATCGACCATCGGGGCGATCGGCTCGCCGGTGCGCGTGTCGACCGGCTCCTCCGCCACGATCTTCCGCCGCGCCGGCAGCACCGCGATCAGCAGACCGACGGCGGCGAGGCCGAGGTGCAGCCAGTTGTCGTTGACGTTGAGCGCCAGCGGGTTGCCGAGGCCGGCGACCGGGTTGGTGGAGAACACCCCGGCCAGGGCCAGGCCCCACAGCAGCACGGCGCCGTAGCCGAGGAACAGGATCCAGCCGTACAGCCGGGCCAGGCCGGACGTGCTCGCCATCAGCAGGCCGAGCACGCCGAACGCCAGGTGGACCACGTTGTGCAGCGGGTTCAGCGCGAACCCGAGCAGCATCGCGTGCTGGTCGCCCGCGAAGTCGCCGAACCCCGTGCGCACGAAGCCCAGCACACCCAACGCGAGGAAGACCAAACCGACCAGGCCTGCGAGCACCTGGGCGGGTTGCAGGCCCGCGACCTTGACGCGACCGACCGTCGAGTGGTGGGTCATCTCGCCCTCCAACTGAGGACCACGAGCCCGTCTGACCGGGCTCCGGACGCCCACCGACTACCCGTCGCGCCTGAACCGCAAACAGCCCGCCGCCGCCCGGGCCCGGTTCTTGGGCCGAATGGCGGCGGGGGACGGGCGCACGAACCCGTCCCCCCTTTCCCGACAGGAGTCACACGCCCCGTCGTGCCGGGGTTTATCCGCCCCGACCCACCCCATGAAGGTCGGGCCGCCAGTGCCACGCCAAATGCGCGCCGATCATTACGGCCAATAGACCGATAAGTTTTTCGAATAATCACGCACCGTATCGTCTTATTGACGTACGGGCAGGTCAGGAGCGCTGGCCCCGGTCACCGGACGCACGCGTCGCGGAGCCGTTCCACTCGGTCTCCCTGCTGTTCACGAAGGTCCCCTTTGTGGTTCGTCGAACACCACCGCGGTGTCGGTACGACTATCTCCGAACAAGCCGCTCACGTCAAAGGAATTTCGGCGTTCGCGAATTGGTCGGACCGACCTCCGAGACCATCGGGCACGATCGCTTGACCTCGACTTAACTCGAACTCCTAGCGTGGCGCGCAGGACTTCAGAGGGGATCAAGTGATGCACGCCATCGTTCAGCACGAGTTCGGTCCGGCCGAGAACCTGCGCTACGAGCAGGCGCCGGACCCGGAGCCGGCCGCGGGCCAGGTGCGGGTCGCGGTGTCCGCGGCCGGGGTGCACCTGCTCGACACGGCGATCCGCCGGGGTGAGCACGGCGGGCCGTTCCCGCTGCCCGCGCTGCCCATGACGCCGGGCCGGGAGGTCGCGGGGGTCGTCACCGCGCTGGGTGACGGGGTCGAGCCGCACTGGCTGGGCAAGCGCGTCGTCGCGCACCTCGGCCAGGCCAGCGGCGGGTACGCGGAGCAGGCCGTGGCGAACGCCGCCTCGCTGCACGAGCTGCCCGACCACGTGTCCGACGACGCGGCCGTGGCCATGATCGGCACCGGCCGCACCGCCGTCGGCGTGCTGCGCATCGCCGAGCTCACCGCCGACGACGTGGTCCTGGTGACCGCGGCGGCGGGCGGGCTCGGCGCGTTGTTCGTGCAGGAGGCCAAGGCGGTCGGGGCCAAGGTGGTCGGCGTGGCGAGCACTGCCAAGCTGGACCTGGTCCGCGAGCTGGGCGCGGACGTGGTGGCCGACTACACGCGCCCGGACTGGGACGAGGGCATCGGGCAGGTCACCGTCGTGCTCGACGGCGTCGGCGGTGAGGCCGGCCGCAAGTCGCTGGAGCTGCTCGGCGTCGGTGGCCGGATCCTGCTGTTCGGCTGGTCGGCGGGCGCGCCCACCGCCATCGACACCTCGGACCTCTACCGCCTCGGCATCACCGCGTCGGTCGTCGTCGGGCCGCGGATGATGAAGGGCACGAACCTGCGCGGGCTGGAGGAGCTGTCGATGCGCGCGCTGGCCGAGGGCAGGCTCACCCCGCTGACCACGACGTTCCCGCTCAGCGAGGCCGCCAAGGCGCACGCCGCGCTGGAGGGCCGCGCCACCGTGGGCAAGGTCGTGCTCAAGCCCTGACCCCCGACACCGGTGAGGCCCCCGCGCGCGAGGGCCTCACCGGGTCACCCCCGGCTACACCGGCACCGTGACGATCCGCTCGTCGTCGAAGTTGCGCACCTCGATCGCCGCGACGTCCTCGGGCGCGATGAGCGCCGAGCCGTCGAGGTTGGTGCCGTCCTCCTCACCGGCCGCCGAGACGAGCCAGCTGCCCGCCTCCGCGGTCCGGCCGTCCTTCGCCACGACGATCAGCCTGCACTTCTCGTCCTGCGCGACGCCCGCGACGGAGGCGTTCACCCGCACCCACCCGGCGGCGGGCCTGACCTGCACGGTCATCCGCACGCCGGTGACCGGGTCGGTGGCCGACCCGAGCTTCGTCCCGGCGGGCGGCGCGGGCGCGGTCGTCGTCCCCGGCACGGCGCCCACGTCGGGCGCGGTGCCGCGGCCGACCGCGAAACCACCGCCGAGCACGACCGCGGCCGCGGCCGCCGCGACCAGCCCCAGGCCGACCTGGCGGCGGCGCAGCCGGGCGCCGCGCTCGGACCGCACCTGCCGCAGCGTGCGCCGCAGCAGCAGCTCGCCGTCCTCGGGCGGGCCGTCGAGCAACGCCTCGGGCGGCACGTCGCCCATGGCCTCCTCCATCGCTCGCAGCTCGGCCAACTCCTCGTCGCACCGCGGGCAGGACGCCAAGTGGTCCTCCACCGCACGTGCCTCCCGCTCGTCGAGCGCGCCCAGCACGTATGCGCCGAGCAGCTGTGGATCGTGGTTCGTGGTCATCCGGCCACCCCCTTCAGCGCGACCTGTTGCCCGACGAACGTCTCTCGCAACGCCCGCAGCGCGTAGTGGGATCTCGACTTCACCGTGCCCGGCGGCACCCCTAACGCCTCGGCCGCCTCCGTCACGCTCCGGCCGCGGAAGTAGATCTCCATGAGCACGTCGCGGTGGTCGGACGACAGCCGGTCCAGCGCTTCGAGCACCACCACCGAGTCGACGACGGAGTCCGCGTGGTCGCGTTGCACCGGCGTGGCCGTGGGCGCCTCCGCCACCTCCTGGGGCCGGGCCGCCTTCGCCCGGAACCGGTCGGTGACGATGTTGCGCGCCACCGTGAGCAGCCACCCCCGGACCGAGCCCTTGCCGTTCACCAAGGCGTCCGGGTGCCGCCACGCGCGCACGAGGGTTTCCTGGACGACGTCCTCGGCCGACGCCCGATCGCCGGTCAGCCGCGTCGCGTACGCGAGCAGCGCCCGACCGTGCTCCTCGTAGAGGGATCGGATCAGTGCCTCGTCGGCCGCGGCCTCCCGTTTCCGGGACCACAGAGCCGCCATCCACCCACTCCTCTCGTCAACTCCCTCCCCGGACACGGACGCCGGCCGGGTTCGGTTCACCTCGGGGCGGGACGAGTTTCGCGGGTGTGCCCGCGGCCGCACCGGGCGACCGCCGCGACGGCCAAGTGGGTACGATCACCGCGGGCCCGAAATTCCGGACGGAACGGAATAGCCCAGCTCGGCACGACACTTCGGTAATCTCCCCCGACCGGGTGGGCAGAATTGCGTCACCGGCGATATCCGAAAACGACCGCGTGATGACACCAAAGGGCACTGACCAGGCACTATGCCTGCCTCCACGAGGGTAAGCACAATGACCGCGGGCACGCTACTCCGCACCTGTGGACCGTGGACAAGCCGGAAACACGTGGGTAGCTTCCGCCGGGCACGTCGACCTGAAGGTCGACGGACATCCGACGAGAGGGATTGTCGATGAAACCCAGGAATGTGATCGCGACGCTCTTAATGGTGCTCGGATTGGTCCTGTCCACCGCCCCCGGCGCGATGGCGATCAGCGACGCCTGGTCGCACCCGGACGGTGTCGCCCGGATGAGCTACGACGACAGTGGTGACATCTACAAGATCTGCGACACCAAGACCGACGACGTCGGGGTGTCCGGCCGGCTCAACGTCCGGCAGCGGGACGGCAGCTGGAACCACTTCGCCTGGATCCGGGACGGCAACGGCAACAACGACGACTGCACCTCCAACAACGTCGACGTGCTCCTCGAGAACGCCGACTACACGTTCACGATCTGCCAGCAGAACACCAGCGACGGCGCCCGGTACAACTGCGCCACGTCGCCGCGCATCAAGGGCGAGGACGACTGACCGGTCGCCGGGCTAGGCGCAGGTCTCGCCGGCGTTCAGGCAGGACGTGACGCGGTCCATCAGCCCGACCGGCATGACGTTGACGAACATCGCGTGGTCCGTGCGCGGGTCGCGCCGCTGCTCGGGGAAGCTGTCGAGGGCGTAGGGCCGCCCGGCCGGCACGTCGTAGGCGACGCGCACGCGCAGCTTCGGCACCGGGAACGTGCCCGGCCGGCACACCCCGTTCGACCCGGGGAACTCGGCGTGCGCCCGGTGGCTCGGGCTGTCGGTGTTGCGGCCGTCCCAGCAGCTCGGGAAGTCGAACGTGCGCAGCACCGCGCTGCCCGGCGCGCACTCCGGGTAGCGGTCGGTGTGCCGGTCCTCGAACCCGGTGCAGCTCCACCGCGCCCGGCCGCGGCCGCTGGTCAGCGCGGCCGGGTCGCCGGTGATCATGCGCAGGAACCTCGGCATCGGCACGACCTCGCTGACCGGGCTGCCGGTGAACGTGATCTCCACCCTCGACGGCGGCAGCACCTCGCCGGTGTTGCCGTGCGCGCCGCCGCCCGGCGCGTGCTCGTCGTGCCCGGTCCGGTCGGTCAGCCGCAGCACCGGCCAGTAGTAGGTGGACCGGTCCTCCGCCGGGCAGGTGGTCCCGGCGGCGGCCAGCGAGTCGTCGGTGGAGCCCGCGTTCGTGCTCAGGTTGCCGACGTACTCGTGGGTGTGGTGCGCGCCGGACGGCTGACCCGGCGCGATGACCATGTTGTCGGCGTTGAGGTGGCGTGGTTCGTTGCGCCCGCAGTCGACGCGGAACGTGCCGGTGGACGCGTCCTGGGTGGTGGTGACCGACTCGACCGCCACCGGCACCTCGTCGATGGCCACGGTGCGGCCGTCCGCGCAGCCCGCCGCCAGCACGAGCACCAGCAGCAGCGGCGACCACCTCACGGCCCACAGCTTATTCGGACGCCGGGCGTGCGACGCGCGCCTCTGCCCGAGTGGGCAGATCAGGGCACCGGGGTCGGCGAGGTGACCAGGACGCGGCCGTCCTCGGTGACGACGCTGACGGCGGCGAGCTCGTCCGGGTCGACCACGGCGGCGCCCGCCAGGGCGGTGTCGCCGCGCCGCGAGGCGATCCAGCCGCCCGCCGCGTAACGCAGGCCGCGCACGTCGGTGACCACGAGCCGGCACCGCTCCCCCGCGTCGACGCCGGCCACCACCGCGCTCAGCCGCACCCAGCCGTCGGCGGGCGTCACCGTCGTGGTCAGCCGCACGCCGTCGGCCGCGGTGGCGTCCAGCAGCCGCTGCCCGGGCGCGCTGCGCCGGCCGAGGTGGACCCCGCCGGCCAGCACCGCGACGGCGAGCGCGGTGCTCACCGCCGCGACGACGCCACCGCGGCGGCCGCGGTCGCGCGCCCGCTCCGCGCGGACCTGGCGCAGCGCGCGTTCGAGGATCGGGTCGCGCATCTCTTCCCGTTCGGCTCGGGCTCGGACGTGTCCCGAGCGGCAGTCATGACACGTGCCCGCGGGACGTCCGGTTCACCGGCCCGACACGCGACGAGGCGGCCCCGGGTCGACCGGGACCGCCTCGCGCGCGGTCGGGACCGCTCAGTTCAGCTGCACCCGGAGGATGCGGCTGTTGGAGTTGTTCGGCGTGCTGTCCCGGTCGTCGCTGGTGGTCAGCCAGAGGCTGCCGTCCGGCGCGGGCTCGACGGTGCGCAGCCGGCCGTACGTGCCCTGGAAGTGGGTCGTCTCCGAGCCGACCGACGTGCCGCTGATGACCATCCGGTAGAGCCTGCTGCCGCGCAGCGTGGCCATGTACAGGGCGTTGTTGACGATGGCGATGCCGCTGGGCGAGGCGCTCGCCGTGCTCCACGTCCGCTTCGGCGCGACGTAGCCGGAGCAGTTGCCCGACGTGCCCTCGCACGACGGCCAGCCGTAGTTGCCGCCGCGCTCGGACAGGTTCAGCTCGTCCATGATCGTGTTGCCCAGCTCGGCCTGCCACAGCCTGCCCTGGCCGTCGAACGCCAGGCCCTGCACGTTGCGGTGCCCGTAGGTCCACACGTACCGGGCGTTGCCGCCGTTGCCGTAGAACGGGTTGTCGGTCGGCGCGGAGCCGTCGGCGTTGAGCCGCAACACCTTGCCGCCCAGGTTGGACAGGTCCTGCGCCCAGTTGGCGTTCTGGCCGTCGCCGGTGCCCGCGTACAGCTTGCCGTCCGGGCCGAACCGCAGCCGGCCGCCGTTGTGGTAGCGGTTGCGCGGGATGCCGGTGAGCAGCACCTGCAACGAGGACTGCACCAGCGCGTTGTTCTGCACCTTCATCCGCACGATCCGGTTGTCGTTCGCGGCCGTGTGGTAGATGTACAGGTAGTTGTCGGAGGCGAAGGTCGGCGACACCTCGATGCCCAGCAGGCCGCCTTCACCGTTCGTCGTGACGACGTTCGGCACCGTGCCCAGGGTGGTCCTCACTCCGGACGGCGACAGCTTGACGATGTCGAACGCGTCGCGCCGCGAGTAGACGCCCGACCCGTCGGGCAGGAAGTCCAAGCCCCACGGCACGTCGTTGTCCGTCGCCAGCTGCGTCACCGCGCCGACCTGGTCCCCGCCGGACGACGTGGTGGCGGTGATCGCCATGCTCCAGTCGGACACGTTGCCCACCGCGTCGTACGCCCGCACGTTCATCAGGTACGAGGTGTTCGGGCTGCGCCCGCCGATGGTGGCCGACGTGCCCGTGGTCTCGCCCACCGGCGCGCCGCCCGCGAGGACCTCGTAGCGGGTCACGCCGACGTTGTCGGTGGACGGGTTCCACGCCAGCGACACGGAGTTCGCGGTGACGCCCGTGACGCGCAGCCCCGTGGGGGTGGTCGGCCGCTCGGTGTCGGTCTGCGCGGGCGGTGTGGTCACCTCGAGGTTGTTGCCCGCCTGGGAGATGTTGCCCGCGGCGTCCTTGGCGTTGACGTAGTAGACGTACGAGCCGTTGGGGTTCAGGCCGGTGATCGTGGTGGACGTGCCGGTGACGGACTTGACGAACTGGCCGCGCTGGTAGACCTCGTAGGACGTCACGCCGACGTTGTCGGTCGCCGGGTCCCAGGCCAGGTCGACCGACGTGGGCGTGACGTTGGCCGAGCGCAGGTTCGCCGGCGGTGACGGCGGCGTGGTGTCCGCCTGCCCGGTCTCGCCGAACACCTGGAACTCCTGCAACGAGTAGCCGTAGTAGGACGCCGTGCGGCAGCGCGTCGTGCCGTACATCCGGACGTAGCGACCGCTTCCGCTCACCACGAGGTCTTCCACGCCGCCCGCGCCGTTCGCGGTGGTGTGGACGCTGGTCCACGTGCTCGCGTTCGACGACGTCTCGAGCCGGTAGCCGCGCGCGCACGACAGGTCCCACTGGAGCCGGACCCGCGTGATCGTCGCCACCGCGCCGAGGTCGACCTGGATCCACGACGGGTCGATGCCGCCCTGGCTGGCCCAGCGGGTGGAGGAGTTGCCGTCCACCGCCGCCGAGGGCGCGAAGCCGGAACTGCCGGAAGAGGACGCGGTGGCCGGTTTTCCTTGGGAGAGCAGGACGGGAGCCGCGCTCGCGGGCGCGGCGGACACCAGGGCGGACGCCACCACGGCGAGCGCGGTGGCGAGCGAGCCGAGCGAGGTCGACCAGGCTCTCCTGGTACGGGGTGCCACAGATGCCTCCACAGTCGTTGACGACTCCCCCGGAACACCGGGGGATTGGCGCGGCGGCGGCGGCAGATGAGGACGGGACGTGCGCGAGCGTCAAGGTCTGAGTTTGCGGAACTTGCGCAACTGTCGACCCCCGAGCCGGTCGCGTGTCGTCATTCGTCCTGCTACCCGAAACGGTAAGGGCTTTCCCCACCAGCGTCCAGTGGTGTCCCGGTTGGAGAGGGGGAGCGGATGCGCCCGACGTCGCGGTTCCGCCGACCCGCCGAGGTCCGGCCCGCCACGCTCCGACCCGCCGTGCTCCGACCCGCCGTGCTCCTGCCCGGCTGATGGACGAGCCACTGTCCAATCCGGACGCTTCGTTGCGGCTGGCGGTGCGCGCCGAGATCCGCCATCCGCACCGGTCGCTCGGGCTGACCACCGGGTACGTCCCGCACGACTGGGAGGAGGCGTTGGCGCCGGCCGACCGGCTCGTGGTGCTGCGCGACGGCGCCGTGCAGCAGGTCGGGTCGCCCGAGGAGGTCTGCGCGCACCGTGGTCATCCCGTGAAGGGCTCGGCGACGAGACGACCCCACAGCACGAAGGCCAGCAGCGCGAGGTACACGAAGTCCACCACCATCAGCTTGAACTCCCCACGCCGGAAGCGGACGACCGCCGCGCCGACCATGACGACCATCAGGCCGAAGGCGGCCGACGGCACCAGGACCGGCACGACGTCGAGCACGGCGGGCAGGACCAGCCCCAACGCGCCCAGCATCTCCAACACGCCGATGGCCTTGATGGAGCCGGCGCTCCAGTCCTCGGTCCACGCCGCGCTGTGCCCGGTGGCGGCTATCTTCTGCTTGGACAGGACGAGCTTGCCGCCGCCGCCGAAGAAGTAGGCGGCGGCGAGCACGCCGGTGACGATCCACAGGGCGAGGTTCATGGCGTTCCTCCTGGTCGAGCGACTTGTCGACCAGGAGACGCCGGTGTCGCGAGCCCTGTGACAGGCCGGTCGCGTGACGCGCGTTACACGGCGTCGGACCGGTGGCGGACGAACAGGAGCGACCGATGGGCAGCACGGCGGAGACGCGTCCCGCGACCGAGGCGTTCGTCGCCCACCGCAACCTGCTCTTCACCGTCGCCTACCAGCTGCTCGGCTCGGCCGCCGACGCCGAGGACGTCGTCCAGGAGACCTGGCTGCGGTGGACGGGCGTCGACCTCGACACCGTGCGCGACCAGCGCGCGTACCTGGTCCGGATCGTCACCCGCCAGGCGCTCACCCGGCTGCGCGCGCTCGGCAGGCGCAAGGAGTCCTACGTCGGCCCCTGGCTGCCCGAGCCGCTGCTGACCACGCCCGACGTCGCCGAGGACGTGGAGCTGGCCGACAGCGTCTCGATGGCGATGCTGCTGGTGCTGGAGACGCTCGCGCCGACCGAGCGGGCGGTGTTCGTGCTGCGCGACGTGTTCGACGTCGGCTACGACGAGATCGCCGAAGCCGTCGACAAGACCCCGGCCGCGGTGCGCCAGATCGCGCACCGGGCCAGGGCCCACGTCGCCGAGCGCCGGCCGCGCGGTGGCACCGACCCGGCCGAGGCCAGGGCCGCGCTCGCGGCGTTCCAGCGGGCGGTCGAGACCGGTGACCTGCAGAGCCTGCTCGACGTGCTCGCGCCGGACGTCGTCATCCTCAGCGACGCCGGCGGGCTCAAGCAGGCCGCGCGCAAGCCCGTCGTCGGCGCGGACAAGGTGGCCCGCTTCCTGGCCGCCCGCTGGGACGTCGTCGGCACGCGGACGACGGCCGAGCCGGCGCAGCTCAACGGCGGCCCGGCGGTGATCCTCCGGCTCGACGGCGAGCTGGACGGCGTCGTGGCGGCGCGGGTCGAGGACGGCCTGATCACCGGGCTCTACTTCATGCGCAACCCGGAGAAGCTGTCGCACGTGGAGCGGGAGACCGCCCTGAGCCGGTGACGGCTACGGCAGCAGCAGGCCCCAGTGGACGGCCCAGGGCACGAACAGCACGCCACCGGCCACCAGCAGGCCCAGCCGCACCCGGTGCCCCGCCGTGAGGTCGGCCCTGGCCCGCCACGCCCTCGTCGCGGTGACCGCGGTCGCCGCCACCACCGCCACCGCCAGGACCTGCAGCGCGAGCCACGGCAGCGGCCGGCCGAGCACCACCGGGCCGAGGCTCCGCGCGCCGCTCGACGCCAGGTGGCCGAGGTAGCCGAACAGGCCGAGCACGCTCAGCAGGCCGGTCGCGGCGAGCACGCGCGCCGGTCGACGCACGGGTCGCGTGCTCCGCAGCCGGCGGAACGCGCTCAGCCCGTACCCCGCGAACACCAGCAGCAGCACTCCCACCGCGATCAGCTGCACCGCCGGCGACCCGGGCTCGACCGGCGTGCTCTGCCGCTCCTGCCGCGGCGGCGGGCCGACGTCGACCGTGCGCGGTCCGGTGCTGTTCACCCAGGTGGCGACCTGCTCCAGGTAGGCCGGGGAGACCTCCTCGCCGCGTTGGAAGCCGTCCGGCGACCGGCGCATGGTGTGATCGGCGCCGGGCACCGCGCGGAGGGTGTAGGCGCGGTTGCCGCCCCGGTCGAGTGACTCCTGGAACACGCGCATGCTCTCCGCGCCAGGGATCACCCGGTCGAGGTCACCCCACAGGGCCAACACCGGTTGGGTGATCCGGGCCAGCACCGGCGCCGGGTCGTAGCCGGCCTCGGGGAACAGCCCCGCGCCGACGAGCAGGCCGAGCGTCGTGCGGGAGACGGTGTCCACCAGCGAGCCGGACACGCCGGCGGCGGCGAGCCGGTTGTCGAGGTTCCAGGACTGCTGGCGCTCGGGCGCCGTGCCGGGTGCGCCGACCGTGACCACGAAGGCGACGTCGGTCGAGCCGGCCGCGGCCAGCGGCGCCACCCAACCACCCTCGCTGACGCCCCACAGGCCGGTCCGGGCCGGGTCGACGCCGGGGTGGGCCTTCAGCGCGCGCAGGGCGGCCAGCGCGTCGTCGGCCAGGAGCTCGAAGTCGACGTCGGACTTGGACCGCTTCGGCCGCTTGTCGTAGATCAGCGTGACGATGCCGGCCCGCGCGAACGCCTCCGCCTCCTGGCGGTAGCCGTCCCGCGCGACCCGGCCGGAGCCGTGCACCATCACCACGGCCGGGTGCTGGGTGTCCGCGTCGGGGGCGATCACGGTGCCGTGGAGCGTCAGCTCTCCACTCGAAAAGGTGATGTCCTGCTCGACCAGACCGGCTTGGTCCGCGTGGGCGGGCGGTGACCACGCGGCCGCCGCCGTGCCGACGGCCAGTGCCGCGAGCAACCGGATGAGGGCACGACGAAGTCGCGAGTTGCGTTCGGGGAGCACGGGTGCTCTCCTTCCCGAGGAGGTTCGCACGTACGAGGAACACGCCGGTTTCGGCGTGGTGCTGCGGCTTCCGCCCGCCCGGGTCGTCGAGTGCCAGCTCGACGGCCCGGGCTTCAGGTCAGGGGCGGTCCGCGGGGACGGGGAACGCGAAGAAGCGCACGGCGACGTGCCGCGCGTCCGCGGGCGTCTCGTCCACCGGTCGTTGGTAGCGCTTGAGCAGCGCCATGTACTCGTCGAAGAACTCGTGCAGCTCGGGCAGCGTCACCCGGACCGAGCCGCGCGAGTACGGCAGCGCGTCCGCCCACTCGCCCAGCTCCGACCGCCGGGCCAGGAACTCGTCGAACAGCTCCTGGTCGGCGGCCAGCTTGAGCTGCCTGAGCTGGTCCACGAGGGTGCGCACTTCCGGGTCCTCCGGCGCGCGGGGCCCGCGCAAGTCCTGCACGGGCGCCCGCCACCACCGTTCACGGCCGTGCGCGCGTTCGGGCACTTCCTCCACGAACGCGTGCTTCGCCAACATCCGGAGGTGGTAACTGGTCGCACCGCTGCTCTCGCCGAGCGCCTTGCCCAGGGCGCTGGCCGTCGCCGGCCCGTGCTGCCCGAGGTGGCGCAGGATGCGCTGGCGCAACGGGTGCGCCAGCGTCCGCAGTTCGTCGACGTCGGAGATCTCGCGTGGTGCGACCATGATGCAAAGCTACTGTTGCAAAGACCCCTTTGCAACCTCGTCGTGCAGTCGCCCCCAGTCGTCCCGCCGGTCACGCCACGCGTCGCTCCGGAAGAGCGCGGCCTTCGCCTCCGCCAACGACAGCCCCAGGACGCGTGACGCGACGTAGATGGTCGCGATGGGCGAGTGCCCCCGTTCCCGCAGCTCGCGGAACACCTGCTCGCCATCCCCGCCGGCCATGCCCGCCGCGAGCACGTCCAACGCCGTCCGGTCCACCGCCCGACCTCCGTCTCCGTCCGATCGACACCCCGCAGTCGATCAGCTGTAGAGCCCGTCGTACAGCGCGGCGTGCGTGGAGTGCACCACCTTCCGCTTCACCTTCAACGTCGGGGTCAGCTCGCCCACGTCCTGGCTCAGGTCGCGGTCCAGCACGGTGAAGCGCTTGACCTGCGAGACGTGCGCGAAGTGGGAGTTCGCCTCGTCCACCACGCCCTGCACCAGGTCACGCACCTCGGGCGTGCGGACCAGGGCGGGCAGGTCGGTCGGCAGGCCCTTGGCCTGAGCCCACGGCACGATCTCGTCCACGTCCAAGGTGATCAGCGCGACCAGGTACGGCTTGAGGTCCCCGTAGACCACCGCGTGCGAGATCCAGCGCGACTGGCGGAGCTGGTTCTCGACGTTCGCGGGCGCGATGTTCTTGCCGCCGGCGGTGATGATGATGTCCTTCTTGCGACCCGTGATGGTGACGAAGCCGTCGTCGTCGACCTCGCCGAGGTCGCCGGTGTGCAGCCAGCCGTCGGTCAGCACCTCGGCGGTGGCGGCGGGGTTGTTCCAGTAGCCCGCGAACACGTGCGGCCCCTGCATCAGGAGCTCGCCGTCCTCGGCCACCTTCAGCTGCAGCCCCGCCATCCCGTACGTGCCGACCGAGCCGAGCTTGTGCCGCGCCAACGTGTTCACCGTGCCGACACCCGTCGACTCGCTCATGCCGTACCCCTCCAGCACGGGCACGCCGGCGGCCGTGAAGAACTCCAGCACCTCCACCGAGATGGGCGCCGCCCCGGACAACGCCTGCCGCAGCCTGCCCCCGAAGATCGCCCGGACCTTGGCGAACACCGGGTCCACCCGCTCGAACGCGGCGGCCAGGTCGGGTGGCACCGGCTGACCCGCGGCCCGCGACCGGCGCACGGCCAGCCCCACCTTCACCGCCTGCCGCAACTGCTCCTCCGGCACGCCGGCCGTGGCGACGGTGTAGATCTTCTCGAAGATCCGGGGCACGGACGGCAGGAACGTCGGCCGCACCTCCGCCAGCTCCGCCACGATCTTCGACGCGTCACCGCCGTAGAACGCGACCGTGTGGCCGGTGTACAGCGCGCCCAGGTGCACGATCTGCGCGAACACGTGCGCCAGCGGCAGGAACAGGTACGCCACGTCGTCCGGCAGGACGTACGACAGCTCCTCGCTGAGCCGGCACATCGTCAGCCAGTTCCGGTTGGTCAGCACGCAGCCCTTGGGCGGACCCGTCGTGCCCGAGGTGTAGATGATCACGGTCGGGTCGTCGGGGTCGATCGCGGCACGGCGGTCGTCCAGCTCGCCCGGCAACGGCGACGTGCGGCCCTGCGAGCGCAGCTCGTCCAGCCCGCCGCCCTCGATCACGACCACGTCCCGCAACGACGGCACCTGCTCGCGGATCGACTCGACCTTGGCCCGCTGCGCCTCGTTCTCCGCGACCACGAGCACCGCGCCCGAGTCGCCGATGATCCACGCGCACTCCTCCGCCGCGCTCGACGGGTAGATCGGCACCACGATGCCGCCTGCGGCGAGCACCGCCAGCTCCGCCGCCGACCACTCGACCCGGGTGTCCGCCAGCACGCACACCCGGTCGCCCGGCTCAACGCCCAGGTGCACCAGCCCGGACGCCAGTTCCATGACCCACTCGGCGACCTCGGTGAACGTCAGGTCGTGCCACTGCCCGTCACGCCGGTGGCGCCACGCCACCCGGTCGTCGTGCGCCTGGGCGGCCACGAAAGGCAGGTCGGCGATGACGCGCGCCGTGGTCACGGGCATGGCGGTGCTCCTCACTGGGCTGCGGAAGGGGTGACGCGCACGTGGACGCCGTTGAGCACGGCGGTGCCCGACAGCGGGTCCACGGCCAGGTCGTCGGTGAGCAGGTTGACGTTGACGCCGGGGTGGGCGCGCGCGGTGGCGAGTCGCGTGCCGGGCCGGTCGTGGCCCCACCCGTGCGGCAGGCTGACCACCCCGGCGGCCATGTCGGCGCTGACCTCCACGGTCGCCTCGACCTCGCCCACCCGCGACGCCACCCGCGCCACCCCGCCGTCCTCGAGACCCAGCCGCTCGGCATCGGCCGGGTTGACCAGCAACGTGCACAACTGCTTGCCCTTCACCAGCGCGGGCACGTTGTGCAACCACGAGTTGTTCGACCGCAGGTGCCGCCGGCCGACCAGCACCATCCCGTCGACGGGCGCGCGCAACGCCGCCAGCACCCGCGGCACGTCGGCCTCGATCGGCTCGGGGCACAGCTCGATCCGCCCGGACGGCGTGCGCAGGACCTCCGGAACCCGGCTCGTCAACGGCCCGAGGTCGACGCCGTGCGGCCGTTCCAGCAGGTCGTCCACCGACAACCCGTACGCCCCGGCCCGCAACCGCGCGTCCAACAGGCGTTCCTCACGGGTGCGGTCCGACCCGCCCGACAGCCCGACCAACGCGTCGAGATCGGCGTCCGCCCCCTGCCCGGCCAGGATCCCGGTCAGCCGCAGCAGGATCTCGCCCTCGTCCAGCTCGTCCGGCCCGAGCGGCACGGCGGGCGGCGAGTACTTCGCCACGTTCCGCACCGCGAACGACAGGAACGCCAGGTCGTAGTGGGCACGCCTGCTGGGCGGCGGTGGCGGCAGGATGACGTCGGCGTGCCGCGTCGTCTCGTTCAGATAGGGGTCGACCGACACCATGAAGTCCAAAGTGGACAGCGCCGCGTCCAGCCGCGCGGAGTTGGGCACCGACAACGCCGGGTTCCCCGCCACCGTCACCAGCGCCCGGACCTGCCCCTCGCCGGGCGTCTCGATCTCGTCGACCAGCGTGACGACCGGCAACTCCCCCGCCACCTCGGGCAACCCCCGCACCCGACTGCGCCACCGACCGGTCGCGAACCCCTTGCCCGTCCCCGTCCCCCGCCGCATGTGGGCGGGCATCGGGAACATCGCCCCACCGGGCCGGTCCAGGTTCCCGGTCAGCACGTTCAGCACGTCCACCAACCAACTGGCCACCGTGCCGAACTCGACCGTCGTCGTGCCGATCCGCCCGTACACCGCCGCCCGCGGCGCCGCCGCGAGCCGGTGCGCCAACGCCCGGATCTCCCCCGCCCCGATGCCGCACCGCGACGCCACCGCCTCCGGCGTGAACGGCCGGGCCAGCTCCCGCACCCCCTCCACGCCGTTCACGTGCGGCGCGAGGTCCTTCAGATCCACCAACGACGCCGCGAACAACTCGTTCACCATCGCCAACAGCAGGAACACGTCCGTACCGGGCACGATCGCCAAGTGCTGATCAGCAGCCGCCGCCGTGCGACTGCGACGCGGATCGACCACCACGAACGCCCCACCACGCCGGCGCAACGCCTTCAACCGCCCCGGCGCATCCGGAACCGTCCACAGACTGCCGTTCGACGAGAACGGATCCGCCCCCAACAACAACAAGAAATCCGTCCGGTCCACATCCGGCACCGGAATGGTGAAAATCCCCCCGTAGAGCAGCCCTGACGACACGTGCTTGGGCATCTGGTCCACGGTGGCCGCGGTGAAGAAGTTGCGCGACCCCAACGCCTTCCTCAACCCACCGGCGTACAACCCACCGGCCAACGAGTGCACCGTCGGATTCCCCAAGTACATCGCGACCGAATCCCGACCGTGCTCACCGACAACCGCGCTCAACCGCTGATCGACCAGCTCGAACGCCTCACCCCACGACACCGCCTCGAACGACCCACCACGCCGCGCCAACGGCCCGCGCAACCGATCCGGATCGGCGTCCAACGCCCCCAACGACGCACCCTTGGGACAGAGGAACCCACCGCTGAACGTGTCCTGCCGATCACCACGAACACCAGTGATCCGATCGCCCTCGATCGTCAACTCCAACCCACACGTCGCCTCACACAGCGGACACGTCGTCAACGCCCTGCGCATACCCCTCCTCAACGCCCAAACAACCCGACGCCACCGGCCGCAACGAACCACCACGGACCCGGAACGCACCCACCTAGGCCCGATTTGACATGGGTTCGGGTGCCTTAGGCTGGTCGGAGCCGGCAGGCCTGGCGGGACGCTTTTCCCCGCCGGGCCTGCCGGCTACGGCC
>NZ_JBFAMT010000089.1:0-22706 GCF_040656635.1 Actinosynnema sp. NPDC049800 | reverse complement strand
CCTGATTTTCCGGCGATCGAAAAGCGTGATCGCCGGAAAATGAGTCGCGAACGACCGACGCGACCTCGCGGGGTGGGTCACCACGGTGGTCGAGCTGCCGGCGTGCAAGGCCACCGGGGTGGTCGAGGTGGGAGCGAGCACGGTCACCGGGGTGGTTGAGCTGCGGGCCTGCCGGGTCGCCGGCGTGGTCGAGGTGGGAGCGTGCCGGGGCGGCGGGGTGGTCGGGCGGCCGGCGATCACGGTCACTGGGGTGGTCGAGTCGCGGGCCTGCCGGGTCACCCTGGTGGTCGAGCGGCCGGCGAGCCGGGTTACCGGGGTGGTCGAGGTCGGAGCGAGCTGGGTCGCCGGGGTGGTCGAGTTGTCGGTGTGCCGGGGCGCCGGGGTGGTGGCGGGGCAGTTGTTCGAGGCCGTCGAGCAGGGCCGCGGTGTTCTCGCGGCCGTGCGTCTCGACCAGGCCGACCACGACGTCCGTGCCCCTGGCCCGGCGGCGGTGCGCCTCGCCGAGCATGGCGAACGTCTTGCCGACACCGGGCGCCGCGCCGAGGTAGATCCTCAGCTCGCCGCGCTTGCGCTTGCCGTCCACGGACCCAGTGTGCGCGCGCCCGTTTCCCGGCGCGGTGCAACCCCGGTCCTTTACGCGGTCTTGACGGTCGCGGAGGCGCGTCGAAGTGTTCACCCGGAGTTCGACTCCGCGCACCACCCCACGCACGGCCGCAAAACGATACTTCGGCCTGCCGCCGTTCGGGTCATGATCGGAGTTCCGCATGTCGCACGACCACCACCACGGCCACACCCACGAGCACCACCACGAGGAAGTGGGGGGCAGCTGGCGCGACGCCCAGGACGACCGGCCGCTCTCGGTGGCGCGACGCCGGTTCCTGGCCGGTCTGGGCGCGGCCGGCGTGGCGACCACCCTGGGCGCGCTGCCCGCCCACGCGCACGGTGACCGCCCGGCCACGCCGGTGAACCCGTGGGGCGGGCGCGGGCGCTGGTTCGCGGGCGACCACCACATCCACACCAAGTACTCCAACGACGCCCAGTACGAGGTCGCGCAGCAGGTCGCCAAGGCGCGCGAGCACGGGCTGGACTGGGTCGTGATCACCGACCACGGCGGCGTCGCGCACGAGAAGTTCTCCATCGACCAGGTCGCGCCGGACATCGAGCGCGCCCGCAGGTCGCACCGGGACGTGCTGGTCTACCAGGGCCTGGAGTGGAACATCCCGGGCGCCGAGCACGCCACCGTGTTCCTGCCGCCCGGCCGGTCCACCGTCGACATCCTGCGCGCGTTCGAGGCCGCCTACGACGGCGGTGTCCTGTCCACGCCGGTCGCGAACGGCGGCAAGGGCCTGATCACCCGCTCCACGTCGGCCGACGGCGAACCGTACGCGTTGGCGGCCCTGCGGTACCTGGAGGCGCAGGTGCTCTCCGGCCGCACGGAGATCGCGCTGATGTTCGCCAACCACCCGGCCCGGCGCGGCGTGGACAGCCCGCACGAGTTCCGCGGCTGGCGCGACGCGGCACCCGGCGTGGCCGTGGGCATGGAGGGCGCGCCCGGCCACCAGGCGGCGGGCATCCCGACCGCGAACGGCGGCCGCGGCGCCGCGCGCGGGCTCTACGACGCCTCGCCCAACCAGGACAGCTTCCCCGGCTTCGCGCCGACCGCGACGGAGAACCCCTACCGCACCTACGGCGGGTTCGACTGGATGACCGCCAAGGTCGGCGGCCTGTGGGACTCCCTGCTGGCCGAGGGCAGGCCGTGGTGGGTCACCGCCACCTCGGACTCGCACCGGGTGCACCTGGACACGCACAAGCAGGGCACCGGCGACCACAGCACGACCGGCAGCCGCGGCGCGCCGATCGACACCGGCGTGCCGCAGGTCGAGAGCGACTACTGGCCCGGCTTCTACAGCTCGACGCTGGTCGGCGCGGACTCCAAGTCCTATGTGGACGTGATGCGCGGCATGCAGGGCGGCAAGGTCGTCGCGGTGCACGGGCGGATCGTCGACGGGCTGAACCTGCGGGTCCGGTCGCTCGGCGAGGGCGACAACCGGGGCGTCACGATCGGCGGCCGCACGTTCGTCCGGCGCGGCCACGACGTCGAAGTGGTGATCGAGGTCGACCTGGCGCGCGGGCCGAACTTCGCGGGCGTGGTGCCGCGGCTGGCGAAGGTGGACCTGATCGCCGGCCCGATCACCGGCCCGGCGGCGGACCGCGACGCGTTCTCCGCGCCCGCCACGCAGGTGGTGAAGTCGTTCGAGGTCGCGCGCACCGCGCGCGGCACGGTGAAGTTCACGCACACGTTCCGCCGCGTGGAGGGCGCGTTCTACCTGCGGCTGCGCGGTTCGGACGGCAACCGGCTGTCGTCGGACGGCAACCCGGTGATGGACGTGATCGGTGACGCCGACCCGTGGGCGGACCTGTGGTTCTACGCGAACCCGGTGTTCGTGGACGTCATCTGATGCCGTGGCTCGGCGCCGTGCCCGCCCTGCCCGGCGAGCACGGCGCGGCGCACGTGGACGCGCTGCTGCTGACGGCGTTGGACGGCGTGGCGGCGGACTTCGTGTGCACGCACACCGACCGGTCCGGGCCGGTCGCCGTCACCACGCTGTCCGCGCACGTGACCGGCGAGGTGGACGTGGACCGGCTGGCGGAGGCGTTGGGCGGGCCGGTGGCCGTGCTCGACGACTCCGACACGCCCGCCGCACGGGCCGCGCGGGCGGGCCGCGACCGCGCCGACGGCCGGTGCGTCCGGTTCCCCGGCCAGTCCGCGCTCACCGGCACGCACCCCGCGGCCGAGGTGGTGGCGCGGTCGGCGATCGACCGGGTGGTCGGCATCGGCATCGGCGTCGCCGTCGCGCCGACCGACCCGGTGCAGACGCTGGGCTTCGTGCGCCCGGTGTGCCGGGACGGCGAGCTGCTGCTACTCGTGGAGCCCGCCGTCGGTGGCGTGCTGCGCCCGGCGGAGGCGGAGAGCCCGCACGAGTGCTGCGGGGGTCATTGACCGGATGCCCGGACCGCCCGCGAACGCCCACAGGGCGATCACCGGGTCGCAGATCGCGCACCCCAGCGACGAGTGCTCGGCGAACGGCACGATCGGGTTGCCGTGCAGGTGGTGCGCCACGTCCGCGGCCGTGTGCACGAGCCACCCGATGCCGATGAACGTCCACGACGTCAGGCCGCGGTAGGCGCAGAACGTGATGACGGCGGTGATGGCGAACTCCCACGCGCCCAACCCGCCGCCGCTGAGGTACGCCGCGCCGGCGCCGCCGACCATGACCGCGTTGAACGGTCGGCGGTGCCGGTCGGGGATGAAGGAGTTCAGGAGCACGTACAGCACGCCGATGAGCAGTGCCGAGACCACGACCATGGTTGGCGGTCCTTGTCGTCGCAGGAGAAACGTTCCGCCCCGGACGTTAGGAGCGCCGCGGCCGGCGCGGCAGTGGCCGGAGTGCCACGTCCCAACGGGTTCTCGCCAACACCCGTCGCACGTGGTCGGGGCCGGTGGCGCTGATCACGCCACCGGCCCCGACCGCTGTCCCGTCGTCAGGCGCTCGCCGCCACCTCGGGCTTCTCCTCCGCCAGGTCCAGGCTGGAGCGCAGGGTGACCGGCTTGAGCAGCAGGGCCGCGATGACGCCGATCACCGCGATGGCCGCCGAGATCAGGAAGATGTGGCCGGTGGCGTCGCCGTAGGCGTTGCGGACGATGTGCTGCACCGCGTCCGGCAGCACGTTCAGGTTGAGGTTGCCGCCGCCCGCGCCGCCGGCGGGGATGCCCGCCGCGGTCAGGTCGCGGGTGATGTGCTCCTCCACCCGCCGGGCCAGCACCGCGCCCAGCACCGACACGCCGATCGTGCCGCCGAGCGACCGGAAGAACGCGATGGTGGAGCTGGCCGCGCCGATGTCCTTCAACGGCACCGTGTTCTGCACCGCGAGCACCAGGTTCTGCATGCTCATGCCGACACCGACGCCCACCAGCAGCATCGCGCCGCCGACCAGCACCAGCGACGTGTCGTGGTCGATCTGCCCGAGCGCGAGGAACCCGAGCACCAGCGTCGCCGCGCCCACCACGATGTAGGGCTTGACCCGGCCGGTCTTGGTGATCAGCCGCCCGGACACGATGGACGCGCCGAGCACGCCGACCATCATCGGGATGGTGAGCAGGCCTGCCTCGGTCGGGCTGTAGCCGCGGCCGATCTGGAAGTACTGGCCGAGGAACACCGCGCCGCCGAACATCGCCATGCCCACCGCCACGCTGGCCAGGATCGCCAACGCCGTCGTGCACTGCTTCACGATCCCCAGCGGCACCACCGGTTCCGCCGCACGCGCCTCGACCGCGACCGCGCCGCCCAGCAGCGCCACCGACGCGCCGACCATGGCGAAGCTCTGCCACGACAGCCACGCGAACGAGCCGTCCACGAACGAGATCCACACCAGCAGCACGCTCACGCCGACCGCGATCAGGCTCGCGCCCAGGTAGTCGATCTTCACGTCCTCGCGCCGGACCGTCTTCACCTTCAACGTGGCCTGGAGCACGAACAACGCGATCACCGCGACCGGCACGCCGATGAAGAAGCACCAGCGCCAACCCAGCCACGAGGTGTCCACGATGAGGCCGCCGAGCAGCGGCCCGCCGACCGTGGCCAACGCCATCACGCCGCCGAGGTAGCCGTTGTACCGGCCGCGCTCGCGTGGCGGGATCATCGCCGCGATCACCACCTGCACCAGCGCCTGCAGACCACCGACGCCGATGCCCTGGAACGCGCGTGCCGCGATGAGCTGGCCCGCGCCCTGCGCGAAGCCGCTGAGCACCGAGCCCACCACGAAGATCACGATGGCGACCTGGACCAGGGTCTTCTTGTCGAACAGGTCCGCGAGCTTGCCCCAGACCGGGGTGGTGGCGGTCGCGGTCAGCAGGGTCGCGGTGACCACCCAGGTGTACTGGGTCTGCGAACCGTTGAGCGCGCCGATGATCTGCGGCAACGCCGTCGAGACGACGGTGCCGCTGAGCATCGCGACGAACAGCACCAACAGCAGACCGCTCAGGGCCTCCAGGACCTGGCGGTGGCTCATCGTGCCGTTGGCGGTGGCGGGTGCGCTCATCGCGCGGCCTCCAAGGTGGAGCCGAGGGCTCCTTCGACGTCAATGGTCAGGCGCCCCAGGGAGGTGGTCAGCGCCTGGACCTCTTCAGGGCTCCAGTCGGCGAGCGCGCGGCCGAGCAGCCGGTCGTACCAGTCGCGGGCGGCGGCCAGCTCGGCGTGACCGCGTTCGGTCACCACGAGGATGCTGGCGCGGCCGTCGTCGGGGTCGGCCCGCCGTTCGACCAGGCCGTTCGCGACCAGCGCGGCCACCGCCCGGCTCACCGTGGACGGGTCGAGCCCGGCGCTGGCGGCCAGTTCCTTGGCGTGGCACCCGGTGGGTTCCACGCCGGCGCGGGCGATCAGGCCGAGCGTGCCGATCAGGCCGGGAGGCAGCGCGTGGTGCCGCTGCCTGACCATCCGCACGACCCTCAGCAGGTCGCGCACCCGGTCTTCCAGCTCCCGCGCGACGGCGTCCATGCCGTCCCCCTGTCTCTCCGCATTGCTTGCCACATACAACTATCACCCAAACTTGCACGACGTGCAAGTTTTCTCGTTGTGCACTGAGTTACATCAAAAAACTGCACAGCGTGCACGTTTTGGTACCGTGGGTCACGCCCACCACACCGAGCAGCGGCCTGGTCACGCCGGGTCGGGAACGGACCGTCGATGACCACCGCTTCCCAGGAGAAACGCCCCTCCACCGGCCGGCCGACCGTTCCCCTGCCGCCCGAGCTCACCCGGCGTGACGCCGGCCCGTTCCACCCGCCGGCGGCCTTGACCCGCCTCGGCGAGCAGGGGCCGGTGCACCGGGTGACCATGCTCGACGGCGACCCGGTGTGGGTCGTCACCAGCCACGAGCTGGCCCGCACACTGCTCGGCGACCCGCGGCTGAGCTCGGACCGGTTCCGCAGCCGGCGCGTCCTGGAGAAGCTGCCCCAGCCGATCCGCGCGAGGTTGACCGACAAGCGGGCGCGGGCGGGCAGCTTCATCACCATGGACCCGCCCGAGCACACCCGCTACCGCAAGCTCCTCACGGGCCAGTTCACCGTGCGGCGGATGCGTCAGCTCGAGCCGCGCATCCAGCGGATCGTCGACGACCACCTCGACGCGATGATCGCCGCCGGACCGGGCGCCGACCTGGTGCGGGCCTTCGCGCTGCCGGTGCCGTCACTGGTGATCTGCGAGCTGCTCGGCGTCGAGTACGCCGACCGCGACGAGTTCCAGGAGCGCACCGGGAAGCTGCTGCGCCTGGACCTGCCCGTGGCCGAGATGATGCGGCTCGCCGACGAGCTGCGCGCCTTCATGCACGACCTCGTGCGCGCCAAGCGCGCCAAGCCGACCGACGACATGCTGTCCGGCCTGATCGAAGCCGACCCCACGCTCACCGACGACGAGCTGATCGGCATGGCGAACCTGCTGCTGGTCGCGGGCCACGAGACGACGGCCAACATGCTGGCGCTGGGCACGTTCGCGCTGCTGGAGCACCCCGAGCAGCTCGCCGCCCTGCACGCCGACCCGACGTTGATCGGTGGCGCGGTCGAGGAGCTGCTGCGCTACCTGTCGATCGTCCACCTCGGAGTCGTCCGCACCACGCTGGCGGAGGTGGAGATCGCGGGCGAGGTCGTGCCGGCCGACTCGACGGTGCTGGTCTCCGTGCCCGCCGGCAACCGCGACCCGTACCACTACCCCCGGCCCGACGAGCTGGACGTGACCCGGGCGCGCGGGCCGCACCTGGCGTTCGGGCACGGCGTGCACCAGTGCCTGGGCCAGCAGCTGGCCCGGGTCGAGATGGTGGCCGGGTTCACCGGCCTGCTGAGCAGGCTGCCCGGACTGCGGCTGGCCGTGCCCGCGGCCGACGTGCCGATGCGCGACGACATGCTGGTCTACGGCGTGCACGCGCTCCCGATCACCTGGGACGCCTAGGCGGGGTCCGGGCGCACGGCGGCGAAGCCCACGTCCAGCCGGTCGATCATCACGTCGATCAGCTCGGACAGCTCGGGCCGTTCGGCGGCGTCCAGCCACCAGCCGACGACCACCCGCAGGGTCGCCATCACGGTGGCCGCGAACATCACCGGGTAGAGGTCGGTGGCCGGGTCGACGCCGACCCGTGCGGCGACGACGGCGGCGAGTTCCCGTTCCTGCACGGCGAACGCGGCGATCTGGTGCGGCAGCAGGGCCGGGGTGCGGCGCAGCGCGCGCAGCTGCGCCACCCGTTCCGGGTCGATCCGGTCGGGCACGACGTCGACCAGGGCCGCCCGCAACGCCGGCAGCACCGGCTCGTCCCCGGGCCGGTCGGCGAAGGCGTGGACGAACGCGGCGGCCGTGGCGACGTCACCCGCGACCACCGCCTCCTCCTTGGAGGAGAAGTAGTTGAAGAAGGTGCGCAGCGAGACACCCGCCTCGTTGGCCACCTGTTCGACGGTCACCCCGTCGAGGCCGTGCTCCACGCACAGCCGCAGGGCGGCGTCGGCCAACGCCGTCCGGGTGGCGAGCTTCTTGCGTTCGCGCAGTCCTGACACGCGCGAAAGTGTCGCACTTGTCCGGCTCCCGACCGGACAAGTGCGACACCGTGTCTTTGTCCGCGCTGGTCGCCGACGCCCTGCGGCGGTCAGCGCCTGGTGGCGGGGTCAGTGCCCGGCGGCCATCTCCGCCGCCAACCGCTCGTCACCGCTGAGCGTCTTGAGCGGCTTCTCCTTGATGAACAGCACCGCCACCAGCGCCAGCACCGCGATCGGCGCGCCGATCAGGAACAGCTCGGCGGTGGCCGTGGCGTAGATCTCGCGCACGATCACCCGCACCGGCTCCGGCAGCAGCGCCAGGTCGGGCACCGTCGCCTCGCCGCCGGTGGGCGCGGGGCCGAACTTCTCCTCGCTCAACGCGGTCACCCGGTTCGCCAGCACCGCGCCCAACGCGCTCACGCCGATCGCGCCGCCGAGGCTGCGGAAGAACGTGAGGGTCGAGGTCGTGCTGCCGAGGTCGCGGGCGGGCACGTCGTTCTGCGCGGCCAGCACCAGGTTCTGCATGAGCATGCCGACGCCGATCCCCAGCACGGCCATGTGCACGCTGACCATGAACACGCTGGTGTTCGCGTCGATCGTGGCCAGCAGCAGCATGCCGCCGACCATGATCACGCCACCGGCGACCAGGAACGCCTTCCACTTGCCCCACTTGGTGATCAGCTGCCCGGCGACGGTCGACGACACCAGCAGGCCGAAGATCATCGGCAAGCTCATCAGGCCGGCCTGGGTGGGCGTCTTGCCCATGCCGATCTGGAAGTACTGCGACAGGAACACCGTGCCGCCGAACATCGCCACACCGACCAGCGCGCTGGCCAACGTGGTCAGCGCCACCGTCCGGTTGGCGAAGATCGTCAACGGCACGATCGGGTCCGCCGCCCGCGACTCGACCCACACGGCCAGGGCCAGCAGCACCACGCCGACCGCCACGAGCAGCGCGGTCCACGCCGAGGCCCACTCGAACTGGTGGCCCGCCAGCGTCGACCACACCAGCAGCGTGGAGACGCCGCCGACGATCAGCACCGCGCCCAGGTAGTCGATCTTGACCTCCTTGCGCACGACCGGCAGGTGCAGCGTGCGCTGGAGCAGGAAGATCGAGGCGAGGGTGAACGGCACGCCGATGAAGAAGCACCAGCGCCAGCCCAGCCACGAGGTGTCCACCATGACGCCGCCGATGAGCGGGCCGGCGACCGTGCCGACGCCGAACACGGCGCCGAAGATGCCGGCGTAGCGGCCCATCTCGCGCGGCGGGATCATCGCCGCCATCACGATCGTGGCCAAGGCCGTCATGCCGCCCGCGCCGAGGCCCTGCACGACGCGGCTCGCGATGAGCACCTCGACGTTCGGGGAGAAGCCCGCGATGAGCGAGCCGACCACGAACAGGCCGAGCGAGAGCTGGATCAGCAGCTTGCGGCTGTAGAGGTCGGCGAGCTTGCCCCACAGCGGCACGGTCGCCGTCATGGCCAGCAGTTCGGTCGTGACGACCCAGGTGTAGACGGACTGCGAACCGTGCAGGTCCGCGATGATGCGCGGCAACGCGTTCGACACGATGGTCGACGCGAGGATGGCCATGAACATGCCCAGCATGAGGCCGGACATCGCTTGCACGACGTCCCGGCGCGAAGTCGTGCCGGTTTCGGTGGACATCGGATCCCCCAGTTTGTCTGCGACTGTGACGCGGTGTTCGGACGCGGCGCTTGCGCGACCGCGGTTCGGCTGTGGTTCAGCCGCGGTGGTGGCGGGGCGGGTCGGCGAGACCCGCGGCGATCAGGTCGAGCGCTTCGGCGAGCAGGTCGTGCAGCGGGGCGGCGGTGCTCGACCAGCGGGCCACCGCCACCCGGAACGCCGCACCCGCCGCCGCGCCGAGCAGCAGCGGGTAGGTGTCGTCGGCGGGCAGGCCGACCCGTTCGGCGATGCCGGCGACCAGGTCGCGCTCCAGGGCTTCGCCGCCGAAGAACAGCCTGGCCAGCAGCACGGGGTGCTGCTGGACCACCCGCATCCGTTGCAGCCACAGCTCGCGGTCGTCCGCCAACTCCGCCGCGACTTCGGCCAGGAGTGCCTCGCGCACCGCCGCGGCCGCGGACAGGTCCGCCGGTTGGGCGAGCACGCGGGCTCGCACGCGTGGACCGGCCTCCGGGTCGGGGCCGAGGACGGCGTCTTCCTTGCCGGCGAAGTAGTTGAAGAACGTGCGCGGCGAGACGTCGGCGGCGGCGCTGATGTCCTCGACGGTCACGTGGTCGAGGCCGTGCTCGGCGACCAGGCGGACGGCCGCCTGCCCCAACGCCCTGCGGGTCTGCCGCTTCTTGCGGTCGCGAAGCCCTTCGGCCGCCTGCGTGGTCACTCGATCAGGGTAAGTAAAAACCTGCACTCACTGCAACTTTGCAGACCGTGCACCATTTGTGATCCCGCTCTCCCCACCCCGCCCCCACCGTCGACACGACCCCCGACCGCCACTCGCCCCCGCCACTCGGACCCTGGCCCTCCGGAATCCACCCCTGCCGCCGACCCACCCCTGCCGCTCCCATACCGCTCCCCCATCACCGCAGCTTGTTGGCTATGGCGAGCGATTCTGCGGCAACCCCCGGGTCTTGCCGCAATCCCCCCTGTGCGCTATAAGTTGAAGTGGGAAGGAGTGAACACTCCCCCTTTCCCTCACGAGGCAACCTTCACCGCACGGCCCAGCCGCCTCGTCCCTCACGCGATCCCCCAACGCGAACGCCGCCAGCCACCGCAGCACCGCACTCCAGCGCCCCGTGTCGTGCCCCGAAACGCCCTTCGCACCCCACCCGCACCGCCACGCCCGCGACCGCACCGCCATCTCCACGCGTGCCCAGCCAGCCGCGAATCGCGACCCGTCTCGGATCGCGGGCGGCCGCGGGTCGCCGTGGCGGATCGATCGGCCTACCCGAACACTTCCTCCGGGTCGCAGTTCATGACGACCTCGCAATCGCAGTACCCGCCGAGTTCAGCCAACCCTTCGGCCACCAAACCCCATTCGAGCCGACCCCATTCGAGGCCCTGGCGCTCGACGCCCCCGCCCTCCTGCCCCTGCCGCTTGCGATCCTGGCCATCCCCGCCCTGCCGCTCGCGCCCCTGACTCTCCCGCCCGTGGCGCTCGTGGCTGTCGTGGCGCCGGCCGTCGACCCACGACCGGGCGTGGCGGAGGGTGTGGTCGCAGCCCTTCGATGCTGGGCCTCGTCCACCGACCGGCCGCCTTCCTACCGCCTCATCCTTGCCCCGCCTCGACCTCAACCTCCTCAAGCCCGTGCGTCCGCCGTGCACACGGGGTCCGCCGCGCCGTGCCGCCTCCTTCTTTCCCGGCAACGCGGCTCGCGCTCGAAAAGTTGCCCATTGACACTTCATTCGCCCGTTGGAGTGATCTCCGATGCCGGTGCGGTGGCTGCGGTGGCGACTCCTGTCGGTCCATTGTGCCTGGTTGGAGCGGCTGTCGCCACAAGAGTCGCAACGGTTTCCCGGGTGGCGTCCAACAAAGGGCGGGAGAGCACAGTGGTCGGGCACGCTCCACAATGCGCAGTTCGGCGGCGGAGGCGCGGCGAGGGACCCAGGAGCATCACACCGATGGGTGACCGTCCACTTCGAACAGGCGCGCCGGCTTGAAACGCTGCCACGGCACGGCGACGCTGGTGGCCCCGAAGGCATGGCAAGATCGACTCGCGAGGGAGAACGATGCTCCGCAGCACTCGCCTGTTCGGCCCGAAGCGCCGCGTGACCTTCTCACTGCCCCTCGACCAGCCGCGCGGGCCGGTGAGCGTGGTCGGCACGTTCAACGACTGGACCCCCGGCGTGCACGAGCTGGTGCCCCGCCGCGACGGCACGCGCACGGTGACCGTGATCCTCTCCCCCGGCACGCACCGGTTCCGCTACCTCGGCGACGGCGGCCTCTGGTTCGACGAGCCCGACGTGCCCCACGTCGACCCCGACGGCTGCGTGCTCACGGTCGACGCGACGTGAACTGACCGTGGAAGCCGAACGGGATGGCGTGCGGCACGTCGGCCCGCGCGACCTCCGTGAACGTGGCCGCGTCGAGCACCAGCAGACCGGACCGCCCGGCCGAGCCGTCGAGCACCACTGACAGCACCACACCGTCGTCCTCGGCACGGGCGCCGGGCGCGGGCACGAACACCGGCTCGCCCGGGTAGCGGCCGGGCTCGTGCCAGCGGCTCGTCCGTCCACTGAGGACGTCCACCTTGACCAGCTGGTTGAGGAAGTCGCGCGTGCCGTTGTCGCGGGAGCCGACGCCGTAGGCGTACCGGTAGTCGCGGCCGTTGTGCGATCCGTACGCGATGCGCGGCAGCTCCAGCGAGTCCGACGCGAGCCGCCGCGACCGGATGCCGCCGCCGGACAGGTCGACCTCGTACCGCGTCGGGAACGACAGCGGCAACTCCCCCTCACCGCGCACGTTGTCCAAGTACAGCGCGTCGACCACGGTGGCATCCGGGTACGCGGCGACGTCCACGACGACCCGGCCGTCCTCGTCGTAGGCGTTGATGTGGTGGAACGCGAAGAACGCGTCGGTGCGCTCGTCGGCGACCACCGAACCGTCCCGCTGGTCGAGCACCACGAACCGGGTGCCCAGTTCCGGCCGCCACCGGTAGTTCTCGATGAACGGCCTGGCGCGCAGCAGCAGCGACAGCGGGTTGACCACGAACGGGAACACGGCCAGCACGACGTGCCGCTCGGTGACGGCGAAGCTGTGCAGGTAGCCCGGGCGGTCGGTGGGGAGGGAGGCGATCAGCTCCCGGGCCTGGCCGCGCTGCCGGTAGACCTGGTAGACGCTGCGCCGGCCGAACTTCAGCACGTAGTTGACCAGGTCGCCGGTGAGCGGCGCCCGGTGCGGGTGCGCGGTGGTGACATGGCCGGAGATCGCGTCGTCGTCATCGGCGAGGCCGACGGTCGCCAGCGTCTCGCGGTCGAACTCCACCGCGATGGGCGTCTCGGTGAGCGCGAAGTCCCGGTCGCCGTCGGAGGTCACGTTCACGTTGGCGTTCGACGTGCGGCGCAGCCCGGGGTGGGTGAAGAAGCGGTTGAAGATCGAGCGGCACGGGTCGGTGGCGAACTCGCCGAACGCGATGTGGCCGTCGTCGCGCGCGGAGCGGAAGCTGGGCGTCTCCAGGTACCGGTTGCGGTAGGTGACGGCCCCGTCGGCGAACCCGAAGCGGTGCAGCATCGCCAGGCCGTCGAACCAGTGCCGGAACGAGCCCTTGTCGGTCTCGAACTTGGCGGGTCCGTTGCGCACCAACGTGCCCGCCAACCAGGGCGGCAGTTCGCCGCGCACCTCCAGGTCGACGACGACTTCCCGGTCGAGGCTCTCGAACCCGGCCCGTGGACCCATCACGACCTCCTTCGCAGAACAGCGTTACACAACAACGTTATAAAACACTGTTTTGCTTCAGTCGTCAAGCCGGACCTCGTCACCCCGCTCGTGCGCCCACCGGCCGAGCGCGTCGATCGGCTCGAGCAGGCTGCGCCCGAGGTCGGTGAGCCCGTATTCGACCCGGTCGCGCGACGCCGTCCGGACCACCAGCCCGGCGCCCGCCAACCGCCGCACGGTCTCGGTGAGCACCTTCGGCCGGATGCCGCCGATCGCGCGCCGCAGCTCGGCGGGCCGGCGCGGGCCGTGCCGCAACGCGTGCAGCACCACGGGGTTCCAGGTGTTGGCCAGCAGGTCGAACGCCTGCCTGGCGCGGCAGTCGGCGAGGAAGTCCACGAGCGGCCCCCTGGGTCGTGGACACCATTTGGTGCCCGTCGGGCTCTTTAGCGTCGGCTCAAGCCAATCACTTGGACCTAGGGAGAGAGCGTGCGGATCGGTGTGCTGGGGTCGGGCGGGATGGCAGACGCGCTGGGCGGCCGTTGGGTCGCGGCGGGGCACGAGGTGGTGATCGGCGGGCGTTCGCCGGAGCGCTCGAAGGAGTTGGCGGCCAGGATCGGCGCCGTCGCCGGGCCGCCCGCGGACGCGGTGGCGTTCGGGGACGCGGTGCTGCTCGCCGTGCCGGCGGCGGTGGCGGCCGAGGTGCTCGGGCGCGCGCCGGGCCGGGTGGTGATCGACTGCACCAACTCGGTGGTGCCGGGCCGGTTCGTGCTGGACGAGCCGCGTGCCGCCGCACGGCTCGCGGCCGCCTCGGGGGCGCACGTGGTGAAGGCGTTCAACCTCTGCCACGTCGACGTGTGGCGGCAGCCGTCGTTGACGTTCGAAGGACGGCCGCTCGGGGTGCCGCTGTGCGGCGACTCGGCCGACGCGCTGGACGTCGTGCGGGCACTGGTGCGGTCGATCGGGTGCGTGCCGGTGGACGGCGGGCCGCTGGAGCGGGCCGAGCTGCTGGAGGCGACGACCGCGTTCGCGATCGGGCTCTGGGTCGGTGGCGCGGACGTGCGGTCGATGTTCCCGCCAATTCCGTAAGCCCTAATATAACAGCACTGTTGTATCCCGAGGGAGGAACCGTGCTGTACCCCGAGATCGAGCCGTACGACCACGGCATGCTCGACGTCGGCGACGGGCACCACGTGTACTGGGAGGTGTGCGGCAACCCGGACGGGAAACCGGCGGTGGTGCTGCACGGCGGGCCGGGCTCGGGCTGCACGCCCCGTGCCCGGCAGTACTTCGACCCGGCGGCGTACCGGGTGGTGCTGTTCGACCAGCGCGGCTGCGGGCGCAGCACGCCGCACGCCGGCCACCCGGTCGTGGACCTGTCCACCAACACCACCGACCACCTGATCGGCGACCTGGAGAAGCTGCGCGAGCACCTGGGCGTGGACCGGTGGCTGGTGTTCGCCGCGTCGTGGGGCTCGGTGCTGGGCCTCGTGTACGCGGAACGGTTCCCGCACCGGGTGTCGGAGATGGTGCACGCGGGCGTGGCCACCGGGCGCCGGGCGGAGACCGACCTGCTGACCACGGGCCTGGCGCCGATGTTCCCGCAGGCCCACGCCCGGTTCCGCGAGCTGGCGCCGTCCGGTGACCCGGCGGCCGGGTACCTGGAGCTGCTCCTGGACCCGGACCCGGCCGTGCACCGCCGGGCGGCGCTGGAGTGGTGCGCGTGGGAGGACGCCTTGCAGCCGTTGTCCACCGGCGGGCTGCGGTTCGAGAACCCGGAGCACGGCCTGGCGTTCGCCCGGCTCGTCACGCACTACTGGGCGCACGGGTCGTGGCTGCGCGAGGGGATCGTGCTGGAGGAGGCGTGGAAGCTCGCGGGCATCCCGGGCGTGATCGTTCAAGGAACGCTCGACCTGGGGAATCTGATCGGCACGCCGTTCGACCTCGCGCACGCGTGGCCGGACGCGGAGCTGGTCCTCGTCCCCCACACCGCGCACGGCGGGAGCGATGCGATGACGGAGGGCAGGCGCGCGGCTACTGACAAATTCCGGTAACACCCGGAAACTCGGTGCGATGGACTGAGGACAGCCTGATCCCGGGGCTGGTCGACCGGTGGCGAAGGAATTGATGTTGGAACGGTTCACCGAGAGCGCGCGCCGGGTCTCCGTGATCGCCCTCCAGGAGGCGCGGAGGTTCGCCCACACCGCCATCGGCACCGAGCACCTGTTGCTCGGGTTGGTCGGCGAGGGCGGCGCGGCGGCGTCGGTGCTGGCGTCGGTGGGGGTGTCGCCGGCCGGGTGCCGGGCGCGGGTGCTGGAGGTGTCCCGGCCGGGTGTCGTGCCCGTGCCCGGTCGCCTGCCGTTCACGCCCGGCGCGAAGCGGGCGTTGGCCTCCGCCGTGCGGGAGTCGCTGGCGTTGGGGCACCGGCACGTCGGCACCGAGCACCTGCTGCTGGGGGTGCTCGCGGAGGACGAGGGCGTGGCGCTCGACGTGCTGGCCCGGTGCGGCGTCGACCCCGGCGAGGTGCGGGACCGGGCGTTCGCCGCGCTGGCCGGGATCGACCTGTCCCCGGTGGCGCGGCTGTTCCTCAGCTACCGCCGGCCGGACGACGTGCACCTCGCCGGGCGCATCGCGGACCGGCTGGACGACTTCGGCCGGTCGGTGGTGGGCGACGTCGGTGAGTGCGACGTGCTGCTCGCCGTCGTCGGGCCGGGCTGGACGCCGACCGACCTGATGCGCGCCGAGGTGGCACGTGCGGCGGAACGCGCGGTGCCGGTGATCCCGGTGCTGGTCGACGGGGCGGTGCTGCCCGTCGACCAGCTGCCGGGAACCGGTCAGGTCGCCGACCACGTCACCGTCCGGCACGAGACGTTTCGGGCGGACGTGGCGCGGTTGGCCGACGTGGTCCGCTACGCCCAGCCGGGCATCGGGTAGCCCGCCATCAGGTCGGCGACCTCGGCGGCGATGCGGTCGAGCACCTGCGCGTCGTCCGCCGCCCGGACGGCTTGGTCGATCCACTCCGCGACCTGCGGCATGTGGTCCTCGGTGAGGCCGCGGGTGGTGATGGCGGCCGTGCCGAGGCGGACGCCGGACGGGTCGAACGGCTTGCGCGGGTCGAACGGGACGGTGTTGTAGTTGGCCTCGATGCCCGCCCGGTCCAGGGCCTTGGCGGCGGGCTTGCCACCGATGCCCTTGCTGGTCAGGTCGACCAGGATCAGGTGGTTGTCGGTGCCGCCGGAGACCAGGTCGAAGCCGCGGTCGAGCAGCGCGGCGGCCAGTGCGCGCGCGTTCTGCACGACGGCGTGCGCGTAGAGGCCGAACGACGGCTCCGAAGCCTCGCCGAGCGCGACCGCGATGGCCGCCGTGGTGTGGTTGTGCGGGCCGCCCTGCAGGCCCGGGAACACCGCCTTGTCGATCGCCTTCGCGTGCTCGGCGTCGGCGAGGATCATCGCGCCGCGCGGTCCGCGCAACGTCTTGTGGGTGGTCGTGGTGATCACCTGGGCGTGCCCGACCGGTGACGGGTGCGCGCCGCCCGCGACCAGGCCCGCGATGTGCGCGATGTCGGCCGCGAGGACGGCGCCGACCTCGTTGGCGATCTCGGCGAACGCGGGGAAGTCGATGGTGCGCGGGATGGCCGTGCCGCCGCAGAAGATCACCTTGGGGCGTTCGGCGCGGGCCAGGTCGCGGACCTGGTCCAAGTCGACCACGCCGGTCTCCTTGGTGACGCCGTACTGGACGCTGCGGAACCACTTGCCGGTGGCGGAGACGCTCCAGCCGTGGGTGAGGTGCCCTCCCGCGGGCAGGGCCATGCCCATGACGGTGTCGCCGGGGTCGAGGAACGCCAGGTAGACGGCGAGGTTGGCCGGTGAGCCGGAGTAGGGCTGGACGTTGGCGTGGTCGACGCCGAACAGCGCCTTGGCCCGACCGACCGCCAGCTCCTCGACCGGGTCGATCACCTGCTGGCCCTCGTAGTAGCGGCGGCCCGCGTAGCCCTCGGAGTACTTGTTGGTCAGCACGGAGCCGGTGGCTTCGAGGACGGCGGTCGAGACGTAGTTCTCCGAGGCGATCAGGCGGACCTTCTCGAACTGGCGGCGTGCCTCGGCCTGGACCAGGCGCGCGACCTCGGGGTCCGCTCCGGTCAACGACGGGATCGCGGGTTCGTGCATGACGACCTCCACGCGCGCGGGGGCGCTGCCGCAGCACCCAGGCGCGCGGTGCATCTCGGCTCAACGCTCCCCGGTGGTCGTTCCCACCCTCGGCACGCCAGTCGCGAACACCGCGAATCGTACCCCAGCGGTCCTGACCGACCGGTGGGTTCCGGCCCGGACGGCAACGGTTTTGGGCGGAACGGGCCATTGCCGCAACGGCGGGTCACCCATACTTTGTGGGTTGGAAAACTTCCAACCGGCCCTGTGCCACGTCAGCACTTCCCCCTGCCTCGAAAGGACTGACGTGCTCGATCGGCGAACATTCGTGCTGGGAGCCGCCGCGACCGCGGCCCTCACCAGCACGCTGACGGCCCACGCGGCTGCTGCGGCACCCGCGTCGAGCGCCGCCGACAACCCCCGAAAAGCCGCGGGCGTGTTCCTCGCGTCCGACGGCACCCCTCTCATGGTGACCGAGGAGAACGGCCAGTGGGCCGTCGTCGACGAAGGCGGTTCGGTGCGCATCACCACCGGCCTCGCCGGCGCGGACCTGGTCGACGTCTCCCGTGACGGCTCCACCTTCCACGCGGTCGGCGCGCTGCGCGGCGACCCGATCGCCACGATCTGGGAGTCCACCGACGGCATCACGTGGCGCGAGGCCCGCCGCCTGCACGGCGTGCGCTCGGAGTTCACCGCGGTCGGCGGCGGCCTGGCGTTCGGCTCGGTGCTCAAGCACGAGCGCGCTTCGCTGGTCCGCATCGCCGCCCGCCGCACCGCGTCGGGCTGGAACACCGTGCCCGTGCGGGGCTTGGAGTGGACCGACGACCTGTCGGCCACCGCCGTCACGGCGACGCCCGACGGCTGGGTCGTGGCGGCCGTCGACGTCTCCGGCACGGTCCTGCACACCTCGCGCGACGGCGTCACCTGGACGACCCGGCCCCGCCTGGACGGTGTCGCCGTGCGCGGCCTCGCCGCGGTGGACGGCCGCGTGCACTGGGTCGGCAACGAGATGGTCGACGCCACCCCGCTCACCGGCGTGCTCGACGCGGACCGGACCCGTCCGGCCGTGCCGCAGGACGCGAAGGCGCTGGGTGTCGCGGGCACCCGTTCCGGCTGGCTCACCGGCGGCCGGCTGATCACCGCGGAGGCGACCCGATGATCACGTTCCAGCGGATCGACGGCACCCCCGTCTACTACTGGCGGTCCGGCCGCGGCAACACGACGTTGCGCAACTGGCAGGTCACGCAGGCGTTCTACGACTCCCTGGTGCTGTGGATCCGGGACCTGCGGTCGTTGTCGTCGGCGTACGGCAGCATCACGTACCTGGTGTCGGCCGGCTTCTACGTGAACAAGCCCGGCGAGCACGGCTCGGGCACCGCGATGGACCTCGACCACGTGCGGTGGAGCGGCGGGCAGGTGTCGTCGCCGCTGGACCGCGACCACGCCTCCGGCACGCTCGCCACGCGTCGCCGCTACCTGGCGGTGGACGCGGTGTGCCGTCGTCGGTTCCGGTTCGCGTTGGACGGTTGGTACAACGCCGCCCACGAAGACCACATCCACTCCGACTTCGGCGGCCTGCCGGTGCGGTGCGTGACGGGGTCGGAGAGCGACACGAAGTTCGTGCAGGCGCTGTGCAACAACTTCATGAGCTCCGGGTTGGTGGTGGACGGCATCTGGGGCCCGAAGACGCAGAGCGCGTTCACCACGGCGAAGTCGCGGCTCGGGACCACCGGTGACCCGCACACCAGCAGCGCGGCGTGGCAGTCGTTCCTGTCCGCGGCGGCTCGGAAGGGCTTCGCGAACCAGGCGTTCTGATCCGGCGTGGACGAGTGGACGGGCCCGTGAGCCGAGTGCCGGCTCACGGGCCTTTCCGCTGCGGCTCGGAGGATCAGGGCTCCGGCTTGTTCTGAGCGTTGAACTCGGGGGGCCTGGACGAGGGACGCGGTCGACCTGAGCGTTCGGCGCGCGCGGCGGTGGTGATCGTGGTGGTGGTCGAGATCAGGCCCAGCAGGCTGCGGCGGTCGGAGCGGGAGCGGGCGGCGAGGCCGAGCACGACGGCGGCGAAGAACACGAACCCGCTGTGCCCGGCGGAGATCAGCAGCAGGACCGGCAGCCACCAGAGCACGAACCGCAGCACGACCGCCCGTGCCGGCGCCGTGCCGCCCGTGCGCGCGTCGGCCAGGGCCAGGTTGAACGCGACCTGGCCAGGCGTGGCCCGGTCGGCGCGCAGCAGCGGCACGACGACCGTGGCGACCACCGGCACCAGCACCCCGAGCGCGGCCCCGAACCGGTCCGAGACCGCGAGCCTGGTCAGCCCGGGCGTTCCGGTTCCCTCGCCGACGAGCACGAGCACCGCCCGGCACGCGAACTGCGCCAGCGACAAGGTGAGCAGGTCGCCCGCGAACGCCAACCCCCGCCGCACCAGACCCGGCGGCCCGGTGTCGGCCACGGGCTCCGGCACGGCCGCGGGCAGCCGCCGCCCGACCCACCGCGCGAGCAGCCACCCGACGACCGCGCCCGCGGTGTTGGTCATGAGGTCGTCCACGTCCGCGACCCGGTACGGGCACGGGTAGAGGCCGAACACCGCCGTGCCCTGTGTCGTCTCCACCGCGAGCGACACCAGCAGCCCGATCGCGGTCGCCGCCACCACGCCGCGCCGGAACCGGTAGCACAGCAGGAAACCCAGCGGCACGAACAGGGCCACGTTCAACGCCACCTGGAGGAACGCGGGGCTGGTCGGCGAGTAGCCGGCGGCGGCGATGTCGTCCAGCGACGCGAACGGGCGGGGCTGCCAGTAGGCGCGCAGCGACCGGCTCGTGCAGAACTCTCCGGTCACGTCCGGCAGCGGGAACAGCGTGAACGCCACCAGCGCGCAGCCGTACAGCGCACTGGCCACCGCCACGACCGCGGACCAGCCGCGCAGCCGACCGTGGCGCCGGTACTGCCGGTGCACCCACGGCAGCACCGCCACCGGCACCAGCAGCGCGAACAGCACCAGCGTGATGATCGACTCGCTCATCCGCACCGACACGCGGCCACGCTAGGCCGCGCCTCCGGAACCCGCCCGCCTGTCACCTGATCGAGTGGTCGAACCGAATCGGCCCCGCCGTCGAACGCCTGTCGAGGGCTACCACCGAGGATGGGGGATCGATGGACGACTCAGCGGCGTGCGCCGCCACCCGTTACGCGAACCAGCTGCACGCGACCGTGGAACGCCTGGCCATCGGCCGCCGTTGGCCGCTGGTGCTGGCGGACGGCAACGTCCACCTGCCCACCGGGCGCGGCATCGGCGGTCTGCTGGTGAGCGCGCGCGTCGGCGGGCAGGTCGAAGCGGCGCTGCCCGCGCTGGCGCTGTCGGCCGACCTGTGGGCGTTCCTGGTCGACACCGCCGACGCCGGCACACCCGTGCTGCCGTCGCACGTGCGGCTGATGAACAACGGCCACTACCTGCCGCTGCCACCCAGCGTGACCGCGGACGGCCCGGTGCGGTGGGTCCGAGAACCAACCGACCACCTACCCCGGCTGTCCACCGTGCTGCGCCTGTTGGGCCCGATCGCGCCGACGGTGATGATCCGGCGCGCCCGGCGGTGACGGCTCAGGGTCGGCGAGCCGCCCACCTGTCCTGCCGGCCAACAGTTCTCGCACGGTGCCGGTGCGACACCAATCCTCCTTCCCAGCGAGCGATCCCGTCGGTGTCGACTCGACCCCCGCCCGTCTCCCCCGCCACCAGGTCCCGTCTCGGGTCGTCTCTCCCGGATGGCGGCGACGCCGCACCAACCCCGCCTCCCCGGCGGGGTGGTCGGGTACGGCGTCAGCGCGGCCCCAGGCCCGTCTTGCCGTCGAGCAGCTCCCGCCACACGTCGAGGTGGCCGGCGTGGCGTGCGGTCTCCTCGATCATGTGCAGCACGATCCGGCGCAGGTCGGTGGTCTCGTCACCGAGCTGGTCGGGATGCCGCACGGCCGGGCGCGTGTCCAGCGTGGTGGTGGCGAGGATGGCGTTCGACCGCTCCCGCTGGTCCCGGTAGAAGGCGAAGACCTCCGCCGACGACCGGGGCGTGGTGAACGGCGGAGGGTCGTCCGACCACGGTAACGCGTCGGCGTGGCCCCGGAGGATCTCCTGGAACCAGTGCCGCTCGGCGTAACCGAGGTGTTCGACCAGGGCGAGCGGCGTCCAGCCGGACGGCAGCACCGCGGTCGTCAACGCCTCCTCGTCGAGACCGTCGAGGATCGCCAGCACGGCTCCCCGCTGCGCGTCCAAGAACGTCGTCAGCGCCGACTTCTCGTCGTCCTCCACCGTTCCTTCCCCCCTGTTGATCGGATCGGCGCGGACGTTAACAGGGAGCACCGACAATTCACGGCGTCGGCATCCGGACGTCGTCGGGATCCTTGTCCGGCCGCAACCCGCGCCACGACGAGTGCCGCAGCCGCCCGTCGGTGGTCCAGGCCCGGTACTCGACCTCGCCGACCAGCTCCGGCCGCACCCAGTGCGCACGGCGGGCGTGATCGGCGGGCACCGCGTCGACGAACGGCGACTCCGCGCGCTCCAACGGCCGCAGCCGCTCCTCGAGGGCGAGCAACGCCGAGTGGGTGAACCCGGTGCCCACCTTGCCCACGTAGTGCACCCCGTCGTCACACCGCACACCGAGCAGCAGTGACCCGATCGTGCCCGCACGCCGACCGTCGCCTGGCCGCCAACCGCCGATCAGCACCTCCTGCGTGCGCACCAACGGCACCTTCACCCACGCCGCCGAGCGCCGCCCCGGCTCGTAGCGCGAGGTGACCCGTTTCGCGACCACGCCTTCGAGCCCGTAGTCCTCGGCCACCGCGAGCACGTCCTCACCGTGCACCTCGCCGAACGACGGCGGCACCCGGACCTCCGGCCGGCCGCCCAGGCCGAGCGCGACCAACTCCTGCCGCCGTTCCGCGTAAGGCGCGCCGAGCAGCGACCGACCGTCCAGGTGCAGGAGGTCGAACACGTAGTAGACGACCGGCACGCGGGCCAGCAGGTCGCCACCCGGTCGGGCCACGTGCATCCGGGTCTGGAGCCGCCCGAAGTCCGGCTGCTTCCGCTCGCCGAGAGCGACGATCTCACCGTCCAGCACGGCGTCGTGATCACCGAGTAGGGCGGACAGCGCGCGTACCTCCGGGTAGGTCCCGGACACTTCGAGGTCGTTCCGGGTCATCGCCCGCACCCGCCCACCGCGCGCGTACGTGACCGCCCGGACACCGTCCCACTTGAACTCGAAGGCCCACCCGGGCCCCGGCGGGAGTCGGCCCGGCGAGGCCAGCATGGGCCGGATCAGCTCGGGGAAACCTGCCTCGGCGCGCAACGGCATGCGACCGTCCCTTGTAGACGGATCACGTCGCGCCCAGTGTCACCCGCCCGGCCCGGAGCCGCACATCGGCGGACACGATCGTGGCCGCCTGGCGGACCTGAGTGGTGAGTTCAGGGGTCCTGAACGTTCGACACGCGGGGTCAGCAGGTCGGGGTGCTGGTGGCGCGGCGTTCGAGCATGACGGTGTCGCGCCAGACGCCGTGGTGTCGGGCGATGCGTTCGCGGACGCCGACGGTGCGGTAGCCGGCCGAGTGGTGCAGGGCGATGCTGGCCCGGTTCTCGGGGAAGATCGCGGTCTGCAG
>NZ_JBFAMT010000088.1:0-22834 GCF_040656635.1 Actinosynnema sp. NPDC049800 | reverse complement strand
CTCGTGCAGGCGGCGGGCGCCGTGCTCGCCGTCGAACGCCGTCGCCCACCAGCTCGCCGCGGCGCGTCAGCCGCCGTCGTCCGCGCCGCGCACGACCGACTCCCGGGCCAGGACCTCCCCCACCCGGTGCAGGTACGGCGGCACGTGGAGCAGGAACGCGTCGTGGCCGCGGTCGGTCGTGCGGTCCTGGTGGTGCTCGGCGGGCAGGCCGCGGGCGGCGAGGTTGGCCTGGATGTAGCGCGCGTGCTCCGGCCCGTACAGGCGGTCGGAGTCGAAGCTGAACAGGTGCACCCCGGGCCTGCGCCGGAACGGCGCGCACGGGCGGTCGTCGGCGAACGCGTCGAAGCTGTCCATGGCGTGCATCAGGCACAGGTAGCTGTTCGCGTCGAACCGCTCGACGAGGCTCGCGGCCTGGTGCTCCAGGTAGCCCTCGACCGCGAACGGCCCGGTGACCACCGAAGGGCCCGTGCCGTTCGCGGCACGCCGATCGCGGCCGAACTTCCGCGCCAGCATGTCCTCGGACACGTAGGTCAGGTGGCCGATCATCCGCGCTGTGCCGAGACCGGCCGCCGGTCCCCGGCCCGGCGGGTACCGGCCCTCGTGGAAGTCCGGGTCGGACCGGATCGCGGTCCTGGCGACGGCGTTCCAGGCGAGGTTCTCCGCCGTGTGCCGGGCGGTGCCGGCGACGATCAGGAAGTCGTCGGCGTCGTCCGGCGCGCGCAACAGCCATTCCAGGGCCTGCATGCCTCCCAACGAACCACCGATCACGGCGCGCAGGCGTTCGACGCCGAGCTCGGCCACGAGCGCGCGGTGCACCGTGACCATGTCGGTGATGCCGATCGGCGGGAAGTCCGGTCCCCACGGCTCGCCGTGCGGTCCCGGCGAGGTCGGGCCGGTGGTGCCGGAGCACCCGGCGAGCACGTTGGCGCACACCACGAAGTGCCGGTCGGTGTCGACCGGGCAGCCGGGCCCCACCATGTCCCGCCACCACCCGGGCCGGTCGTCCGGGTGGTGGGCGGCCGGGTGCGAGTCGCCGGTCAGCGCGTGGCAGACGAAGATCGCGTTCGAGCGGTCGTCGTTCAGCTCGCCGTAGGTCTCGTACGCCACCGTGACGGGCGCGAGCGTCCGGCCCGACTCCAGCTCCAGCGGATCGGCGCGGTCGAACAGCACGACCGTCCGCACGTGGCCGTCCTCGACGGGAGGGGTCGGTGCCGGGCGGTACCTCCGCACGAGCAGGGCGGCGAGCAGCAGTCCGCTGAGCGCGCCGATCACCAGGAACGACACCCGGCCGGTCAGCTCGTACAGCGCCACGCCCACCAGCGGCCCGAGGATGTTGCCGATGTCGGACACCAGGCCGAACAGCCCGAACGCCTTGCCCTGCCGCGACATGGCCGACCGCAGCTCGACGACGCCCCGGCGCGCGGTCAGGTAGAGCGCGGCCTGGCCGACCATCAGCACGACGAAGCACACCGCCACCGGCCACACCTCGGCGCTCGCGTACAGCCCGGCCGTGCCGACGGCCGCGAGCGCCAGGCCGATCCTGGCCATCGCCACCAGCCCGAGCCTGCCCGCGTAGCGGCCGAGCAACCAGCTGACGACGCCGAACGCGGCCAGCCCGATGGCGAAGACCAGCGAGATGGCTCCCCGCGCGGACTGCTCGCCGTCGGCGCTCAGGTAGAGCGGCAGCACGGGCTCCAGCGCCGAGTAGGTGAGGTTGGTGAACAGGTCGAGCGCGCCGAGCACCAGCACCCAGGTCCACCACCGGCCGGTCGCCGCACCGGTCGCGGTGTCGTCCTCCGGCTCCTCCTCGACCGGCGCCGGCACGTCGCGCGGCACGGCCCACCGCAGCCCGAACGCGGTCACCGCCGTCACCGCCGCGCCGAACAGGAACAACGCGTCCAGGCCGAACGGCGCCGCGACACCGGCCGCCAGCGGCCCGAGCAGGAAGCCCGCCACCGCGAAGGTGCCGAAGTTGCCCATCATCCGGCTGGTCGGCAGGTCGTAGCGGCGGCACAGCGCGGCCATGCCCGCGTACAGGGCCGGTGTCACGAGACCTTCGCCGATGCCCCACAGGGCGCGCCCGGCCAGCAGCATGGCCGGATCCCGCGCGATCGCCGTGACCACGATGCCCGCCGCCGCGATGAGCAGCGCCACGCACCCCACGTCACCCGGTCGCCACCGGTCCACCCACATCCCGCCGAACGGCTGGGCCGCCGCCTTCGCGCCGGCGAACACCGCGAACGTCAGCGCGACGACGGTCGGGTTCGCGCCCGCCCGTTCCTCCAGGTCCGGCACGAACGGGATGAGCAGCGTGTAGGAGGCGTTGACGCTCAGCAGCGCGCCGAACAGCAGCGCGGCGCGGCTGCGACCGGGGCTCATTCGCCGCCCTCGATGTAGGCCACCATCACGCGGTGCATCTCGGCCAGGGCCGCGCGCAGCGCGGGCGTCGGGTCCGGCGAGTACACCAGCGCCCACAGGTCGGTCCCGTCGAGCCCGTGGCGCTCCTTGAACCGGTAGTTGTCCCGACCCCACTCGATCCGCCGGAACCCGTTGGCGTAGGCCCATTCGGTGCAGCGGTACATCATCGCCACGTACGTGCTCAGCTCGGTGAGGCCCGAGTAGTCGACGCCACCGCACAGGAACGTGACCTCGGCGTCGTGCCGGAAGCCGAAGAACACCCCGGCGACCCGGTCCTCGACCCGTGCCACGACCAGCAGGGCGCCGGGCGTCCGCAGCAGGGCGTGCAGGGTGTCCTCGTCGTACAACGCGGGCCAGCCGTGCTCGTCGGTGGTTCCGACGACCAGCGGCAGCGCCGACGGCACGAGGTCGTGCGCCTCCGGCCCTTCCACCACGTCGATCCGCAGCCCGCGTTCGTCGGCGCGCCGCAACCGCCGCTGCACGTCCATGCGGAGCTTCCTGGGCAACCGGCCGAGGTGGTCGTCGAAGCCGCCGGACAACTCCGAGCTGTACGTGCGGTCGAGCTTGACGCGACCGGCCGGTGGTCCGACCGCGTCCTCCCACGTGGCGGCGGCGGCCTCGGTGAGGTTCGGCGCGATCAGCAGGTCCGCCTCGCCCGCGTCGATCCACTCCATCGCGGTGGCGTGCGCGCCGCGCGCGAGGGCTTGCGGGAAGGCGCCGCGCTTGGTGTACATCGAGTACGTGGAGCCGGCGAAGACGTGGCGGCTCCCGAGCCGCGCCTGCCCGGCCTGGGTGACGTACCCGTGCCAGAACGGCGAACTGCCGAGCGCGTAGAGCGGGAGGACCTGTCCTTCGGCGTGCACGTAGCCGTGCCGCGCCCGGCCCTCGATACGGGTCGTCTCCCACATGCGCAGCCAACCGGCCGAGTCGTAGAGGCAGCCGGACACCACCCGCTCGGGTAACTCGCCGAGCAGCGACCACCCCTGCGCGGTCCTCGTGGTCGTCATGTCCTGGTCCTCCGCCCGGCCCGCGGTAAGACCGCGTCGATCCGCCGTAACGTCACCACACGCAATGTTCCCCCATGCGCCGCGTTGTCCGTGCCGTGCACCAAGTGCTGAACCGGTCTCGCGGTCGTCGGTGGCAGTCGGCGGGCCGGTTCGCAACCGTCGCAGACTACAGGCGGCACCACCGGAACACCCGTGCGCGCAACGGGAACGGCGCGGTGCGGGAGTCCCTGCGCGCGGCCACTCCCGCGGGCCGCCGCGGTCCCTCGTGGGCCGGAATCGGCTGGATGGCCGTTGGAGCCGCTCTGCACGCTGTGCCACGATAGGTAACGGTTCGTGTCGGTGGGCAGGTTGGGAGCGGTGGGTGCTGGCCGTCCAGGTGCTCGGCCCCATCAGGGCCTGGCGCGACGGCACCGCGCTCGCCCTCGGCCCCGCCGGCCGCAAGGCCGTGTTCGCGTTGCTGGCCCTCGCGCCCGGCAAGCCGGTGACGCGGGCCGAACTGGTCGACGCGCTGTGGGGCGAACGTCCTCCGGCCAGCGCGGCCAACGTCATCCACACCCACGTCAAGCACCTGCGGCGGTTGCTCGAACCCGAGCGCGGCGCGCGCTCGCCGAGCACGACCATCCCCACCGTGGGCGACGGGTACGCGCTGGACCTGCCCGCGGACGCGGTGGACGCCTCCCGGTTCCGCGCGCTGGTCGCGCGTGCCGGTTCCCTGGCCCACGACGAACCCCGCCGGGCCGCGGACCTCCTGACCCGGGCGCTGGGGTTGTGGCACGGACGTCCGCTGGCCGACGTGCCGCTGCTCGACGGACACCCCGGCGTCGTCGCGCTGGCGGGGGAACGCCGGGCGGCGCTGGCCCGGCACGCCGAGCTGATGACCGCCGTCGGTGCGGCGCGCGACGTGCTGCCCGGGCTGGTGGAGCACGTCGCGGCGCACGGGCTCGACGAGACGATGCACGCGTTGCTCATCCGCGCGTACACCGCGGCCGGCCAACGGGACCTCGCGTTCGACACCTACCACGGGATGCGGCGGCGTCTCACGGAGGAACTCGGCGTCGGCCCCGGCCCCGAGCTGACCGCCGCCTACCTCAACGCGCTCGAAGAGACCTCCGGCGACGACGCCACCGCACCGGCGGAACCCGCGCTCGCGTCCTCCGGCGTGAACCAGCTGCCCGGGGACGTGCACGGCTTCACCGGCCGGCAGGCGGAACTCGCCGAACTCGGCCGGGTGCTCACCTCCGAGCGCACCGGGGTGCCCATCGTCGTCGTGTGCGGCGCCGCCGGCGTCGGCAAGACGGCACTCGCGCTGCACTGGGCCCACCGGGTCCGCTCGCAGTTCCCCGACGGGCAGCTGCACGTGGACCTGCGCGGCTACGACCCGCGGTCGCCGATGGCGGCGGAGGACGCGCTGGCGCACCTGCTCGACGGCCTCGGCGTCACCGGCACGGACGTGCCGGTCGACCCCGACCAGCGGGCCGCGCGGTACCGCGCCGAACTCGCGGACCGGCGGGTGCTGGTCGTGCTCGACAACGCCTCGTCGGTCGAGCAGGTGCGGTCGCTGCTGCCCGGCACGCCGAGCTGCCTGGTCGTGGTGACCAGCCGCAGCAGCCTGGCGGGCCTGGTCGCGCTGCACGGCGCCCACCGGCTCGACGTCGACCAGCTGCCGACGCCGGACTCGCTGGCCCTGCTGCGCGCCCTGATCGGCGAGCGGGTGCGCCGGGAACCCGAAGCCGCGGCGGACCTGGCGCGGCGGTGCGGTCGGTTGCCGCTGGCGCTGCGCATCGCCGCCGAGTTGGCCGCGTCACGGCCCGGGTCCACGCTGGCGGAGCTGACCGGCGAGCTGGCCGACCGGCGCCAACGGCTGCGCGTGCTCGACACGGGTGACGACGCCCGCGCCGCCGTGCGCACCGTCTTCTCCTGGTCGTACGCGCAGTTGCGGCCCGAGGTGGCGCGGGCGTTCCGGCGGCTGGGCCTGCACCCCGGTCCGGACGTGACGCCGTTCGCGCTCGCCGCGCTCACCGGGACCGACCAGCTGGAGGCCCGCCTGTCCCTGGACGCCTTGGCGCGCAACAGCCTCGTGCGGCGCGTGCCCGGCGACCGGTTCGTCGTCCACGACCTCCTGCGCGCCTACGCCGAGGAGCTGGCGGACGAGCACGACCCGGGGCCGGAGCGGTCGGCCGCCGTCGACCGGCTGCTCGCCCACCACCTGGCCGCCGCGGCCGAGGCGATGGACCTGCTCTACCCGGTCGACCGCCCGCACCGACCCGACTCCCCCGTGACGCCACCGCCCGCGTTCGCCGGCGCCGACGCCGCACGCGCCTGGCTGGACGCCGAGCGGTCCACGCTCGTCGCGCTGTGCCGTGCCGCCGAACGCGACGACCGGCCGCGCTACGTGGTCGACCTGGCGAACACGCTGTACCGGTACCTGGAAAGCGGCCACTACGCGGACGCGTCGACCGTCTACGGGTGCGCGTTGCGCGCCGCCCGCCGGGCGGGCCGGGACGACCTGCTCGCCGCGGCGCTGACCAACCTGGGCGCGTTGCGCCGGATCCTCGGCGACTACGACCAGGCGGTCGGCCACCTGCGGGAGGCGATCGCGCTGCACCGGCGCACCGGCGGGCAGCACGGCGTGCCGCGCGCGTTGTCGAACCTCGGCATCGTCCAGGAACGGCTCGGCGAGTACGACGAGGCGGTGTCGCTCCAGCAGGAGGCGCTGGCCGTGCACCGACGGCTGGGCAACCGCCACGGGGAGGCGGCGGCGCTGCTCAACCTGGGCAACGCGTACAACCGCCCCGGTCACCACTCCCTCGCCGCCGAGTGCCTGGAGCGCGCGCTCGACCTGTTCCGCCGGCTCGACGACGCGAGCGGCCAGGCCAGCGCGCTGTCCAACCTCGGCGACGTGTGCGCGAGCCTGCGGCGCTACCCGGACGCCGTCCGGCACCTCGACGAGGCCCGGGAGCTGTTCCAGCGCCTGCACCACAGCTACGGCGTGGCGGTGACGTTGAGCAACCTGGGCGCCGTGCACACGCGGCTCGGCGACTGGTCCCAGGCCCACCGCTGCCACACCTCCGCACTGGAGACGTTCCGCGACATCGGCCACCGCTACGGGGAGGCGAGCGCCCTCAACGGGCTCGGCGAGACCCTGCGGGCGGCGGGTCGGCCGGACGAGGCCCTCGTCGCGCACGCCGACGCCCTGCGGATCGCGACCGAGACCGGCGACCAGGACGAGCAGGACCGCGCCCGAGCCGGGTTGGGCAGCGCCCGCAGCCAGGCGTGACCCGGGAGGAGGGCGTGGTCGCCGTTGCGGTGAGGACTTCGTGTCCATTCGCCGTCCAGACCTCGTCCAGAGGCGTTGTCGAGACTTCCCTGGTCGAGAAGTGACGGCCGGGCGGGGGTCCGGCGTCCGCACCCCGGGGGAGAACCATGTCAGTTCGGCTGGACCGCGTGGCACACGACTGGTGCGCGGTCGAGTCAGGCCGGATAGCCGCGCTGCTCGAACGACGCGGGCAGGACGCCGGGCCGGTGGTGTTCGGCGCGGGCTTCGGCCCTTCGGGCCTCCCGCACATCGGCACGGTGAGCGAGGTCGTCCGCACGTCCTTCGTCCGGCGGTCGTTCGAGGAGACGACCGGGCGGAGCACCCGGCTCGTCGTGGTCGCCGACGACGTGGACGCCCTGCGCAAGGTGCCGGACACCGTCCCCGACCGCGACGCGTTGGCGGCCCACCTCGGCATGCCGTTGCACCAGGTGCCGGACCCGTGGGGCCGGGCGGCCAGCCTCGCCGAGGGCATGGTCGACCGGCTGCGCCGGGTGCTCGACCTGCTGGAGGTCGACTGCGAGGTCGTGCGCAGCTCCGACCTCTACCGCTCGGGTCGCCACGACTCGACCATCCGCGCCTTCCTGGCGGACTTCACGGAGGTCAACGCCCTGGTCGGCCGTTCGGTGGGAGCCCTGCGGCGCAAGTCCTACAGCATCGTGATGCCGTTGTCGCCGATCACCGGCCGGGTGATCGAGCACACGCGCGTGCTGGACGTCGACCACCGGCTGGGCACGATCACCTACGAGATCCCGAAGGACGTGATCATCCAGCGGCCGGGGTTGGACCACGGCCTCGAACCGCACGAGTACTACGTCGGCGAGCCGATCGGCGAGCCCGTGACCGTGTCGGCGCTCGGCGGCCACTGCAAGTTCCAGTGGAAGGCCGACTGGGCGCTGCGCCTGCTCAGCGGCGACGTCGCCTACGAGATGCACGGGCAGGACCTGGCGGACTCGGCGCGCGTCGTGCGGCAGGTGTTCCGCCGGCTGCGCCGCGAACCGCCGGTGCTCTTCGAGTACGGGCTGTTCGTCGACGAACGGGGCCGGAAGATCTCGAAGACCGTCGGCAACGGCTTCGCCCTCGGCGACGCGATCGACTGCCTCACCCGCGAGGGCCTGCGGATGCTGCTCTACCGGAGGCCTCGCCGACCACGCCGGTTCGACCTGGCGTCCGTGCCGCGCGTCAACGACGCGGTGCACGACGAAGCGCGTCTCGCCCGCCGACCGCACCGAGGGGCGGGCGCCCGGCTGCGGCTGCGCCGGATCGGCGCGACGACCGAGCCGCAGGGGCCGCGGTTCGGCTCCCTGGTGCGGGTCCTGGCCGCTTGCGCGCCGGTCGACCACGCCGGCGCGGTGGCGTTCGTCGAGCGGGTCTTCCCGCCGGACCGCCGCCCGGAACCGGACCTGGTGATGCGGGCGTGGCGCTTCCACCTGCACGCCCGACCCGCGCCCGAGCCGGTCGTCCTCGACACCGCCGCGACCACCGTGCTCCGCCGCCTCGCCGACGCCCTGGAGTCGGCGCCGCACGCCGATCCCGGCGTGCTGCTGCACAAGGCGCTCGAAGGCCGTCCCTACGCCTACCGGGCGCTGTACCTGGCCCTGCTCGGCCGGCCGCACGGCCCGCGGCTGGCCACCTGGCTGCGGATCACCGGCGCCCGGCGCTCGCTCGCCCTGGTCCGCGACGCGCTGTCCCTCCCCGTTCCCCCGTCCGACCGTTCCGAAGGTGGTTCGCAGTGACCCGATCCGCAGTCCGCCCGGCCCTGGTGGACTTCCCCGCTGTGCAGGAGCGAGCGCGCGCCTTCGCCACGACCCTGCGAGAGCGCTCTGCGGAGGTCGTGCACAGCCTGTCCGGCTACCAGTGCGCGAACGTGGCGCTCGACGAGATCGAGCGATCGGTCGACCTGCTGGAGAACCTGCACCTCAACCGGGAGCACTTCACCGGGAAAGTGGACGCGGTGACCACGTTCCTGCCGTTGAACCAGCCCCTGTACGCCACGGTGTGCTTCGGCGTCGTGCCGTCGTTCATGGCCGAGGACACCGCGCTGCGCCCGCCGACGGCCATGCACCCGCACTACCGGGCGTTGGCGGACGTGCTCGACCTGCCCGCGCACTTCCCGGAACTGCACGTGTCCTACGACGACAAGGAGGAGTTCGTCGCGGGGCGGGCGCACCGCACGGACGCGGTGGTGTTCACCGGCACGCCCGAGAACGCGGCGAAGGTCCGCAGGTCGTTCCCGCGCCGGACCTTGTTCATCCTCAACGGTTCCGGCCACAATCCGCTCGTGGTGACCGAGACGGCCGACGTCGACCTCGCCGTCGCCGGCGCGCTGCGGGTGGTGCTGTACAACCAGGGGCAGGACTGCGCCGGCCCCAACTCGATCCTGGTCCACCGCGCCCGCCTGGCGGAGTTCCGCGAGACCCTGTTGGCGCGGCTGCGGGAACTGGAGCACCGCGTCGGCCCGTACTCCGACCCGGAGAACGTGGTGGGGCCGAACACCGACCCCGACCACGCCGTGAAGATGGTCCGCCGGTTCCGCGACGACCGCGCGTTCTGGCTCTACGGCGGCGAGGTCAACCCGGCCAGCGGGATGATCAGGCCCACCGCGTTCGAGAAGGACCTGGCGCTGGGCGGCAACTTCCGCGAGTTCTTCGCACCGGTGTTCTTCCTCCAGCCTTACGACGACGACGCGGAGCTGCGGCGGTACTTCGAGGACCAGCGGTACGCCGCCAACGCCATGTACGTCTCGGTGTTCGGCGACAGCCCTTACGTGAAGTCACTGCTCGACTCGCCGTGGCACGACGCGGACTCGATCCTGTGGGACACCGACCTGCACCTGACGGAGAAGGGGTACCTCCCCTACGGCGGGCGCGGGCCGGCGGCGTCCTGCCTGTACGTGGACGGCGTCCGGGTGCCGGGCGCGACCCTGCCGCAGCGCGACATCCACCAGCACCTGGTCGCGCGGCGGGGCAGTCCGTGCTGAGCAGGCGCTGGGAGCCGGTCGCCGCGATCTGCACGGTCGCGGTGGTCGGCCTCGTCACCGGCCTGACCGTGCCGCTGGTGTCGTTGCGGCTCAGCGGCGGCGGCGCGTCGGGCGCGTTGATCGGGACGGCCGCCGCGCTGCCCGCCGTCGGCATCCTCGCCGCCGTGCTGTGTCTCGGCCCGCTGACGTGGCGGTGGCGGATCAAGCCGCTGCTGATCCTCGGGATGCTCGGTTCGGCGGCGAGCACCGGGCTGCTCGCGGTGACCGACAGCGTCCCGGTGTGGCTGGTGCTCCGGTTCGCCGTCGGCGTGTTCGCCGGGCTGCTGCTGGTGCTCGGCGAGACCTGGATCAACGCCATCACCCCGGAGGCCACGCGCGGGCGCTGGATCGCCGTCTACACCTCGGTGTTCACGCTGTGCCAGGTGTCCGGCCCCGGGTTGCTGGCCCTGTTCGGCTCGGCCGCCCAGTGGTCGCTGCTGGTCGCCGTGCTGACGCACGTGCCCGGGATCGCCCTGCTGGCCGCCAGCTCGTGCCGGATCGACGGGTTCAAGGCAGGCCGGCCGACCGCGTCCCTGACGTTCGCGCGGTCGGCGCCGACCATCGCGCTCGCGGTGCTGATGTTCTCGTTCTTCGACAGCGCGGTGCTGGCGCTGCTGCCGCTCTACGGCTTGGCGCACGGGCACACCGAGGCGATCGCCGTCCTCATGGTGGGCGCGGTGTTCGCGGGCGACGCGCTGCTCCAAGTGCCGTTGGGCTGGTGGGCCGACCACGTCGACCGCCGCCGGCTGCACGTCGGGTGCGCGGTGGTCGTGCTGCTGCTGGCGCTGGGCATGCCCCTGCTGCTGGAGGTGTCGGTGCTGATGTGGCCGGCGCTGGTGGTGCTGGGCGCCGCGGCGGGTGGCGTCTACACGCTCGGGTTGGTGCGCATCGGCCAGGACTTCACCGATGACGGACTCGTCGACGCCAACGCGGGCGCCACCGTGCTGTGGGCGATGGGCAGCCTCGTCGGCCCGCTGATCGGCAGCGCCGCGCTGGACCTCCTGCCGCCGGACGGCCTGATGCTCGCCCTGGCCGCCGTCACCGCGCTGTTCCTGACCGCCGCCGTCGCGGACTTCCGGGTGCGGGCACCGCTGTCGCGCTGACCGTCCGGTGGAAGGGGTGGACATCGCGACAACGGCTCGCGCGCTGAAGAACGTCCTTTTCGGCGACGACGTCCGGCGGGGCAAGAAGGTTGTCCTCGGTCTTGTTTTGTGATCATGACGGTGGTCACCCGCCTTCCCAGGCAGCACGCCCGGCACCCCTGCTACCTTCCGTCGACATGAGGGCGATGAACCAACGAATGATCGCGACCGCGCTGGTCGTGGCCGCCGGCTTCACGCCGTTGGCCGCTCCGGCGGCCAGTGCCGCGCCTCCCGCCGCCGCCGACATCACGGCTCGCGCCCGCCCGGTCGCCACCAAGACCCACTTCGACTGGACGCTGCTGAACAGGATCCGCCGGGCGAGCGCCTACGCGGAAAGCCGTCCCGGTTTCGCCGGAATCGTCGTGCGGGACCGGAAGACCGGCGCCGTCTGGCGCAACGTCCACTCGGACACGCTCGTCTGGGCCTGTTCCACGCCCAAGCTCGCGATGGTCGTCGACCTGCTGCTGCGCAACGACTCCGGCGCCGTCCGCCTGACGGCGGAGGACCGCGACCTGATGCACCGCATGCTGAACTCCAGCGACGACAACGCGGCGCACACGCTGTGGACCCGCTACGGCGGCGAGCAGGAGTTCGCGGCCCGCTTCCCGTCCTACGGGATGACCGACATGCGGTTCACCGACCAGCACCCGCACCACTGGGGCTGGATCCTCACCACGGCCGACGACCTCGACCGGCTGATCAACTACGTGCTGACGAAGCTCCCCGCCGCCCACCGCGACTACATCGTCAACGAGATGCGCTCGGTCGACGTGAACCAGCAGTGGGGTGTCTGGGGAGCCGGCGCCGCCGCCCGACCGGGCAACAAGAACGGCTGGTCCGACGACAACGACGACGGTTCGTGGCTGATGAACTCGGTCGGCTTCGTCGGCCCGGACGAGCGCTACACCCTGGCCATCATGAACAACACGCAGGTGGTCCAGGACGGCTACAACGTGGGCCTGGAAACCACCACGGAAATCAGCCGGATCATGTTCGACGGTTATTTCGGCTGATCGAGTCCCACCCCGGGGGTCGGCGCACCGTTCCCGCGCGGAATGAACGGTGTCCGCGGCTGAACGGGCCCGGTCAATCGTCGTCGCCGGCTTCGGCGGACCGCCCTTCGAGAACGCCGACGAACGCCGTGGCGACGAGGGCGACCGCGCGGTCGTCGTCGTGGGCCAGTCGGCGCAGGACTTCCCGCGCGCCGGTGCCCGACAGCTCGACCAGCGCCTGGGTCAGGCGGATCCGGATCGCGGAGTCCGCGGTGGGCGCGGCCAGCTCGTCGACCAGCGCGGTCATGATCCGGTCCGCGCACCCCGCGTCCCGGGACAGCGTTCCCAGGACCTCCGCCGCGTCGACGTCGTTGACGCCCTCGACCACCATGCCGACGAGGGTCGGCACGGCCGCCGTCACGCCACGCCTGCCCAGTGCCAGGGCTGCGTGCCCGCGCACCGTCGCGTCCGGGTCGCCGAGCGCGTCCGCGAGCACCGCGGTCGCACCGGGCGCCTCCGGCAGCTCGGCGATCGTCAGCACCGCGCGCCGCCGGACGTCCACGTCCGCCGAGCGCGCCCCGGCGGCCAACGTCGCCATGCCGTCGCCGCCCGACCGGGCGAGCGCCCAGCGCAGGGCGCCCGCCACGTTGGCGTCGGCTTCGGTCAGGACCGCACCGGCCAGCAGCTCCGCGGGCACGGGCGCACCGTCCGGCCGGGCCAGGACGGCCTGCTGCCGGCGCGCGGCGCTGGTCGAGTCGAGACCCTGCATGAGCTCGACGACGCGCAGGACGCCCTGCCAGCCCGCGGGCGCCGACGCGTCGATCGCGCGGAGCCGTTCGAGCAGCTCCTGGTCGCGCTCCAGGCGTTCTTCCGTCCACCGGATGAGGTCGCCGACCAGGGCGGTCGGCGTGAACGCCGGGTCGTCGAGCGCACGCCTGATCTGCTTGAGCGTGAGCCCGAGGGACCGCAGGCCCTCCACGTGGAAGATCCGGCGGATGTCCTCGGCGGAGTACTCGCGGTAGCCGCCGACCGTGCGGCCACTCGGTCGCACCAAGCCGAGGGCGTCGTAGTGCCGGAGCATCCGGGTGCTCACCCCGGAATGCCGGGCCACGTCGCCGATCAGCAAGCCGTGCTTTCCGGAACCTCCGCGGCCTCGATCGACTCGACGGCCCCGGCCTCCACCGCCACGGCCTCCACCGCCACGGCCTCCACGGCGCCGGTCGACTCCCCCGGCTCGGCCGGCCCTTCCGGCTCGACACCCGCTCCAGCAGCTCGTTCCGGACCGAGCGACACGACCCGCTTCGCCTCCTCGACGGCCGCGTCGAAACCGGCGTCCGGGTCCTGCCGGAGCAGCTCGGTGGCACGGGCGTGCGCGGCCACCGCCGGGTCGAGGCTCGTCGCCGCCTCCCCCAGGGCGGGCGTGATCACGTCGCCGAGGTCGACCAGGGCCCGGCTCAGGCTCAGCCGCACGTCGCGGTCACCGCGACCGAGCTGCGTGACCAGCTCGTCGACCAGGTCCGCCTTCCCGTCCTCCGGCACGAGGGCGACCGCGACGCGCCACGCGGTCCGCGCGACCTCGTCGTCGGCGTCGCGCAGCATGTCGCGCGTGATCCACGCCCACGCGCCCTTGTCGCCGATCTTGGAGAGCGTGTGCAACGCCTGGCTGCGGGCCCGGGTCCGCTCGGAGTCGAGTTCCCGGCGGATCCGGGGCAGGGTGAGCTCCGGCGGCAGGCGGGTCAACGCCCAGGACAGCATGTCCCGCACGAAGAAGTCCGGCTCGACCGCGCACCGCTCGACCAGCGCCTCCAAGTGAGCGGGGTCGGGGTTCGAGCCGACCGCCAGGGCCGCCTGGAGCCGGACCGACGAGTCGTCGGCGCTCAGGGCGGCGGCCACCCGGGCGTGCTGCGGGGTTCCACTTGTCGTAGGGATCGGGACCACCTCCTGCGCCCAGTGGACACCTTGTCACCGTGTCAAGGTCAAACCCGTGACCGGCGGACCTGGAGATCACCCGGTCCACGGCGAGCCTCCCCGAGCACGCTGAGTGACGGTACCTGCCAGCGCGGCATCGCACCCGGCACCACCGCGACGACCGCCACGCCGTCAGCCATCGACCAGCACCCGCACCCGCCGCTACAGCAGCTTGTCCCGCGTGATGGGCAGGTCACGCACCCGTCGGCCGGTGGCGTGGTAGACGGCGTTGCCGATCGCGGCGGGCACCCCGGTGATCGGGGTCTCGCCGAACCCGCGTGCGCCCAAGGCGCTGCTGCCGGGGTCCGGGAGGTCGACGAAGTGGCTCTCCACGGCCGGGGCGTCCGCGCACACGGGCACGAGGTAGCCGGACAGGTTCGGGTTGACGACCCGGGCGGTGTGCCGGTCGTGGACGGTGTGCTCCATCAGCGCGTGCCCGATGCCCCACGTCACGCCGCCGAGCACCTGGCCGCGGGCGGTGCGGCGGTTCATCACCCGGCCCATGTCGTGCGCGGTCACCACGCGGGTGACGCGCACCGAACCCAGCCTGGCGTGCACCCGCACTTCGACGAAGACCGCGCCGTAGGAGTGGCCCGGCGTGTTCTGCAGCCTGCCCGTCGCCTCCACCGGTTCGCCGTGCCTGCCGACGACGGCGCGGTAGCTGTCGCGCCGCGCGCGGTCGCGCACGTGGAGCAGGTGGCCGTGCGCGGTCACCACCTCGTCCGCCGGGACACCGGCCAGCGGGGATCGCGGGTCGGCCACCGCCAGGGCCACCACCGCGTCCCGCGCGGCACGGGCGGCGCGGTCCACCGGTCCGGTGACGCTCGCGATCGTCGCCGAGCCCGCCGACACGCCCGCGTACGGCAGCGCGCTGTCGCCGATCACGGCGGTGACGGCGTCCAGCGGCACGCCCATGGCGTCGGCGACGACCTGGCCGATCACCGTGTACGTGCCGGTGCCGATATCCTGGGTGGCGATGCGCACCACCGCCCGGCCGTCGGCGCCGATCGTGACGGAGGCGGTGACCGGCGGGTCGGCCGGTGCGGCGGCGAAGGTGTGTGCTTCGGTGGCCATGCCCCAGCCGACGTGCTCGTCGCCGTCCCTGGTGGCACCGGGCCGCGGTGCGCGCCGGGACCAGCCGAACGCCTCAGCCGCGATCCGGTAGCAGTCGAGCAGGCGCTTGCCCCCGATCGGCGCGCCGGTCTCCTGGTTGACGGCGGTGTGGTTGCGCCGCCGCAGCTCCACCGGGTCCACGCCCACCTGCCAGGCGAGCTCGTCCAGGGCGGTCTCCAGGCCGAAGTGGGCGGTGGTCTCCGGTGACCGCATGTAGCTCGACGAGGCGAGGTCGAGCGGCACGCCCTCCTGTCTGATGTGGACGTTCGGGCAGTCGTAGAGGGTGCTGGACGAGTCGCTCTCGTTGAAGATCGACTCCTCGGTGCGGGACAGCTGCGCGACGGTCGTCTCGACCAGGGCGGTGAGCTTGCCCTGGCGGGTGGCGCCGATCCGCAGGTGCTGGCGGAACTCGGCCCGGTGGCCGGTCAGGGTGAACATCTGGGCGCGGGTGAGCACCAGGCGGACCGGTCGCCGCGCCAGCCGCGCCGCCGCGACGGTGAGGATGGTGTGCGGCCAGACCGGTCCCTTCGCGCCGAAACCACCGCCCAGGAACGGCGCCAGCACGCGGATGCGGTCCGGTGGCAGGCCGAACGCGGTGGCCAGGACCGACCGGGTGAGGTTGACCCCCTGGGCGGTCTCGTGCACCGTCAGGCGGTCGCCGTCCCACTGCGCCGTGGTGGCGTGCGGCTCGATCGGGTTGTGGTGGCGCGTCGGGCTGGAGTAGCGGGCCTCCAGCCGGACCTCCGCCGCCTCCAACGCCGCCGCCGCGTCGCCGCGGGTGATCTCGTTGGGCCGACCCCGGAACGGGAGCGGCAGGTGGGGCGGCTCGGTCGCGTCGTCCATCGACGCCGTCGGCGGTTCGGCGCGGTAGTCGACGCGCACCAGGTTCGCGGCTTCCCTCGCCTGCTCCACGGTCGTGGCCAGGACGATCGCGACGGGTTGGCCGGCGTGGTGCACCGCGGTGCCCTGCAAGGGGATGAACCCCTTGATGTACGGGAACGTCGGCACGGTCAGTCGAGGCAGGTCGGCGTGCGTGTACACCGCGACCACGCCGGGGTGCGCCAAGGCCTGCGACGCATCGATGCGCACCACTTCGCCGCGGGCCACCGTGCTCGTCACCAAGAACCCGTGCAGCGCACCGGGCACCGGGTCGTCCGCCGGGTACCGGGCGGCGCCGGTGACCTTGGCGCGGCCGTCGACGCGTGCCACCGGACGTCCCACGAGTCCGTCGTTCACCGCAGACCTCCCAACCCGCTGAGCAGTTCCACCAGCGCGCGCTGCACCAGCTCGACCTTGAACCCGTTGTGCTGTCGCGGCACGGCGTCGCGCACGAGCGCGCGCCCGGCCCGCTCGATCGCGTCCACCGTCAGCGGCGCGCCCCGCAGGACCGCCTCGGCCTCCGGCGAGCGCCACGGGGTCGTCCCGATCCCGCCGAACGCGAGCCGCACGTCGCGCACCCGGCCGCCGCGCAGGTCCAGGACGGCCGCGATCGAGACGACGGCGAACTCGAACGTGGCGCGGTCGCGCAACTTCAGGTAGCGCGACCGGACCGCCGCCGGGCCGCGCGGCACCTCGACCGCGGTGATCAGCTCCGCGGGCCGCAGCACCGTGTCGACGTGCGGCGCCTGCCCCGGCCGCAGGTGGAACCCGTCCACCGGGACCTGCCGCGCGCCGTCCGGCCCGAGCAGGTGCACCACCGCGTCGAGGGCGAGCAGGGCGACCGCGAGGTCCGACGGGTGGGTGGCGATGCAGTGCTCGCTGCCGCCGAGCACGGCGTGGCCGCGGTTCCAGCCCTCCAGCGCGGGGCAGCCGCTGCCCGGCACGCGCTTGTTGCACGCCGAGGCCGCGTCCCGGAAGTAGCCGCACCGCGTGCGTTGCAGCAGGTTCCCCCCGATCGTGGCCATGTTGCGCACCTGCGGTGACGCGGACGCCTCCAGCGCCTCGGCCAGCACGGGGAAGCCCTCGCGGACCGACCGGTGCTCGGCGACCTGCCGCATCCGCGCGAGACCGCCGACGCGCAGGCCGCTCGCCGAGGCGGTGATCGACGCGAGGTCGAGCCGGCTGATGTCGACGAGGTGCTCGTGCTGCTGCGCGCCGTCCCTCATGAGGTTCAGCAGGTCCGTGCCGCCCGCGATGAACGCGGCGCCGGGCGTCCGCCGCGCCACGCGCACCGCCTCCGCCGGTTCCCGGACCGGGATGTACCCGAACGCCCTCATCCGCGCACCTCCCGCGCCGCGTCGGCGACCGCCGCCACGATGTTCTGGTAGCAGGCGCAGCGGCAGAGGTTGCCGCTCATCCACTCGCGGATCTCCGCCGCCGACCCGGCGTGCCCCTCCCGGATGCACGCGACGGCGGACATGACCTGACCGGACGTGCAGGCGCCGCACTGGAAGGCGTCGTGGCGGATGAACGCCTCCTGGACCGGGTGCAGCCGATCGCCGTCGGCCAGTCCCTCGATCGTGGTGATGTCGCTGCCCTGCCTCATCACCGCCAGCGTCAGGCACGCCTTGACCCGCTCGCCGTCGACCAGGACCGTGCAGGCGCCGCACTCGCCCCGGTCGCACCCCTTCTTCGTGCCGGTCAGCCCCAACCGCTCGCGTAACGCGTCCAGCAGCGTCACCCTCGGCTCCACGGTCAGGACCCGGTCGCGGCCGTTGACCGACAGGGTGATCTCCGCGCTCTCCCCCGGCGCGACCGCGCTCGGTGCGGTGGGCTCGGCGTGCGCCACGGCAGGCAGGAACGCGGTGCCCGCCGCCGTGACCGCGGTGGACTTCAACACCGTTCGACGTGTGTGCGCCCGTGCGGGGCGAGAGGGCTCCGGCACCGCATCCTCCTCGACTCCGAATATAACGCGCTATAGCACCGCCTGTAACAGAGTCAGGTATACCGGGCTGGTGTAACAATGACAACCCCTGGCGTATAGCATCGTTACATGGTCGGATCGACGCGACAGCACATCCTCGACGTGACCGCGGACCTGCTCCGGGACGTCGACATCGAGGCCGTGTCCGTCCGCGACGTCTGCCAGGCCGCCGGGATCACCGCGCCGACGCTGTACCACCACTTCGGCGACAAGCGAGGTCTGCTCGAAGCCGTCGCGGCGGAGGGCTTCGCCCGCTACCTGGCCGAGAAGCAGGGCCGCGGGCCGTCCGAGGACCCGTTCGACGACCTGAGGGCCGGGTGGGACGGCCACGTCCGGTTCGGCCTGACGAACCCGGCGTTCTACGTGTTGATGTACGGCGGCACCAGGTCGCGCGAGCACCCCTCGGCACGGGAGGGGTTGCGGGTGCTGCACGACATGCTGGTCCGCCTCGCCGAACGGGGTCGGCTGCTGGTCACGCCCGACGAAGCCGTGCCCACCATCCACTCCGCGTGCGTCGGCACGACGTTGACGCTCGTGGCCGACCCGGACTCACCGGCCCACGCCGACCTGTCCCAGCGGGTCCGTGACGCCGTGTTCGCCGCCGTCGTCAAGCCGGAACACCCTGCCGGACAAGGGGTGGAAGCCCTGCCCGACACGGCACGGGCACTGCTGGCGACCCTGGGCGCCCACCGCGACCCGCTCCTGTCACCGGGCGAACGACTCCTGCTGACCGAACTGCTCACCCGCCTGGCCTCCACGTCACCGGACCGCGGCCCGTCCGACTGAACTCGCGCGGGAACGCCCGAGACCCCGCGGCGCGGGCCCGGGTCGCGCCACGCCGGTTTCACGCGCGACGGCGGAAGATCACTGATCTTCGAACGCCGCCGTGGTGACGCTGGGGGAACCGATGAGTGCTGCACTTCCCGACGGCCGGGCCGCCCGGACCGTCGCGGCGCTGAGCCGGGTGTGCATCCGGCGCCGGTTCGCCGTGATCGGCGCGTGGGTGCTGCTGGTGCTGGCGCTGGTGACGGCCTCGCGGGTGATCGGCACGCCGACGGACAACGACGTGAGCCTGCCGGGCACCGACGCCCAGCTCGTGCGGGACCTGACCGCGTCACCGGAGGCCCCGGCCACCTCCGGCACCGTGATCGTGGTGGCCGAGGACGGGCGGCTGGACGACGAGGTCCGCGCCCGCGTGCTGGCGGACACCGCGGCCTCGCTGCAACGAGCCGAGCACGTGACGGCGGTGAAACCACCCTCGACGCGGGACGGGTCGCTGTCCGCGGACGGGCGGACCGGCTGGTTCACGGTCGGCCTGGACGTCCGCCGGGCGGAGCTGACCAAGCCCGTGGCGCAGGTCGTCACGGACGCCGCCCGGCCCGCCGCCGACGCCGGCCTGCGGGTGCTGCCCGGCGGGGCGCTCGCCCAGGTCCTCGACGGCTCGGGCAGCACCGGCGACGAGTACTTCGGCCTGCTGCTGGCCGCCGTCGTCCTCTTCCTCGCGCTCGGCGGCCTCGTCGGCGCGGTGCTGCCGCTGGTGACCTCGGCGCTGTCGGTGCTCGCGACGCTGGAGGTCGTGGGGCTCGCCGGGAACCTGACCTCGATGCCGGCGGTGGCGACGACCCTGGCGCTCATGGTCGGCCTCGGCGTGGGCATCGACTACTCGTTGTTCCTGCTCAACCGCTTCCGCGCGCTGGCGCGGTCGGGCCTCGCGGTGCCGGAGGCCGTCGAACGGGCGGCCGCCGACTCGGGCACGGCGGTGGTCGTCGCCGGTGTGACGGTCGCCCTCGCGCTCGCGGGACTGGTCCTGACCGACGTGCCGCTGCTGCGCACGCTCGCCTGGACGTGCGGGATCGCGGTCCTGTTCGCCGTGCTCGCCGCGCTCACCCTGCTGCCCGCGCTGACCTCGCTGGCCGGGCGCCGGCTCGCCCGCGGCGGGAGGCTGCACCACCGGCTGGCTCGCCGCACCGGCTCCGGCGGCTACTGGGCGCGCCAGGCCGACCGGGTGACCCGCAGGCCCTGGCCGGCAGGCGGGTCCGCGCTCGTGCTGCTGGCCCTGCTCGCCGCACCGGCGACCGACCTGCGACTGGGCCAGCTGGACGCCGGGTCCTCGCCGACGTCCACCGCCGTCCGCCAGGCGAACGACGCCGTCTCGGCCGCCTTCGGACCCGGCGCGGGCACGCCGCTCACCGTGCTCGGCCGGCTCCGGACGCCGGTCGCCGACGCCGGGGACGCCGGTCTGTCCGAGCTGGTGGCGGTGGTGCGGGCCCAACCCGGCGTGGCGTCCACCGGTCCGGCGACGCCGGCCGCGGACGGGCGGGTCGTCACCGTCCAGGTGATCCCCTCGACCTCAGGCGGCGACCCGGCGACGGCGGACCTCGTCCACCGCCTGCGGAGCCAGTCCGTGCCGGGCATGACGGTGCACGTCGGCGGGGGCGTCGCCGCCCGCGCGGATCTCGCCGAGCGGGTCGGCGACAAGCTACCGCTGGTGATCGGGGTCGTGCTGCTGCTGTCGGTCGCGGTCCTGCTGCTCGCCTTCCGGGCGCCGCTGCTCGCCCTCAAGGCCGCCGTGATGGACCTGATCTCCATCGGCGCGGCCTACGGCGTCCTGACGGCCGTGTTCACCTGGGGGTGGGGCGTGACGTGGCTGGGGCTCTCCGGTCCGGTCCCCATCCCGAGCTTCGTGCCGCTCATGCTCTTCGCCCTGCTGTTCGGCCTGTCGATGGACTACGAGGTGTTCCTGCTCAGCGACGTCCGGCGGCGCTTCCGGCTGACCGGCGACAACCTGCGCTCGGTCCGCGAGGGCCTGGTCGGCACCGGCGGCGTGATCACCGCGGCGGCAGCGATCATGGTCGGCGTCTTCCTCGCGTTCGTGCCCAACGACGACCCGACGATCAAGATGTTCGGCGTCGGCATGGCGGTCGCGATCGCGGTGGACGTGACCGTCGTGCGCTGCCTGCTGGTCCCGGCCACGATGGCGATGCTCGGCGACCTCACCTGGTGGACGCCGGGCCGCGGGCGGGTGCGCGCGCCCGAGCCCTCGCGATCGCGATGAAATTTTCCGGGCGGGTGTATCCACCGCCCTGCACGACGCTCTTCTCTGGTGTCGGGTGGTTCCAGGTTGGGGAGCCGGACCACCCGCGCAGGGGGGATAGCGCGCCACCCGCCCTTCGGGGCGGGTGGGCCGCGCCATCGGGTTGCCGGGGCAATTCAGATGACCTGGCCCCCAGGCACGGCGTTTGCAGCCGGCCACGGGCGTGCTGAGCGCGAGGAACCCGCCCAGCGCCCCCTTGACACCCGGATGGTCTTGCTCGGACACTAGGACCGGGCCGTGATGTTAGCGCAAACATCCACCTGCGCCACCCTTCGCGCGGCAGGCGTCGTCAGCCTGTCGCGCACCGCCCCTGCCCGCGGCACTCGGCTGCACGGACCCCGATTCGCCCGCAACCCTGTCGTGTTAGCGCTAACCACGCTCAGGCATCCCCGACCTCCGGCACTGGGAGTTGACCATGCGTCGTCGAACGCGCACCTGCGTGGTGCTGTCCTGCCTCATCGCCGCGACGGTGGCCGTGCCACTGCCGGCGTCCGCGGACGTGCTGCCGACCGGGGCGCGCTCGCTCGAGTCGGTGAACTTCCCCGGCCGCTACCTCCGGCACCAGGACTACCTCGGCCGGCTGGACGCCGTGACCTCGGGCAGCACCGCGCAGACCAAGCTGGACGCGACCTTCACCGTGATCTCGGGCCTGGCCTCGCCGTCGTGCTACTCCTTCCAGGCCAAGAACGGCTCGTTCCTGCGGCACCTGGACTGGCGGGTGCGCCTGGACGCGAACACCGGCGAGGCGCGCTTCCGCGAGGACGCGACGTTCTGCGCGGTGGCCGGGTCGACGGCCGGGTCGGTGTCGCTGACGTCGTTCAGCCACCCGGAGCGCAGGATCCGGCACCGCAACTACGAGTTGTGGCTGGACACCTACCAGGACACGGCGCAGTTCCGCGCGGACAGCTCGTTCCGCCTCAACGCGCCGTGGAGCCCGAAGACGACCAAGGGCCCGATCATCCCCGGCCTCTACGCCGACCCGCACATCGCGAACTTCAACGGCCGCTACTACCTCTACCCCACCACGGACGGGTACGCGGGCTGGGCCGGCACCTACTACAAGGCGTTCTCCTCCACCGATCTGGTCAACTGGACCGACCACGGCGTGATCCTCGACCACGGGCCGGACGTGTCCTGGGCCGACAACTCCGCGTGGGCGCCCGCCGTGATCGCCAAGAACGGCCGCTACTACCTGTACTTCAGCGGCGGGGCGGCGTCCGGCGACACGGGCAAGCACCTCGGCGTGGCCGTGTCGGACTCGCCCACCGGCCCGTTCCGCGACGCCCTCGGCAGGCCGCTGATCCGCGCGGGCTCCTACTCCGGGCAGGCCATCGACCCCATGGTGTTCACCGACGACGACGGGCAGTCCTACCTGTACTGGGGCAACGGCACCGCCTACGTCGTCCCGCTCAACGCCGACATGACCTCCTTCGACCCGGCCAAGGTCCGCACCATCACCCCGAGCAACTACCGCGAAGCCTCGTTCGTGTTCAAGCGCAACGGCACCTACTACTTCATGTGGTCGGAGAACGACACCCGGGACGAGAACTACCAGGTCGCCTACGCCACCGGGACGTCGCCGCTCGGCCCGTGGACCAAGCGGGCCGTGGTGCTGCAGAAGCGCTTGGAGCTGGGCATCAAGGGCACCGGTCACCACTCCGTGGTCAAGGCGCCCGGCAGCGACACCTGGCAGGTCGCCTACCACCGCTTCGCCGTGCCCGCCGGCAACGGCACCAACCGCGAGACCACCGTGGACCGCATGACGTTCAACGCCGACGGCACCATCGCCCAGATCGTCCCCACGCTGTAAGCCGACGGGATCAGCGGGGCGGGGGGGGGGGGGGGGGCGGCGGGGGCGGCGCCCCCCCCGCCGCGCGGCGCGCCGGCCGTGACAGTGGCGGCTGG
>NZ_JBFAMT010000087.1:0-23022 GCF_040656635.1 Actinosynnema sp. NPDC049800 | reverse complement strand
CATACAACAGCGGTATGCGGCCCATTCGGCCGCACCGCCGGGAACCACCTCAGGCGCGACTCTCATCGAACGAGACTTGTGAAACAGGCGCTAGCCGACGCGCAACCCGTGCGCCGCGGCGAAGGCGACGGCCGTGTCCAGGTCCACCCGCGCACCGCGCAGGGTGGCCTGGACGAGCCCGTCGGCGTCCAGCCGCGCGCCGGTCAGGTCCGCGCCCTCCAGCCGGCACCCCCGCAGCCGCGCGCCGGTCAGGTCGGCGTCACGCAGGTCCGCCTCGCGGAGGTCCGCCTCCTCGAGGTTGGCCTCCCGCAACCGCAACCCGCGCAGCGACGCCTTCCGCAGCACGGCGCCGGACAGCCCGGCCAGCGTGAGATCGGTCTCGGTCAACGTGATCGGCCGCAGCGCGCAGTCCACGAACACCGATCCGAGCCACGAGCACGACGTGAACTCGGCGGACCCCAGCACCGCGCGGGTGAACCGGCAGGAGCGGAACGCGGTGGCCTTGTGGGTGGACTCGCCCAGGTCGGTCCGGTCGAACGTGCAGTCGGTGAACGTGCAGCCCGACGTCGCCAGCCCGCGCAGGTCGGCCTCGGTGAAGTCGCACCGGACGAACGACCTGCCTGCCCACTGCTGCCCGTACAAGACCGCGTCGGTGTAGTCCTCGCCGATGATGTCCACTGTCACACCTTGTCATCGTCGCCCAGTTGGTAACCTCCGACCTGCCGGGCAACCCGCCCGGTGCGCGGTCCCGGAGTAGAGACCGCCGCTGACAGGTCGTCAGCCTGCCTAGTGGTCGTGCCCGAGGACTGAAGCCACAACATTCGGGAAGGCACATGACCCGCACGCCCGTGAACGTCACCGTCACCGGTGCGGCCGGCCAGATCGGCTACGCACTGCTGTTCCGCATCGCCTCCGGCCACCTCCTGGGTCCCGACGTCCCCGTCCGCCTGCGACTGCTGGAGATCCCGCAGGCCGTCAAGGCCGCCGAGGGCACCGCGATGGAGCTGGACGACTGCGCGTTCCCGCTGCTGTCCGGCATCGACATCACCGACGACGCCAAGACCGCCTTCGACGGCGTCAACGTGGCGCTGCTCGTCGGCGCCCGCCCGCGCACGAAGGGCATGGAGCGCGGTGACCTGCTGGAGGCCAACGGCGGCATCTTCAAGCCGCAGGGCGAGGCGATCAACGCGGGCGCGGCGGACGACGTGCGCGTGCTGGTCGTCGGCAACCCGGCCAACACCAACGCCCTGATCGCCCAGCAGCACGCGCCCGACGTGCCCGCCGAGCGGTTCACCGCGATGACCCGCCTGGACCACAACCGGGCGCTGTCGCAGCTGGCGAAGAAGCTCGGGGTGTCGGTCACCGACATCAAGAAGCTCACCATCTGGGGCAACCACTCGGCCACCCAGTACCCGGACCTGTTCCACGCCGAGGTCAAGGGCCAGAACGCGGCCGAGGCCGTGAACGACCAGGCCTGGCTGGAGAACGAGTTCATCCCGACCGTCGCCAAGCGCGGCGCGGCGATCATCGAGGCGCGCGGCGCGTCCTCGGCGGCGTCGGCGGCGAACGCGGCCATCGACCACGTCCACGACTGGGTCAACGGCACCGCCGAGGGCGACTGGGTCTCGATGGCGGTCCCGTCGGACGGCTCCTACGGCGTGCCGGAGGGCCTGATCTCGTCGTTCCCCGTCACGGTGACCGACGGCCGGTACTCGATCGTGCAGGGCCTGGAGATCGACGACTTCTCCCGCGCCCGCATCGACGCCTCCGTGGCCGAGCTGGTCGAGGAGCGCGACGCGGTCAAGGCCCTGGGCCTGATCTGAGTCCCAGTGCCGCGACCGGCGGCCGGCACCGCGATCCGCCCGTCCGACCGGCGGAATACGGGGCAAAGGCCGCCGGTCGCGGCACTGGCCCACGGGCGAGCCGCCGCCGGTGGCCCGCCCGTGGCATGTTGGGTGCATGGAACCGTGGCCCGTGCCGACCCCGACCCTGCCCGCCGACGTCCACCCGGCGCTCGCCGCCACCGCGCTCGCCGCGTCGGCCGCCTACGACGGCGCGCGGCGCGAGTTCACCCGCGTGCAGCTGCGCGAGGAGATCGCCGACGGCGCGGACGGCACGCCCACCATGCGGGTGGACGCGATCGTGGAAGCCGCGATCGCCGAGGCCGCCGCCGGGGCGGGCGCGAACCTGCTCTCCGAAGAGGCCGGGTTCATCGACAACGGCTCCGCGGCCACCCTGGTGATCGACCCGGTGGACGGTTCCGCGAACGCCGCCATGGGCGTGCCGCTCTCGTGCTTCGCGGGCGCCCTGGTGATCGACGACCAGCCGGTCGAGGCGCTCACCGTCTGGTTCGACACCGGCCGCGCCTGGTCGGCGCACGCGGGCAGGCCCACGCCCTACCGCACCACCGGCCGCACCGCGCTCAAGGGCGCGTCGATCTGCATGATGCGGCCCAAGCGCGGCACCGAGGACGCGTGGATGCGCGTGGCCAACCAGGTCGACCGCGTCCGCATCCTGTCCACCACGTGCCTGGAGGCGGTGCTGGTGGCCGAGGGCGCGGTGGACGCGTTCGCCGACCCCGGCTCGGACACCCACCGCCTGATGGACCTGATCGCGGCCCTCGTCACCGTGCCCGCCGCCGGGGGAGCGCTGCTCGACCTGCGCGGCCGGCCGCTGACCTTCGACCTCGACCTGTCTCGCCGCTGGTCGGGCATCGCCGCCGCCACGCCCGCCCTGGCCGACGACCTGATCACCACCATCCTGGGCTGAGACCGTTCCCAGGTTGCCGTTTCGCTCAACCCCGGTACCAGCGCGCGGTCTCCTCGATCGCCTGCTCGTGCGGCGTGACGGGCAGCGGCCCGAACGTGGCCTCGAACGCGGAGTGGTCCACCACCCACGGCGCGGTGCGCTGGTGGTCCATCTCGCCGGAGCCGCGCAGCCGCTTGTCGAACAGCGAGCCCACCGCGACCGAGAACGCCGGCAGCCGCATCGGCTTGCGGGCGTTGCCGAGCACCCGCCCGGTCAACGCCGCGAACTCCCGCACGGTCAACGTCTCCGCCGCCGGCGTGAGCCAGAGCTTCCCGTCGGCCCGCTCGTCGTCGCCGAGCACGATCTGCGCCCGCGCCGTGTCGCGCAGGTAGGCGAACGTGTGCGGCAGGTCCAGCGGCCAGAACCACAGGCCCGCCCGGCCCGCCGCCATCGGCTTGATCAGCAGCTCGCCGGGCAGCGAGCCCGTGCCGCCCGGCCCGTAGTAGTCCGAGGACCGGCACGTCGTGACCGGCACGGAGGCCGCCCGCAAGCGCTTGCCCAGCTCGCTGCGCAGCTTCTCCTTCACGCCCGCCGGCCGTTCCGGCGTGTCCTCCCGCATCGGTCCCGACACCGGTCCGAACGCGTACAGGTTGTCCGTGTAGACGATCTTCGCGCCGACCGCCTCCGCCGCCGCGATCGTGTTGTCCACCATCGTGGGCAGCATCTCGACCCAGTTCGAGTACAGCACGTTCGCCGCCAGGTGGACGACCGAGGCGCCCTCCACCGCCTTGAACGTCGACGCCCGGTCCATCAGGTCGGCCCGCACGTCCTGCGCGCCCTTCGGAACTCCACCTGAACGAGTGACAGCCCGCACCTCCCGGCCGTCCACCACCAGCTGTCGGGCGACCTCCCACCCGATGCCCCGCCCCGCACCCAGCACGACCGCCGTCATGACGCCCCCTCGTATCAAGCCGTAACTTCTGTTAGAAGTTCTAACACAAGTTAGAGTGCTTGTGTCAAGGAGGCAGCAGTGGTCAACGCCCGCCGCGAGCGGTACCGCGAGGAAACGAAGACCGAGGCCAAGCGCATCGCCTTGGAGCAGCTGGCCGAGCTGGGGATCGCCGGCATCTCGGTCAACGCCATCGCCAAGCGCATGGGCGTGACGGGTCCGGCGCTCTACCGGTACTTCAAGGGGCGCGACGACCTGCTCAACGACCTCGTCCGCGACGCGTGGCAGGACCTCGCGGACGCGGTGGAGGAGTCGGTGGCGGCGTCGAGCGGCGCATCACCACCCGATCGGGTGCGCGCGTTCGCCGAGGCGTTCCGGTCGTGGGGCGTCGGCCAACCGCACCGGTACCTGCTGCTGTTCGGCACGCCGCTACCGGGCTACCACGCGCCGCAGGACACGATCCTCCTGGCGCACCGCACCATGAGCGCGCTGCTCCGCGTGCTGCCGCGCGAAGACTCCGCCACGGCCGGGTCGTCCACACTGGACGCCCAGCTCGTGGGGTGGGCGGGCGCGCGCGGCGAGGGTGACGTGCCCCCCGCCGTGCTGCTCACCGGCCTGCGTGCGTTCACCAGGCTGCACGGCGTGCTCAGCCTGGAGGTCTCCGGCCAGTTCGGGCCGATGGGGGTCGACCCGGCGCTGCTCTACCGCGCCGAGGTCGAGTCCTTGATCCTGGGTGATTCGGGGGTCCGGGGCTCCACCAGGCTGTCGGGGCCGGGGTAGACCAGCCCTTCGTGGCCGTCGGAGAAGCGGACCCGATACGGGGGCGCACCTTCCGGGCCGCGCACTTCGAGGATCTCGCCGACCGTCTCGTCGAGACCAACCGCGCGGCTGTGGATGTGCAACCGGTCGCCTACTGTCGCGTGCATCTGCAACACCTCCGGTGCGTCACAGCGTAGGACTGTTCCGAAGGTACCGACAGCCTGACGTTTCCGCTCAGGCGCAGGCGTTGGACAGCTTCGCCACCTGGTCCAGCTTCTGCTGCGACCACCCGGCGATGTTCGCCGGGTTCAAGTCGTCCAGCGTCACCTTGCCCATGGTGTCGGAGACGCCGGTGATGGCGTCCTGGAGCGTGGCGTCGCCTGCCTTGGCGGCGAGCGCGTTCAGCTCCTCGGCCTTCTTCTGGGTCTCCTCCAGCGCCTTCTGCGGGTCGGTGGCGTCGGGCGTGAAGCCGGCCAGCTTGAGCGCGTCGATGCACAGCTGCGCCTTGTCCGCGGCCGCGCCGACCTGGTTGGCGGTGTCCGAGGCCTGCTGCACGGCCTCGCAGCCCGAGACCGCGGCGGCGAGTCCCATTGCCAGCAAGAGGGTGGCTACCGGACGACCTGCGCGCATGAGGTGCTCCCGTTCTACGTTGACCGTTTCGTCCGACTCTACCGACGCGCGTACAGCCGACGCACCACGTCGTCGATTTCCGGCTCGACGACCACCAGGTCGTGCACTTCCGCCCTGGTGGCCACGGCGGAGATCAGCGCCGCCGCCGTGGTGTCCGCCCGGCGGAACGTGAGGTGGTGTCGCAAACCGTTGAGCTCGACCCGGCTCGACGTCACGCCGGGCAGCCCGGCCAGCTCACCGCTGGGCTTCTCCAGGTCGATCACCAGCACCCGCTCCGGGGCCACCTCGGCGCGCAGCTCCTCCAGCGCGCCGTCCGCGAGCACCGTGCCCCGGTCGATGACGACCAACCTGGGGCACAGCCGTTCGATGTCGTCCAGGTCGTGCGTGGTGAGCAGCAGGGTGGTGCCCCGGTTCGCGTTGAGATCGGCCAGGAATTCCCGGAGCCGTTCCTTGGATTCCAGGTCGAGCCCGATCGTCGGCTCGTCCAGGACGAGCAGTTCCGGCCCGTGCAGCAAAGACGCCGTGACCTCGCCCCGCATCCGCTGGCCGAGCGACAACTGGCGGACCGGCGTGTCCAGGAAAGGCCCGAGCTCCAACAGCTCGACGCACTCCCGCAACCGACTCCGGTAGTCGCCCGCCGGCACCCGGTAGATCGCCCGCAACAACTCGAAGCTGTCCCGCAACGGCAAGTCCCACCACAGCTGGCTGCGCTGACCGAACACCACGCCGATCCGCCGCGCCAGCTCCCGCCTGCCCCGCGAGGGTTCGACCCCGCACACCCGGACGTGACCGGACGTGGGCACCAGGATCCCGGTCAGCATCTTGATGGTGGTCGACTTGCCCGCGCCGTTGGGCCCCACGTACCCGACGGCCTCGCCCGCCGCCACGTCGAACGCGACGGCGTCGACCGCCCGCACCACCCGCTTCTCCCGTCGGAACCGGCCGACCTTGGTGGTCACCGTGAACTCGCGACGCAGGTCGCGCACTTCGATCATGATCCAGTCCCTCGGTAGTGCCGAACGGCCGTCCGCCACACCAGACCGGCCAGGACCGCCGCCGCGACCGCGACCAACGGCGAGATCCACCCCAGCAGGGCGGGCCCGCCCAACGGGTCCGGCCGGTCCAGCAGGGCCAGGGCGGGGTAGTAGGCGACGAACGCGCCGGGGACGACGAACGCGAAGAACCGCCGCAGCCAAGGCCCGAAGACCGTGGCGGGGTAGGAGGTGAACGCGTTGCTGCCGTACGTGACCGTGTTGGCCAACTCCTGGCCGTCCACGACCCAGAAGCACACGGCGTTGGCCGCCACCCAGATCGCGGAGAAGATCACCGCGCCGCTGATCGGCGCCAGCACGACGAGCCCGGCGGTAGACACCGACCACGCGATGTCGTTGTGGCCCAAGGCGTACACCAGCGCGCCGACCCCGGCGGCGATGCGCCCGACCTTCCGCAGGTGCAGGTCGGACGCCATCATCTGCGCCAACGTGCTCAAGGGGCGCAGCAGCAGCACGTCGAACGTCCCCGTGCGGATGTACGTGGGCAGTTCGTCCAACTGCCCCGCCACCAGGTCGGCGATCCCGAACGCCGTGCCCGCGATCGCGTACATCAGCACGACTTCCGAGACCGAGAACCCGCCCAGCGCGCTCACCCGGTTGAACAGCACCAGGATGATGGCCAACTCGGCGAGCTGGTTGACCGCCTGCGCGAGGCACTGCATGAGGAACGACGCGCGATAGGACATCTGCCCGCGCAACCGCGCGCCGACGAGCTTCGCGTACACGCTCTCAGCCACCCTGGACCACCACCTTCCGCACCGCCCGTGACAGCACCAGGTGCCCCGCGGCGAGCACCGCGACGGCCCAGAACGCCTGCCCCGCGAGGAGAGGCCACGGCGACCCGCGTTCGAGGAAGACGTCGATCGGCGCCTGCAACATGGCCGCGAACGGCGTCGACCACACGATCGGCAGCGCCCACTCGGGGAAGAACGCGAGCGGCACGGCCAACCCGCACAGCAGCCAGGTGAGCGCCGTGTAGAGCGCTTGGACGCCGCGGTTGTCCAGCAGCCAGAACGTGGTCGCGTTGAGCAGGAACCGCAGGCCGAAGCTGACCGCCACGGCCAATGCCACGCTGACCGCGAAAGCCGGCAACGTGCCGATCGACGGCCAGCGGAAGGGGAACAGCAACGCCCCGAACGCCACCGGCGGAGCGAACCGGACGGCCACGGCGTAGCACGCGCGGCCCACGTCCTCGGCGAACAGCGCCAGTTGCAAGTGCCACGGCCGGTACAGGTCGACCACCACGTCACCGCTGCGCACCCGATCGGAGAGGTGCTTGTCGCCCCAGAGGACGACCACGGCCATCAATCCTTGACCCAGCCACACGTAAGTCGCCGTGGCGGCGACGTCATAGCCCGCGATGGCGCCCTGCGTGACCGCCGCGACCAGCACGGCCAGCCTGAGCAGGCCGAAGGCGACGTTCGTCGCCATTCCGGCGACCATCGCCTGTCGATAGGTGGAATACCTGCGGAATCCGGCCAGCGCTAGGAAAGCGTAAGCGCGCACGGTTGTTCACCCTAGGAACCACCGCAACCGAATTACCGGACTACGACCGCGCCGACACCCACTCCCGCACCCGCTCCCTCAACCCCTCGTCCCGCACCTGCGAGACCACCGGCTCGACCGCCCGTGCCACGGCCTTCGCGTACCTCCCCGACAACCCGTCCTCGGCCAGCACGTCCACCGCCAACGCGTCCGGATCCGCCGCCCGGACACCCAGCGACCGCACCACCCGGGCCCGCAACGCGAACCGGTCGGCCACCGCCCGGTCCCGCCGCACCCCGCTCCGCTCGCCACCGCGCGAGGCCGCCAACGCCACCGCCGCCCACGCCAGCCGGTTCACGGCGGGCCGCTCCTCGTCGTACACCCGCCCCTGGGCGAGCACCCGCACCCACTCCCAGTCGTTCGCGTCACTCACCGCCGTGCCGCCAGCACACCGTCGAGCAGCCCCGGGAACAGCGCATCCAAATCCTCCCGGCGCAACGAACTGATCCGCGACGTCCCCTGCGGTCGAACGCGCACGACACCCGCCTCCCGCAACGTCCGCACGTGATGGGTGAGCGTCGACGCCGTCACCCCCAGCGGCAGCACCCCGCACGACAGGCCCTCCTCGTGCGTCGCCAACGCGCGCACGATGCGGAGCCGCACCGGATCGGCCAGCGCGTGCAGCACCGACGCTATCCGGATCTCGTCCCGCTCCGGGTGGGGGAGCACAACAGTCATAACGCCCATAGTACGAGCCCCATCAAACTTCGATGAACGTCGTAGTACGATCCCCGTCGAAACACACTCGACTGGGGGATCACACATGTCGGCACGCACCTACCTCCTCGCCGCCGGGGCGTTCGCCATCGGCACGAGCGGGTACATCGTCTCCGGCGTGCTGCCGGCCGTGAGCGAGGAACTGGACGTCTCGCACGCCACCGCGGGACAGCTGCTCACGGCGTTCGCGATCGCCTACGCGGTCTCGTCACCCCTCCTCGCTGTCCTCACCGGCCGGTGGGAGCGCCGCACGCTCCTCGTCGTCGCCCTCGGCGTGGCCGCGTTCGGCAACCTCCTGGCCGCGCTCGCCCCGAACTACCCGCTGCTCATGGTCGCCCGCGTGATCAGCGCGCTCGGCGCGGCGATCTACACCCCCGCCGCGACCCTCGTCGCCACCGTCCTGACGCCGCCGGAACACCGCGGCCGAGCCGTCGCCCTCGTCTTCGGCGGCTTGTCGTTCTCGCTCGTCCTCGGCGTGCCCGCGGGCAACGTGCTCGGCGGGCCCCTCGGCTACCAGGGCGTGTTCGCGCTGATCGCGGCCGTCTCGGTGCTCGCCGCGATCGCCGTGCGCCTCTGGCTGCCCCGCGTCGACGCCCCGCCGGCCGTCGGCCTGCGCCAGCGCATCGCACCCGCCGCCGACCGCCGCGTGCTGATGGTCCTCGCCCTGACCGTGCTCGCGTGCCTGGCCGTGTTCAGCGTCTTCAACTACATCGCGCCCCTGCTGGCCGAGACCGCGGACGTGGAAGGCGCCACGATCGGCGTCCTGCTCATCGCCTACGGCCTGGGCTCCGTGCTCGGCAACTGGGGCGCGGGCCGCCTCTCGGACCGCTTCGACACCCGCAAGCTGCTCGTCGTCCTGTTCAGCTGCTTCACCGTCGTGCTGGCGACGTTGCCCCTCACCGCGACGACCCCGGTGTCGGCCGGCGTCGCGCTCTTCGCCTGGGGCGCGCTCACGTGGTCGGCGAACCCGCCCATCCAGAGCTGGCTGATCGAGCTGGCGCCCGCCAACAGCGGCCTGCTGCTGTCGCTCAACGCCTCCGCGATCTACCTCGGCGTGGGCCTGTCCGGCGTGCTCGGCGGCGTGGTGATCAGCTGGGTCGGGCTCGGCCCGCTGGCCCCGATCGCCGCGCTGCCCGCCCTGACGGCCCTGGTGATGCTGATCTTCGCGCTCAAGCCCGAACCGCGTCAGGACCCGCCGAACGCGCTGGTCGTCGTCTCGCCGCCCGCGGAGGGCGCCGCCAAGCAGTGGAAGTAGGCCTGGTCGCCGTCGGTGAAGCCCACCGCCGTGAACCTCCAGCCCGAGGTGTCGACCCTCGGCCGGGTGTTGGCCGCCATCACCTCGGCCGTGCAGGCGCTCGCCACCTCGGGCGCCTTGACCAGCTCGTCGTTGTCGACGTCCGGCACCGGCCCGGACAGCCACCCGCCCGCGAACGCCTCCCAGAAGTGCTCCTCCGAGCAGTTCCCGACCTTGCGCGCACTGGCCGCCTGGCCGCCGACGGACACGATGCCGCGGTAGCAGGTCGGTTCGGCGACGCAGTACCCGGTCGCGCACTCCTTCAAGGCGGGCGGCGGGAGGGGCTTGCCGGAGCTTTCGCCGGTGGACCCGGCTCCGGTCGTCGTCGTGGTGGTCGTGGCGGTGGACTTGGACGCCCACCACCACGTGCCCAGGGCCACCAGCGTCGCGAGCACCGCGGCGCTGATCACCAACGGCCAGGGCTTCTTGGCCGGCGGCCGAACGTAACCGGCTCCCGCCGACGGCGGCGACACCCGAGGCGTCGACCCCGCCAACGGCCGCGAGTCGCGGGGCGGCAACCCGGTCGCCGGCGGCGACCCCCAAGCCGGTGACCCGGCCGCCGGCGAGGACCCCCAGGCCGGTGTCTGGGCTGCCGGCGAGGATCCCCAGGCGGGTGACTGGGCCACCGCGGGCGACCCCCAGGCCGGTGGCTCCGCCGGCCGGGAGACCGGCGACGGGCCCGACGCCTCCACCACCCGGCTCAACTCGTCGCGCAACCGGTCCGCCGTGGGCGTCCGGCGACCGACCTCGGGCTCCAACGCCCGCACCAACGCCTCGTGCATCCCCTGCGGCACGCCGGGCACCCACGGCACCGGCGCCCGCAGCACCTGCCCCAACTGGTCGAACGACTCCACGGGCCACGGCACCGGCCGCGGCGGCTTGCCCGCCAGCAGGTCGTACAACGTGGCCGCCAGGGAGTACACGTCCGCCGCCGGCGTCGGCGGCGCCATCGCGAACGCCTCCGGCGGCGCGTAGCTGGGGCTCAACGCGTCCCGCGTGACCGTGCTCGAACCCTCGGCGTCCAGCAACGCCGCCAGCCCGAAGTCGGCCAGCTTCACCGTGCCGTAGCGGTCCAGCAGGATGTTGCCCGGCTTGATGTCCCGGTGCAGCACGCCTTCCGCGTGCGCGGCGGCCAGCGCGTCCGCCAACCGCACGCCCAACTCGAGCACCCTCGCCGCGGGCAGCGGCCCGTCGCGCTGCACCACGTCGGCCAGCGACCCGCCCGTGCACAGCTCCATGACCAGGTAGGGCGTGCCCTGCGGGGTGAAGTTCGCGTCGTGCACCGACACCACGTGCGGGTGCCCGGACAGCCGCGCGGCGGCGTGCGCCTCGCGCAGGAACCGCCGCCGGTCCCGCTCGCTCTGCAGGACCCGGTTGTCGACCTTCACCGCGACGTCGCGGTTCAACTGCACCTGGCGGGCCCGGTAGACGGTGGCGAAACCACCCTGGCCCAGCGGCGTGAGATCGGTCAGACCGGGCAACTCCACGCCGGGACTCTAGCCCTTCGCCGCCGCCTTGCCCGCCGTTTTCCCCTTCGCCACGGCGGTCTTCCCCTTCACCGCCGCCTCCGCTCCCGCCGGGCCCTCCACCTGACCGCCTGCCTTCGCCGCCTTCTTGAACGCCCGCACCTCGGCCAACGTCTCGGCGCTGGTCACGTCGGCGATGGACCGCCGCGAACCTTCCTCCCCGTACGCGCCGGCGGCCTCCCGCCACCCGTCCGGCGTCACCCCGCGCTGCTTGCCGAGCAGCGCGACGAAGATCCGGGCCTTCTGGTCGCCGAACCCCGGCAGCTCCTTCACCCGGCGCAGCACCTCCTTGCCGTCCGGTTGGCCGGCCTTCCAGATGTTCGCCGCCTTGCCCTTGTAGTGCTCGATCACGTGCAACGCCAGCGCGTGGACCCGACGTGCCATCGACGCGCCGTACCGGTGGATGGCCGGCGGCGGCACGCACAGCTCGACGAACGCCTCCACGTCGGTCTCCGCGATCTTGGTGATGCTGAACCCGTCCATCCGGTCCGCGATCTTCCGCGGTCCGGCGAAGGCGTGCTCCATCGGGAACTGCTGGTCCAGCAGCAGCCCCACCAGCAACGCGAACGGGTCGTCGCTCAGCAGCTTGTCGGCGGCCGGGTCACCGGTCAGGCGCAGCTTCTTCGGCATGCGGGCCATCCTCCCACCGGATCCCACGACTCCACCCGCCGAACCTCGCCGATCACCCCGCCCTGTCGAACTCGCCGGTCAGCTGGCCGACCGGTGGCGGGCTCCGCACGACGTCCTCGTGCCTCGGAACGCAGCCCGCGCCCGCTGCCGACCTGCGCCATCCGGTTGACTACTTAACCGGTTAATCGCTACCGTCCAACGATCCGCCGCCACGCTCCGAAGGCCGCCACCTTTCGAGAGGCAGGACGCAGTGCGAACAGCGATGACGCTGGTAGCCCTACTTCTGGTCACCCTCGCCCCACCCGCCGCCTCCGCCGCGGCGGCACCGCCGCCGATCCCGGTCGTCGACTACCTGAAGCGCATCACCGGCACCCGCACGGTGACCGGGATGCACAACAAGGAGCCCAACTCCGACCCCGCCCGCCACACCGCGAAGGTCCACGCGATCACCGGCGTGTACCCCGGCCTGTGGGGCGGCGACTTCCTCTTCGCCCAAGCCGACGTCGACCACCGCCGGACGATGGTCGACCAGGCGCTCACCGAGTGGCGCAACGGCTCGCTGGTCACGTTGACGTGGCACGCCTGCCCGCCGACCCGGCCGACCGCGTGCGGCTGGGACGGGGGCGTGAACGACGACCTCACCGACGCCCAGTGGGCGCAGCTGATCACCGACGGCACCGCGCTCAACAACGCCTGGAAGGCGCGCCTCGACGAGGTCGTGCCGTTCCTGCGCCTGCTGCTGGACGCGGGCGTGCAGCCGCTGTTCCGGCCGCTGCACGAGATGAACGACGGCTGGTCCTGGTGGGGCGGCCGGCCCGGCGCGAACGGCAGCCGCCGCCTCTACCAGCTCACCCACGACCACCTGGTGAGGACCCGCGGCCTGGCCGGCATGGCGTGGGTGTGGAACGTCAAGGACCTCGACCCGGCCGGCATCGCCGACTACTACCCGGGCCCGGCGTACGCGGACGTCCTGTCGCTCGACGCGTGGAACAGCTTCTGGCCCGCGAGCACCTACCGCGACGTGCTCAAGTCGCTGGCGCAGGGCAAACCGCTGGCGCTGGCCGAGGTCGGCAAGGTCCCGTCACCCGCGGAACTGGCGTCCCAGCCCGAGTGGTCGTACTTCATGGCGTGGCCGGAGTTCTTCGACGACAAGCAGCTCAACCCCGACAGCGCCGTCCGCGCCACCTACGCCTCGCCGCGCGCGGTCAACCAGGGCGGGCTGACCGGGTCCGCCAACCTGGCCCTCGGCCGCCCGTCCTGGTCCACCACCACCGAGAGCGCCGCCCACCCGTCGGCCCACGCGTTCGACGGCAACCCGGCCACCCGGTGGAGCAGCGCGTTCACCGACCAGCACTCGCTGTGGGTCGACCTCGGCTCGGCGCGACCGGTCCGCCGCGTCCGGCTCGACTGGGAGGCCGCGCACGCCCGGCAGTACCAGGTGCAGGTCTCGTCCGACGGCACGACGTGGACCACCGTGCACGAGAACTACGCGGCCGACGGCGGCACGGACGAGATCACGCTGGACACGAGCGCGCGTTACGTGAAGCTGTACGCCTTCCAGCGCGCGACCCCGTACGGCTACTCGCTCTGGGAGATGGGCGTCTTCGGCTAGTCAGCCCGCGGTCCGCGCGATCGGCACGACCTGCCCGATCAGCAGGCGCAACGCCTCCCGGTCCACCGTGGCCGGGTCCTCGGCCAGCCAGTCGCCGATCTCCTCGACGAACTGGGCGGGCGTCATCGGCGGCACGATGGCGTCCGCCGGTTCCTCGGTGGTCACCACACCGTCGCGGCTCGGGTAGACCAGCAGCGCGGTCCGGATCTCCAGCCACGGCAGCAGCTTCCGGTACACCGCGAGGCTGCGCGGCATCCGCATGCCGCCGCCCCGGAACGGGTGGCCGTTGCGCCACACCGTGCCGTCGTCCTCGGCCTCGTAGTGCCCGGGCAGCCACGACTTCGACTCGATCAGCACCAGCTTCCGCCCGCACAGCACGGCGTGGTCGACGTCGGCGAACACCGAGCCCGGCCAGGCGAGCCCGTGGAAGATCCGCGCGCCGGGCAGCCGGGTCAGGTACTGGCTGAGCAGGTCGGCGGTGAGCCGCTCGCAGACCCGGTCGTCCGTGGTCCCGTGCACGACGCCGGTGTCGTGGTCCGCCGTGAACGACCGGTCGGCCCGGACCGCCGCCAGGTACCGCCGCACGAGCCGGAACGCCGCCGTCGCCGCGGCGGCCACCACCAGCAGCCAGACGCCGAGCGCCAACGGCGAGAAGTCGATGACGACCACGGGCAGCAGCAGGAAGAACCACCCGCACATGGCGGCCAGCGCGGGCGCGTGGCCCGGACCGGAGGCGGGCGCGTACCGGACCCGCTGACCGACGTCGACCAGGTGCCACCACGCGAGGCCGCCGAGGTCCACCACGGGCTTCGGAGGTACGAAGTCGGGATCTTCGCCGAAGTTGCGCAACCGACCGGTCCGGCCGGAGCGCGGCGGGCGGGTCGGCGACGTCGGGCGTGCGCCCGGACGGGTGAACGACCAACCGCGGTCGTAGTCACGTCGGCGAGCCGGGTCCCGCAGGGTGTCATATGCCTCTTGCAGCATCCGGAAGGTGCCGGAGGACCCGCCCGCGTCCGGGTGCATGACCTTGGCCAGGGAGCGGTAAGCGGACTTGATCTCCGCCTCGGACGCGTAGCGGCCGACCCCGAGGAGTTCGTAGTAGTCGACTCCGCGCACGAGGGCAGACCTTAGCGGCCCTGTCTCCGCGACCTCGGTCATGGTTAGTGTTGGGCAGGAGCCCGGTAGCGCAGTGGTTGTCGCGCCCTCCCCAAGGGAGGGAGGACGCCGGTTCGAATCCGGCCCGGCTCGGGACCATGTAGCGCAGTGGTTGACGCGCCCTCCCCCTGGGAGGGAGGACGCCGGTTCGAGTCCGGCCTGGTCCGCTCGGTCCGACCTCGTGCGCGCGCACGGGGTCCGGGTTCGTCGAGCGGGTTCGAGTTGCCGGTGCCCGCCGACCGGCGCACGCTTCGGCCATGGCGACTTGCGACGTCTGCGGCAACGACTACTGGATGGCCTTCGAGGTCCGCACGGTCGGCGGTGGCGTGCACACGTTCGACAGCTTCGAGTGCGCGATCCAACGCCTGGCGCCGCGCTGCGAGCACTGCGACTGCCGCATCCTGGGCCACGGCGTCGAGGTGCAGGGCCGGTTCTTCTGCTGCGCCCACTGCGCGCGCAGCGCGGACCGCCTCGGCGCCGAGATCAAGGACACCGTCGGCGCGCACCCCGGCTGACCGCCGAGGTCTCAGCCGCAGTCCAGCACCAGCCGGCCGTTGACGAACGTCGGCTGCAGGTCGCCGCGCGCGTCCACGCTCTTCGTGCCGTGCGGCAGGACTTCCTCGATCGCGCTGAACGCGAGGATGTCCGACACGCCGTAACGACCCCGCAGCGTGCGCTGGCCGGGGAACCGCAGCGCCCGGCCCTCCTTGCGGTCGCGGTGCGCCAACGCCGCCCGCAGCGCGCCGCGGGTCAGCTCCTCGGGCCCGGCGAGCCGTTGCAGGGAGCCGTTGTGCACCGCCACGCCGTAGCCGCGTTCGATCAGCGTCGACACGGTGTTCTCCGAGGGCTCCTCGGTGAGCCGGAACGACATCGCGTGCCGCCCCTCCACCTCGTGGACGCACACGAGCTGGGCGTGGAACAGTAGCGTTTCGTAGAGCGAAACCGCGACGGCGTCCGCGGTCGTCCGGTCGTCGTGACCGGCGTTGAGGCCCAGCCAGGTGGTCATCCGGCGGCCTCGACAACGTTGTCGTGCGTGGGGTGGGGCACGAAGTCCTCCTCGACGCGATCGGCGCGGGACAGGATTTCGGAGGAGGCTAGTCCGTTCGGGTGATGAAGTGGTAGCCGCCGAATGGCCGGTATCTGAAAATCAGATGGGCAGCAGGTCGAAACTTTCGAGGAACGGGAGCGCGCCCGCCTGCTGCAACGCGGCGGCGGAGAGCCAGACGCTCAGGATCGTGACCAGCGGACCGACGATGGCCATCTCGACCCGGCCGCCGGTCTTCATCCGCATGATCTTCGGCGGCGCGACCGGGAACCAGGTCTTGCCCATCAGCGGGATCGGCCACAGGATCGGGCAGCCCTGCTCGGTGATCGCGTCGCCGAGGTAGTGGGCGAAGCACCCGACGCCCACCGCGACCCCGCACGCCGCCGCGCTGGCGGGCGTCTGCGCCGTCCAGGCCACGCAGGCGACCGTGATGGCGGCCGAGACGCCCGTGATGAGCAGGGCGTCCTTCTGCGGGCACCAGTCGTTCATGATCCCGCGCACGGCGAGGCCCGCGAACACGAACATCAGCGCGGGCAGCGCCCACTTCTGGGACTGCTGCACCACGGCGGTCGTGCCGACGGCGGCGACCAGGGCGAAGGCCAGCGTGTGCGTGAGGCCGCGGTGCCCGCCGTCGCGGTTGGAGTCCTTGCGGGTGCGGGTGGTGCGGTAGACGAACGAGCTGATCGTGTTGATCAGGGCCGACGCGCCCGCGCTGACCGGCCCGAACGTGCGGGAGATCGTCGAGGACGGGTGGTCGAGGTCGGGCAGCAGGGCGGCGCCGGTGGCGAGCACCGCGCCGACCGCCCAGCTCTGCGGCGTGAGCTGGCCGATGGGGTGGTTCTCGGCTATCGCGGTCACCGCCGCCCAGGCCAGCAGACCGCTCATGGCGTGGGTCGGACCCGTCGACAACGCTGCCCCCTTGATCACTCGTCCGGGTCCGAGGTTAGCGGGGCGGGGACGTCCGGAGGGTGCATTCCGCGAACGCGTGTTCGAGTGTCGCCCCCGGTCGTCCCCGTGCGGCGGCCCGGCGGCGCGGCTGGTTGTATTGGCCGGAGACCACACGTGCCACCGGCGGTCGCGGCTCGGCGCAGATGTGACGCCGTTCCCTTTTTCCGCCCGGGTGGACGCAAGCAACCCGACATAGCAGTACGCTTGTCTTGCTTGCATTGTCGCGAGAGGAGCGCCCTGAGTATGGGCAAGATCAAGGTTCAGGGGACCGTCGTCGAACTCGACGGCGACGAGATGACGCGGATCATCTGGCAGTTCATCAAGGACAAGCTGATCCACCCGTACCTGGACGTCAACCTCGAGTACTACGACCTGGGCATCGAGCACCGGGACGCCACCGACGACCAGGTCACCATCGACTCCGCGCACGCCATCAAGAAGCACGGCGTCGGCGTGAAGTGCGCCACCATCACGCCCGACGAGGCGCGGGTGGAGGAGTTCGGCCTGAAGAAGATGTGGGTCTCGCCGAACGGCACGATCCGCAACATCCTCGGCGGCGTGGTGTTCCGCGAGCCGATCATCATCTCGAACATCCCGCGGCTGGTGCCGGGCTGGACGAAGCCGATCATCATCGGCCGTCACGCGCACGGCGACCAGTACAAGGCGACCAACTTCAAGGTCCCCGGCGCGGGCGAGCTGACCATCACGTTCACGCCCGAGGACGGCTCCGAGCCGATCAAGCACGTGGTGGCCAACTACGGCCCCGACGGCGGCGTGGCCATGGGCATGTACAACTTCAACAAGTCCATCGAGGACTTCGCGCGCGCCTCGTTCTCGTACGGGTTGCAGCGCAACTACCCGGTGTACATGTCGACCAAGAACACCATCCTCAAGGCGTACGACGGCGCCTTCAAGGACATCTTCCAGCAGGTGTTCGAGGACGAGTTCAAGGCGCAGTTCGACGCCGCGGGCCTGACCTACGAGCACCGGCTGATCGACGACATGGTGGCCGCCGCGATGAAGTGGGAGGGCGGCTACGTCTGGGCGTGCAAGAACTACGACGGCGACGTGCAGTCCGACACGGTCGCGCAGGGCTTCGGCTCGCTGGGCCTGATGACGTCGGTGCTGATGACGCCGGACGGCAAGACCGTCGAGGCCGAGGCCGCGCACGGCACGGTGACCCGGCACTACCGCCAGCACCAGGCGGGCAAGCCGACGTCCACCAACCCGATCGCGTCGATCTTCGCGTGGACCGGTGGCCTCAAGCACCGCGGCAAGCTGGACGGCACCCCCGAGGTGACCGGCTTCGCGGAGACGCTGGAGCAGGTCATCGTGGAGACCGTCGAGAGCGGCCGGATGACCAAGGACCTCGCCGTGCTGGTCGGCGCGGACCAGGAGTGGCTGACCACCGAGGACTTCCTCGGCACGCTGGACGAGAACCTGCAGAAGAAGATGGCCGGCTGACGCCCGCCCTTCGGCTCGCGCGACAAGGGGACCGCCTCCGGGCGGTCCCCTTGTCCGTTCCGGCGCCGTTCCCCGGTGCGCTTGGCGGTGCGGTTCGCGGTTCCGGTGCCGTTTCCGTGACGGCGTCACCCGACCGGTTCCCCGGTGGGGTGGAATGTGCCGCCGACCGGCCCGCGGCCCATCGGCCCGCGCTATATCTGCACTTCGGCAGAGGTGTCGGGAGGCGTGATGTTCGGGATTCCGGTGCGCGGCATGGTCGTCGTGGGTGTGCTCGCGGCGGCGGGGCTGATGTACGTCGCCAACGAGGGCAAGAAGCTCGGGGTGGACGAGACCGCCGCGCGCGAGTGCAGGGTGACGGTGATCGCCGACATCCTCAACGTGCGGTCGGGGCCCGCCGACACCCAGCCGATCGTGGCGACCATGCCGCGTGACGCGGTGGTGCGGGCGGAGGCGAGGATCGAGAACGGCTTCCGACTGCTGTCGGACGGGCGGTGGGTGAAGGCCGAGTTCGTGACACCCACCTCGGACAGCGGCTGCACGTGATGTGATGGGCGGATGTTCTTCAAGTGGCGGTCGTTCCGGCGTGGCGTGGTGACGTGCGCGTGCGAGCCGGAGTGGCCGGGCCTGCGGTCGGTGGTGGACGGGCACGAGATGGCGGGGGTGCCGTCGCCGGAGGGCAGCAGCCCGTTGGTGCTGATGTGGGGCCTGACCGCGTCCTGCACGGGCTGCGGCGCCGAGTACCCGCACGGCTGGGCGGTCGCGGATCGCGGTTAGGCTGCCCGGGTGCTGACCGTCTCCTCGATCAACGTCAACGGGCTGCGTGCCGCCGCGAAGAAGGGCTACCTCGAGTGGCTGGCCGCGACGGCGGCCGACGTCGTGTGCCTGCAGGAGGTGCGCGCCGAGCCGGGGCAGCTGGCGGACGAGGTGCGCTCGCCGGAGGGTTGGCACGTGGCGCACGCGTACTCCGAGGTCAAGGGGCGCAACGGGGTCGCGGTGCTGACGCGCGAGGCGCCGCAGGCCGTGCGGATCGGGTTCGGGGTGCCCGAGTTCGAGCACTCGGGCCGGTACGTCGAGGTCGAGCTGGCCGACGTGGTCGTGGCGTCGCTGTACCTGCCCAGCGGTGACGTCGGCACGCCGAGGCAGGACGAGAAGGACCGGTTCATGGCGGCGTTCCTGCCGTACCTGGTGGAACTGCGCGACAAGGCCGCCGCCGACGGGCGCGAGGTGCTGGTGTGCGGCGACTGGAACATCGCGCACCGGGCCGAGGACCTGAAGGCGTGGAAGACGAACCAGAAGTCGTCCGGCTTCCTGCCCGAGGAGCGCGCCTGGATGGACCGCGTGTACGGCGAGGCGCGCTACGTCGACGTGGTCCGCTCCCTGCACCCGGACGTGGCCGGCCCGTACACCTGGTGGTCCTACCGGGGCAAGGCGTTCGACAACGACTCGGGCTGGCGCATCGATCTCCACGTCGCCACGGCCGCCCTGGCCGCGACCGCCCGCACCGCCGTGGTCGAGCGGGCGGCTACGTATGCCGAGCGTTGGTCCGACCACGCGCCCGTCACGGTGAGTTTTGACTGGCCCAAGGCGGGGCAGTGAGTCGTACGGCTTGATCCCGCGGCGGAGGCGGTCCATCTAGCATCGGCCGGTGTCCGTGGACCTCGAAGCGACCGTGCCCGAGCCGGTGCGGTTGGACGTCCTCGTGGCGGCGGCCGAGCGGCTCCTGGCCGGGTTGCTCGCCCTGCCGAGCCGGCCGGAGGTCGTGGTGTTCGGCGGGCGTCGGTACCAGCAGGGGCGCCGGGTCGGGGAAGGTCGCCGGTTGAGCCGACCGGACTTGGTGGCGCAGGTGGTCGGCCCGCACTCACCCGGGCGGTCGGACGGCGCGTTCGAGTTCGAGGTGCTCGGCGGCGAGATCGCCTGGGCGTGGATGTCGGTGATGGACGACGTGGAACCGGGCGAGCCGACCTACGTCCTGTTCTCGCCCTCGCGGACGTGCGGGGGTGTCGTGCTGGCGACGGCGCTCGCGCTGGCGGTCGCCGAGTGCGCGGGCGGTGAGTTCCGGGACGAGGAGATCGGGATGCTCGTTCCGCCGGAGACCGATCCGGCCCGGGTGGTCGAAGTGACGCGGTTGACCGACCCCGCCTTCGACTTCGGTGACGCTTGCGAGCGGTACCTGCGGCAGTTCCCGCAGCTCGGCGGGTGGCCGTCGCGGGCCTGATCCCTTGCCGCGCAACGGAACCGATCCACCCGACGATCGACTTCCCTCGTTCGGCCGCACTTCACCCCGAGTTCGTGACGCGCTCCCCGGTTCGTGAGAACTTTTCATCTAACCGAGACGCGGGAGTGTTCGATGGGGATCAGCCGGCGGCGTTTCTTCCAGGCGACGGGTGCGGCGGGCGCGGTGTTGTTGTGGGGTGGGCCCGCTTGGGCGGCCACCACCGGCACGACCCTGGACGCGGCGGCCACGGCGGTCGGCGGCACGGGGTACCGGAGGTTGCAGGCGGGACCGGGGTGGCCGGTGGTGGTGCGGTCGGACCTGGCCACGCCGGGCGCGGGGCGGGCGGACCGGCGCACGTCGCTGGCCTGCTTCGTCCAGTTCACCGACATGCACATGGTCGACGCCCAGAGCCCGGCCCGCTTCGAGTACACCCACCCGTTGCTGGGCGCGGGCGCCTTCCGGGCCCACGAGACGCTGGCCCAGCACACGTCGACGGCGCTGGTCCAGCGGATCAACTCGATCGGCGCCGGGCCGTTCACCAACCGCCCGATCGACTTCATGATGACCACGGGCGACAACACCGACAACCACGAGCTGATCGAGCTCGACTGGTTCCTCACCGTCCTCAACGGCGGCCGGATCACCGCCAACACCGGCGACCCCGCCCGCTACGAAGGCGTGCAGGACTCCGGCGTGAAGTCCTACTGGAACCCGCACTCCACCCTCGTCGACGACTACAAGGCCAAGGGCTTCCCCCACCTGCCCGGCCTGCTCGACGCCGCCATCCGCCCGTTCGACAGCCCCGGCCTGCGCATCCCGTGGTACTGCACGTTCGGCAACCACGACGACAGCGTGGTCGGCACGCTGCCCGACGGCCTCCCGATCGTCGACGGCCTCTACACCTCGAACCGCAAGATCATGGGCTTCACGGACGGCCAGGTGCAGCGGCTCGCCAAGGCCATGACCGACCCCGCGCACGTGCTGGACGCGGCAGCCGTCGTCGCCGAGGGCGGCCTGGTCCGCACCGTCACGCCCGACGCCCGCCGCCGGCCGTTCACCACCGCCGAGTTCGTCCGGGCGCACCTCGACCCGCGCCACACCGGCCCCGGCCCGCACGGCCACGGCTTCACCGACGACAACGCCGACGGCGTGGACGTCTTCTACACGTTCCCGATCGCGCCCGGCGTCACCGGCGTCAGCCTCGACACCACGACCACCGGCGGCTTCGCCGACGGCTCGATCGGCCTGCACCAGTACCTCTGGCTGGAGCGGACCCTCAAGCGCGGCAGCTCCCGCTACTACGACGTACTCGGCTTCCCGCACCGCCAGGACGTCACCGACGAGCTGTTCATCCTGTTCAGCCACCACACCAGCTGGACCATGGGCAACGTCCTGCCCGACCGCCGCCGCCCGCTCGACCCGAGGCTCGACGGCAAGGCTCTCGTCGACCTCCTCGGCCGGTTCCCGAACGTCGTCGCCTGGGTCAACGGCCACACCCACGAGAACCGGATCGTCCCGCACGGCACGGGCGAGCGGGCGTTCTGGGAGATCAACACCGCCGCGCACGTCGACCACCCGCAGCACGCCCGGATCATCGAGCTCGCCGACAACGGCGACGGGACGTTGTCCCTGTTCACGACCCTGGTCGAGGGTGACGCGCCCTACCAGGCAGACTACGGCGACTTCTCGCCGCGCGGCCTCGCCTCACTGGCCCGGGAGTTCGCGTTCAACGACCCGCACGCCAACGCGAACGCCGTCGGCACGCCGACCGACCGCAACACCGAACTCCTCGTCGCCGGGAGGGCGCCGGTCCGGTGACCCGGTCGGGCTGACGGGCGACCAAGCCCCGACTGCGCTTCGTGTTGGAGATCACACTGAGCGTGATCGGGAATCTTCGCCGCCTAGTGTCGTTGTCGTGGCCGTGGACATCTCGATCGCCCCGCCGGATCCGACGCCGAGTGGGTCGTCGATGCGACGTGCGTTGCGCCGTGCCGCCGATGGTGCGGTGTTGGACGTGACCGAGGCCGCGGTGCTGTTGCACGCGCGTGGTGAGGACCTGGAGGCGTTGCTGCGGGCCGCGGGTCGGGTGCGGGACGCGCATCTGGTGGCGGAGGGTCGGGCGGGGGTGGTGACCTACAGCCGCAACGCGTTCATCCCGTTGACGCGGTTGTGTCGGGACCGGTGTCATTACTGCACGTTCGCCACGGTGCCGCACAAGCTGCCGGCGGCGTTCCTGGAGCGCGACGAGGTGTTGGAGATCGCGCGTGCGGCGGCGGCGCAGGGCTGCAAGGAGGCTCTGTTCACGTTGGGCGACCGGCCGGAGGAGCGGTGGCCGCAGGCCAAGGAGTGGCTGGAGGCCCGCGGCTACTCCTCCACCCTCGACTACGTGCGGGCGTGTGCGATCGCGGTGCTGGAGGAGACCGGGCTGCTGCCGCACCTGAACCCGGGCGTGCTGAGCTGGGAGGAACTCCAACGGCTGCGTCCGGTGGCGGCGAGCATGGGCATGATGCTGGAGACCACGGCGGAGCGGTTGTGGTCGGAGAAGGGCGGCCCGCACTACGGCAGCCCCGACAAGGAGCCCGCGGTCCGGTTGCGGGTGCTCACGGACGCGGGCCGGGTGAACGTCCCGTTCACGACCGGGATTCTGATCGGGATCGGTGAGACGATCACCGAGCGCGCGGAGTCGTTGTTGGCGATGCGGGGGATCGCGCGGCAGTACGGGCACATCCAGGA
>NZ_JBFAMT010000086.1:0-23191 GCF_040656635.1 Actinosynnema sp. NPDC049800 | reverse complement strand
GTCACCCGCGTCATGGCCCAGCGAATCGTTGACCCGCTTGAAGTTGTCGATGTCGCAGAACAACACCGCGACCTTCGACCGCTCCGGCGACTCCAGCAGCTCCCCGAGCATCTCCTTGACCAGCGCCCGGTTCGGCAACCCGGTCAGCTCGTCGTGCGTGGCCTGGTGCCGCAACGCCTCGGCCGTGCGGCGGCGCTCGGTGATGTCCTGGAACACGATCAGCCAGAACCGGCGGCCGTCGTCCTGCACGGACAGCGCGATGTGCAGCTCGCAGTACACCTGCACGCCGTCGCGGCGGACCAGGATGCGCTGCGGGATCTTGTGCGTGCGCTCGGCGTCCGGCGCGGACATCTCGTCGATCGACGGCAGCCCGCCGCTCGTGTCGTCCGGGTGGGTGAGCGCGCTCGCCGTCATGCCGCGCAGCTGCTCCAGGTCCATGCCGAGCAGGTCGCACAGCGCGTCGTTGGCGTCGACCAGCCGCTCGCCCTCGTCGAACAGGCCGATGCCGACCGGGGTCAGCGACACCAGGTCCGCGAAGCGCTGGCTGGACCGCTTCATCCTGGTCTCGGCGGCGCGCTGCTCGGTGATGTCCTGCGCCGTGCCGACCGCGAGCGGCAGGCCGTCGGGGCCCTTGACCACCACGCCGTAGCTGCGGAACACGCGCAGCCTGCCGTCGTCGCGGCGCACGATCCGGTGTTCGAGCTGGATCGGCACCTCCTCGGTGGCCAACTGCTGCCACAGGTCGTCCACCCAGCCGCGGTCGTCGGGGTGCACGAGGTCGAGGTAGGTCTGGTAGCGGATGCGCTCCCCGCGCGGCACGCCGAACAGCTCGGTCAGCATGTCCGACCACGCCACGTCGCCGGTCTGCAGGTTCCACTCCCAGACGCCGAGCTGGGCGGCCTTCTGCGCGTCGGCGAGCCGGCGGCGGTCGTCGCGGAGCTGGCGTTCCAGCGCGCGGGCCTCGGTGACGTCCTGGACGGTGCCGTGCAGGAGGCTGATGTGGCCGCCCTCGAACTCGGCCCGCGCCCGGCACACGTACACGCGGTCGCCGACCTCGCTGCGCACCTCGGCCTCGAGCGTCCGGCCCTCCGTGGCGCCGCCGCCGTCCTCCAGCTTCAGCAGCTTGCGGCGCAGGTCCTTCAGCACGCCCCGGTCCTCCGGGTGCACGCCGCACAGCAGGTCGTCGTCGGGGACGACGCCCAGCTCGGCGTACATCTCCAGGAAGACCTCGCTGCGGTGCACCGCGCCGGACGCGATGTCGTAGCTCCAGCTGCCCATGCGCGCGAGGCGCTGCGCCTCCAGCAGCCGGGCCCGTTCGGTCTCCAGGGCGCGGTCGGACCGCCACTGGTCGGTGATGTCGCGGATGTAGCCGGTGATGAACTGGGTCCGGCCGTCGGATCTCAGCTTCGCCTCGGCCACGCCGCGGATCCAGCGCAGCTCGCCGTCGGGGAGGATGATCCGGTAGACGATGTCGATCGGGTTGCCGTCCAGCGCCCGGTTGGCCCAGTAGCTGGCGACCATCTCGTAGTCGTCGGGGTGCACGACGTCGAGCACGGCCTGCGCGCCGGGCACCACCTCGCCGGGCCGCACGCCCATCATCTCGTAGTGCGACTCGGACCAGACCGTGACGCCGGTGTCCGGGTCGTACTCCCACGAGCCGATCTGCGCGACCCGCTGCACGGTGCGCAGCCTGCGCTGCTCGTCGCGCAGGTCCTCGGCGGCCTGCGCCAGGTCGGAGACGTCGACCAGCAGCACGGCGTGCAGACCGGTGCCCGGCACCTGGGTGCGCACCACGCGGACCGGCACCAGCGCGCCGTCGGCCTGGTGCAGGCGCAGGTCGTCGGGGCCGCCCAGCAGCAGTTCGCCCAGCGACCGGCCGATGAGGTCCTCGGCGGAACGGGCCTTCGTCAACGCCACCGCCGCGGCGCTGGCCCGCATGACGACGCCCTTGGGGTCGCACAGCAGCGTCGGCGCCTCGGGCAGCGCGATGCCGTCCAGCGCCACGTCGCCGTTCTGCGGACGCGCTGGGTCGAGCACCACCGGAGCGCGTCCAACCCGCTTGGGCACGGTCCCACCTTCCCGTGTTCACGGCAGGGATGACCGGCCCGACCGCACCCAAAGACGGCGTCCCTCTCCACGGGCAATATTCACCCGAGGAGAGGGACGGTAGCGCTTCGGAGCGTCATCGCCCACCCCTCAACGGGCTAACGAAACAACACGTTAGCGGTTTCGTTGCCTGTCGACGGGTACGGACGGATGCGGCCGGAGCTCTCCCAACTCCGACTTGGAGTCAGGCTACTCCGTCTTCGCGGGCTGCCAAGGCCACGGCGGCGGCCACTTCCGGGCCGACCCGCGGGTCGAGCGCGCTCGGCACGATCCGGTCGACCGAGAGGTCGTCGGCGGCGACCTCCGCGATCGCCGCCGCGGCGGCGAGCTTCATGCCCTCGGTGATGCGCTTCGCGCCCGCGTCCAGCGCGCCGCGGAAGATGCCGGGGAACGCGAGGACGTTGTTGATCTGGTTCGGGAAGTCGCTGCGCCCGGTGGCGACCACGGCGGCGTGCCGGCGTGCCACGTCCGGGTGCACCTCGGGGTCCGGGTTGGACAGGGCGAACACGATCGAGTCGTCGGCCATGCTCGCGATCAGCTCTTCGGGCACCTTGGACGACGAGACGCCGACGAACACGTCCGCGCCGCGCAGCGCCTCGGCGATGCCGCCGCGCAGGCCACTGCCGTTGGTGACCTCGGCCAGCTGCGCCTTGACCGGGTTCAGCGCGTCCCGGCCGACGTGCACGATGCCGCGCGAGTCGACCACGGTGACCTCGCCGACGCCCGCGGCCAGCAGGATCTTCGCGCAGGCCACACCGGCCGCGCCCGCGCCGGAGATGACCACGCGCTGGTTCGCCACGTCCTTGCCGAGCACCGTGTTCGCGCCGCGCAGGGCCGCCAGCACCACGACCGCGGTGCCGTGCTGGTCGTCGTGCATGACCGGCACGTCCAGGGCCTCGACGAGCCGGGCCTCCAGCTCGAAGCAGCGCGGCGCGGCGACGTCCTCCAGGTTGACCGCGCCGAACGACGGCCGCAGCCGGACCAGCGTCTCCACGATCTCGTCCACGTCCGTGGTGTCGAGCACCAGCGGGATGGAGTCGAGGCCGCCGAAGGTCTTGAACAGCGCCGCCTTGCCCTCCATCACCGGCAGGGACGCGCTCGGGCCGATGTCGCCCAGGCCGAGCACGGCGGTGCCGTCGCTGACCACGGCGACCAGCCGGTGGGCCCAGGTGTACTTGGCGGCCAGCCCCGGGTCGTCCGCGATGGCCCGGCTGACCCTGGCCACGCCGGGCGTGTAGGCGATCGAGAGCGCGCGGGGGTCGGCCAACGAGGCGGTCGCGCCGACGGCCAGCTTTCCGCCTTCGTGGGCGCGGAAGATTTCCTCGTCACTCAATTCGGTGGTCATCTGGGGCTGGTCGTTCAATGCGGTCACGGAAGTCCTCCTGCGGTGCGCGATACCTGCGGCGCACCGGGACCGGCGTTGTCACGCGGGTCGACGGGGCCTGTCTGGGGGGCGTCCACGCGGTCTGCGGGACGGCTCTCGGTGGCGGTGTGCGGGCAAGCATGGCAGCGACGCCGACGGCTGTCTGCGGCGGGGATCACAGTTTTTCCGCAGGTCAGAGGTAGTGCCACAGAACGTACGTCCGGTTTTCTGGACCGACCGGTCAGTTTCCGCAGGCAGGATCGGTCAAGAACCGCCGCGTTCTAGTGTGTGCGCCATGCAGGCACGTGAGTTGAAAATTTCCGGCGCTTTCGAGTTCACCCCATCGGTGTTCCCCGACGATCGCGGCATGTTCGTCGCGCCGTACCAGGAAGCGGCGTTCGTCGAAGCCGTCGGGCACCCGATGAAGATCGCCCAGACGAACCACAGCGTGTCCAAGCGCGGTGTCGTGCGCGGTGTCCACTTCGCCGACACGCCGCCGGGGCAGGCCAAGTACGTGCACTGCCCGCGCGGGCGCATGATCGACATCGTGGTGGACCTGCGCGTCGGCTCGCCCACGTTCGGCGAGTGGGACGCGATGGAGCTGTCGGAGGGGTTGTTCAACTCCGTGTACCTGCCCGAGGGCGTCGGGCACGCGCTGATGGCGCTGGAGGACGACACGGTCGCGTCGTACCTGTGCTCGGAGGGGTTCAACCCGAAGGCCGAGCACGGCATCCACCCGCTGTCGATGGACCTGCCCTTCCCGGCCGACGTGACGCCGGTGCTGTCGCCGAAGGACGCCGCCGCGCCGACGTTCGAGGAGGCGCGCGACGCCGGGCTGCTGCCGTCCTACGACGAGTGCCTGGCCTGGTACGCCAAGCTGCGCGCCTGATCCCGCCCGACGACCCGCCGGCCCTTCGCGAAGGCCGCCGGCGGTTCACCTTCCCGCGACACCCGCCGCCTCCCCGCGGCCGGCGTTCAGCCGTCCGGTGCGGGCCGCCGGCGCAGCAGCCGGGGCCGGGGCCAGAGCCGGGCGCGGACCACGCCCACCACCTCCGCGGGCCCCAGCGTCCGCGAGTCCGTGGAGGCGAACGGGTTGTCGCCCTCGACGTGCCAGCCGCCGCCGTCGGCCCGGACCGCGCGCTTGACCGACAGCTGCCCGGGCCGCGCCGCCCACCTGACCAGCACAAGATCGTGCCGACGGGGCGGCTTCCCGAAGTGGACCAGCACCACGTCCCCCGTCCGCAGCGTCGGCGCCATCGAGGGCCCGACCACCCGAACCAGCGGCAACGGGTTCGCTTCCGGCCGTGTCAACGCTTCCCCTCCACCTGCTCGCGCCGAGGCCCCGGAGTAGGGTTCGTCACGTCGGAGCATCCACTGTCAGGGAGGAAAGATGCGACTTCTGTCGCGCATCCGTTCACTCCGCCGCCCGCTCCTGGAGGCCACCGCGCACTGCGACCTCCCGTGCGGTGTTTACGACCCGGCCCAGGCCCGGATCGAGGCCGAGTCGGTCAAGGCGATTCAGGAGAAGTACCAGGCGAACGAGGACCCCGAGTTCCGCGCCCGCGCCATCCTGATCAAGGAGCAGCGCAGCGAGCTCGTCAAGCACCACCTGTGGGTGCTGTGGACCGACTACTTCAAGCCGCCGCACTTCGAGAAGTACCCGGAGCTGCACGACTTGTTCAACCGGGCCACCAAGGCGGCCGGCGCGTCCGGCGCGAAGGGCTCCATGGACCCCGCCAAGGGCCAGGAGCTGCTCGACCTGATCGCCCAGATCGACAAGATCTTCTGGGAGACGAAGGCCGCGGCCTGATCACCTGCTCCACGCGGCGCTGACCGAGCGGAACCGTTCGCCTGGTCAGCGCCGTTCCGCGTGCCGAGGCGGTGGTCGGCCACCGTCCCGGTGCGCTGTTCGGGTGACCGTGCGCCGACGCGCGTCCGGGCGCCTGCCCGCCCTGGGACCATCGACGGGTCCCGTTCGGCGGTCGGCAAGGAGATCTCGCCCGATGAGCACGCCCGTCCCCTCCGAGGACTCGGTGCGGAAGCCGTGGGGCGCGGCGGCCCGGTTGTTCCGCGTGCCGCCGCCCGCGGACTCGCCGGCGCTGGGCCGGGTCTCCTCCTGGCGTTCCGTGCTCGGCCTGCTGACGCTGGTCGTCCTCGGCCGGGGCGATCGCGGCGTGGTGGACACCCTGAACGAGGACGGCTGGGGCAAGGCCGTCGAGAACGTGATCATCGCGCTGGCCATCGTGCCCGTCGCCATGGCGCTGCTGTACCTGCGCACCCACCGCGAGCACCGCGCCGAGCTGCGCCTGGGCCCGGTGATCGGCAAGATCGCGCTGCTCCTGCTGACGACCTTCGGCGCGATGGCCCCGATCGTGCTCGTCGTCACCAACGACCTCTTCGACACCTTGGAGCCGACCGACTTCGGCACGGCGGTGCTCGCGCTCTTCGGCGGCCTGCTCGCCATCGCCTACGCGATCTGGGTGGCCGTCTACGTCGGCTGCGCGGCCTGGTGGGCGGTGCGCGGCAGCTGCTTCATCGGCGAGTTCCACCCCCTCCTCGGTCCCGCCGTCACGACCGCCGTGGTCGTCACCGCCACTGCGGTCGAACTGGTCGAGGCCGACACCAACGGCGTGTCCGACTCGCTCTGGCTGACCCTCACCCTCGGCGGCCTGGTCACCACCCTCGTCCTGGCCGCCGTCGAGTACTCGATGCTCCGCGCGCGGCGGATCGCCTGGCGCACCGGCCCGCGACCGCAACCGGTGCCCCGACCCGGTGACGGGGTGCGGCGTCCGTAAGCTCGGGCCGTGACCTCACACGTCTACCTGCTGCGGCACGGTCAAACAGAGTGGTCCGAGAGCGGTCGGCACACCGGGCTGACCGACGTTCCCCTGACCGGGACCGGGGTGCAGCAGGCCCGCCGCGCCGGCGCCGTGCTGGCCCGGCTGCGCGCCACCGACCTGCCGCCCGCGCTGGTGCTGACGAGCCCGCGCCAACGCGCGTGGCGGACCGCCGAGCTGGCCGGGCTGCACGACGTCGAGCGCACCGAGGAGCTCGCCGAGTGGGACTACGGCGACTACGAGGGCCTCACCACGCCCCAGATCCGGGAGACCGACCCGGGCTGGACGGTCTGGACCCACGCCGTGCCCAAGGGCGAGACGCACGACGAGGTGCACGCGCGCGCCGCCAAGGTGCTCGACCGGGCACGCCAGGCGTTGCTCAGCGGTGACGTGGTGCTGGTCGGCCACGGCCACTTCAGCCGCGTGCTCATCGCCACCTGGCTGAACCTGCCGCCGAGCGAGGGCGTCCACTTCGGACTGGACCCGGCCGGCACCACCGTGCTCGGCGACGAGCGCGGCGACCCGCAGGTGCGGCGGCTGAACGTGCCCGCCTGGGAAGTCGACGTTGACTGATCCCCGCATCCGCCGCGTGCGCGAGGAGGACGTGCCCGCCGTCGTCGCCCTCGTCGAAGAGCTGGCCGAGTACGAACGCGCGCGGCACGAGTGCCACCTGACGGTCGAGCAGCTGCACGAGGCGCTGTTCCGCCCCTCGCCCGCCCTCTTCGGCCACGTGGCCGAAGTGGACGGTCGGGTCGTCGGCATGGCCCTGTGGTTCCTCAACTTCTCCACCTGGCGCGGCACGCACGGCATCTACCTCGAAGACCTCTACGTCCAGCCCGACCAGCGCCAGAGCGGCCTCGGCCGGGCGCTGCTGCAAGCCCTCGCCGAGGAGTGCGTCGCCCGCGGCTACGCGCGCCTGGAGTGGTGGGTGCTCGACTGGAACGCGCCCGCGATCGGCTTCTACAAGTCGCTCGGCGCGCTCCCCATGGACGAGTGGACCGTCTTCCGCCTCACCGACGACGCGCTCACGCAACTGGGACTGCACGGCTGACGCCGACCTGCCGGATCAGCCCCACCCACCACACGAACGTGAACGCGATGACGGTCGGGTTCTTCACGAACAGCAGCACGGCCAGGTAGGTCTGCCGCGCCGACTCGGGGAGCAGCCCGCCGACCACCTGCTCGGCGACGACGTCGAACACCAGCACCGCCACCGCCAGCAGGACCCCCTGCCACACCAGGCTCGGCCAGTGCCGCGCCGCGAACGACCGCGCGTTCGCCCACCTCAGCCGCTCCCCCCTGGTCGCCAACCGCCAGATCACGACGACCAGCAGCACCCTCGCGGCCACCACCACGACCTCCGAGGCGAACGCCACCCCGTCCGGCACCAGGTCGCCCCAGTTCACCACCACGAGCCGCTGCACGGACGCCACCAGCGACAACCCGACGATCACCACCCAGTGCCGCAGGTAGAACCGCCCGGCCCAGCGCGGCACCTCGACCGCCAGCCCCAGCTCCGACATGTCCCCCACCTCTCACGCACCGAATATTTTAGTTCAGTGTACTGAAATATCAGGCGCGGTAAAGTGACCGCATGGACGGACGGGACTTCGGACGTGAGCTGAGCACGGCGGTCGTCGCGTTCCACGAGGCCGTCGGCGCGCGCCTGGGCGTGACGGCGGTCGACCAGCGCGCGCTCGCGCTCATCGCGGGCAAGGGCCCGCTGTCGGCGGGCGAGCTGGCCAAGGAGATCAACCTGACCCCCGGCGCGGTCACCGGCGTCGCCGACCGGCTCGAACGCGCGGGCCTGGTGCGGCGCGAACCCGACCCCGGCGACCGCAGGAGGGTGGTGATCACCGCGATCCCCGGCGCGTTCGGGCAGGTCTTCGCCGGGTTGAGCGCGGCGATGGCCGAGTTGGGCGCGCGCTACAGCCCGGAGGAGCAGCAGGTCATCGGGGACTGGGTGGTCCGCGCGGTCGCCGTGCTCAAGGAGCAGACCCGACTGCTGAGCGAGGCCGGAAAGCCCTCTCCCGGCCGGCCGTGATCCGGTTCACGACCACCGCCGCACCACTGCGGCGACACGTCAGATGGACGCCGCCGCCCGCTCCTGGTCGACGGTGATCCGGTTCACGACCACCGCCGGCGCGGCCGCGGCCAGCGCGAGGCACGCCACGTTGAGCCAGGTCGCGGCGAAGGCGAAGTTGACGTAGAACCCCGACGACCGCGACGTGGCGGTGACCGTCTCCGTCGTCGTCAGCCGGAAGGCGGTCACCCACGACAGCACCCAGGACACCCACCACACGGCGACCGGCCCGGTCACCGTCCCCCGCCTGTCCGGCGCCACGGTGGCCACGCCGACGTCGTGCACCACCCGCCACGGGAGGTAGAAGTTCGCCCCCGGCACGAACCAGCCGCCGAACACCCACCCCGGCGCGAGCTGGTGCGTCCCGGCCGCCGCGTTGCGCCGCGCCCGGTGCAGCCAGACCAGGAACACCACGGCGGTCACGACGAACAGCAGGGCTTACGGCAGGCCGACCAGCGGCACGACCATGGTCGACAGCGCCAGCACCGCGTCCGCGACCAGCAGCACCAGCAGCGGCGTCCGCAGCGAGGAGACGTCCTCCCACCGCCGCGGCTCGGCCGGGGCGTGGCCCATCGGCGGCGCGTAGGGCGCCTGGATCACCGGTGGCACCTGCGCCACCGCCGGCTCCAGGTAGGACGGAACGGCCTTCCGCTCCAGCGATGCCCCGCACGAGCGACAGCTCGACACACCGGACAGCACGGGCGTGCCGCAGTTCGGACAAGTCATGGTGATCCCCGTTACCTTTTTCGTAGCTCCTGATCAAGGAGCCGTGGTCGCCAGGTCCGGCATGACTGACGCCCCCAGTCGAACCCATGATCCGGGGGGTGGTGTCACCGGGTCTGGTGGCATCGAGGGACCGCTGATAGGGACACGGCCGCCCACCGGGCAGGTCTCGTCGTAACGTGGGTGCCGGCCGTCGATGCCCGACCGGCGACCACCCTCGATGAACGAACGGCAGGACGGATGACCAGCGGTTACCAGGTGTTCCTCGGCCTGGATGTCGGCAAGGGCGAACACCACGCCGTCGGCCTGGACCCGGCGGGCAAGCGGCTTCATGACGCGCCGTTGCCCAACAGCGAACCGAGACTGCGGGCGTTGTTCGACAAGCTCGCCGCGCACGGGCCGCTGCTGGTGGTGGTCGACCAACCGGCCACGATCGGCGCGCTGCCGGTCGCGGTGGCCCGCGCGTCCGGCCACCAGGTCGCCTACCTGCCCGGCCTGGCCATGCGCCGCATCGCCGACCTCTACCCCGGCCGCGCGAAAACCGACGCGCGGGACGCGTTCGTCATCGCCGACGCGGCCCGCAGCCTGCCGCACACCCTGCGGCCGGTCGACGTCGGCGACGACGCCCTGGCCGAGCTGGACGTGCTGGTCGGCTTCGACGACGACCTGGCCGGCGAGGCCACCCGGATCGGCAACCGCATCCGCGGCCTGCTCACCGGTGTCCACCCCGCTCTGGAACGCGCGATCGGGCCGAGGATCAGCCACCCGGCGGTGCTGGAGATCCTGTCCCGCTGCGGCGGCCCGACCGGCATCGCCAAGGCCGGCCGTCGCAAGCTCACCGCGATCGCCACCGCCCACGCACCTCGCATGGGCGACAAGCTGGTCACCGCGATCCTGGCCGCCCTGGACGAGCAGACCGTCGTCGTCCCGGGCACAACGGCGGCCGACACCGTCCTGCCCCGCCTGGCCGACAGCCTGAAAACCGTCCTCCAGCAACGCAAACAGGTCGCCGCCGAGGTTGAAGGGATACTCGATGCGCACCCTCTTGCCGGGGTCCTGACCTCCATGCCCGGTGTCGGGGTCAGGACCGCAGCCCGCATCCTGCTGGAGATCGGCGACGCGACCGGGTTCAAGTCCTCCGGCCACCTGGCCGCCTACGCCGGCATCGCCCCGGTCACCCGCAGCTCGGGCTCCTCGATCAAGGGCGAACACCCGGCCCGCACCGGCAACCGCAAGCTCAAGCGGGCGTTCTTCCTCGCCGCGTTCGCGGCCTTGTCCGACCCCACCAGCAGGGCCTATTACCAGCGGAAACGCGACGAAGGGAAGAAGCACAACGCCGCGCTGATCTGCCTGGCACGGCGCCGCTGCGACGTTCTGTTCGCCATGCTCCGCGACAAGACCTACTACCGGCACCCCGAACCCACTCCCGCCCCGGCTGCGGCTTGACAACCACATAGGGACACCCCCCGGGCCACAACCACCGCGAATGCGGTTGCCGAACCTTAGACCGACGACCTGACCAGGGAAAATCAGCCGTTCGGCCGCTTCACGCCCACCGCGCCGTAGGTCACGGCCTCGGCGCTGGTCGCCGGCTCGCCCTCGCCACGCCACTTCGTCGCCAGCACCAGCCCGGGGTCGAACAGGTCGAACCCGTCGAGCATCGCCTCGACGTCCGCCCTGGACCGGGCCACGATCGGCGAGTCCGTCTCGGCGGCCACGCCGACCAGCTTGCGCACCAGCTCCGGCTGCTCGTCCGCGGTCAGGTGGCTGATCACCAGGTAGCTGCCGTCGGCGATCACGTCGCGGTAGCGGCGGACCAGCTCGACCGGGCGGTCGTCGTCGGCGATGTACGGCAGGATCGCGACCATCAGCACGGCCACCGGCCGGGTCAGGTCGAGCAGCCCGCGGACCTCGGGCGCGGACAGCACCGCGTCCACGTCCCGGATGTCGGCCTCGGCGATGGCCGCGCCCGCGTTGTCGCGCAGCATGGTGCGGCTGTGGGCCACGGTGGCGGGCTCGTTGTCCACGTACACCACGCGGCACGTCGGGTCGGCCTGCTGGGCGACCTCGTGCACGTTGCCCGCGGTGGGGATGCCGGAGCCGAGGTCGAGGAACTGGCGGATGCCGTGCGCCACGCACAGCCGGACGGCCCGGCGCAGGAACGAGCGGGTGTGCTGGACCATGGCGGCGGTCGGGATCTCGCTCATCGACCGGTCGGCGAACTCGCGGTCGACCGCGAAGTTGTGCGCTCCGCCGAGGTAGTAGTCGTAGAGCCGGGCCACGTTGGGGCGCTCGACATCACCGTTGGTCGACACCCACCTCGGGGGGTTCTGCACTGCGCACCTCACCCTGCCTGCACCCGGAGCGGCGTGAACGCCTGCCAGACCGTATCTGGCTACTCCGTTCGTGTCCATCCGCCAAATGTGAACACGCAGGGTGATTGTGACTGGTGAGTGGGCCCGGATCAAACCGTGGTGCCCCGGCCGAGGGGCGGCGCAGGGGGAGAGATGCCTGCCCCTCGGCCGGGGAGTCCTGCTCACACGCCGGCGTAGGAGCGGATCCAGTCGCGGTAGCGGGTGACGGCGGTGTAGTTCGACCGGGTGGAGCGGTCGCTGGTGGAGGCGACGCCGACCTGGTAGCGGCGGCCGTCGACCGGGCTGGTGGCGAACATCGGGCCGCCCGAGTCGCCGCCGGCGGCGATGCCGTCGATCCGGCTCACCGAGATCGCGATGCCACCCCGGTAGTCGCGCCCGTTGACCGAGGTCACGCGGGTGTTGGCGTACTTGAGGTAGCGGGACTGGCAGTTGATCTCCGGCTGGTTGGTGCAGGTGGCGCCCCAGCCGTAGAGCTGCACGGTCTGGCCGACGGCCACCGCGGTGGTGGTGCCCAGCGGCGCGTACGTGCCCGAGACCGACCGGTCCAGCCGCGCCAGCGCCAGGTCGACCGACGGGTGCTGGATGATCTGGGTGGCGGTGGCCAGGGTGCCGCCGGTGGTCTGGTCGAGGCTGCCGATCCGGAACGTGTAGGTGCCCGAGCTCGCCACGCAGTGCTGCGCGGTCAGGACCCACTGCGGGGCGATGATCGTGGCCGAGCAGTTCTGCTGGCCGTTGCGGAACAGGCGGGCCGCCCACGGGGCGTTGCTCGCCGTGCCGCCGCCGATGATGTACGGCTCGATGCCGCCGGCCTCCTGGGCCGACGCCGCCGGCGCGATCGCGGTCAGGGCGAACGCGGACAGCAGTGCGGTAGTGGCTCCGACCACCGCGGACAGGGCGCGAGTGAATCGCATGGAGTTGTCACCTCAACGAACGCAGGGAGTGGTGAATTCACCACCCACAGCGTCACCTGTCTGAGTGACGGCGACCACCCGCCGTTAGTCGGCGAGCGCCCAGACGATGGTCTGCGGCCGATTGGCCCCACTCGACCAGGGATCGTCTACGCGTCGGTTTCGTCCTCGTCCACGCCGAGCGCCCACCGGCGCACCGGGTTGGTGAACAGCAGCACGAGCGAGACGACGACGTACACCCCGAGCAGCGCGCCCCACAGCTGCCGGTCGGAGGGCCCGTACATGTACCAGGCGACGCCCAGGAGCAGGAGCTGCACGACGACCGCGGGCGTGCGACCCCAGTGCCTGCCGAGCACCAGCCCGACGCCCGCCGCGAGCACACCCGCCGACAGCACCGCGAAGTAGGCCGCCTCGCCCAGCACCTCGCCGGACTTCTCCGCGCTGAACGACCGCACCACCAGCGCGATCGCGAACGCCAGCCCCGTCAGGCCCTGCACCGCGGTCAGCGCGCCCGCCGCCCGCACCGCCGGTGGGACCTTGCCTTCGGTCGACACGCCGCGCCCCTTCAGCTGCGCCCTCAACTGGGCCTTTCCTCACAGTGCGTACTCGTCACGCATCGTAGGCCACCCGGTTGGCGTGTCCCGTTCGACCGCCCCAGGAGCGATGATCACAGGAGTCTCTTCGGCGAGCCGGCGGTCGGGCCGGGGTGCACTTGTCGCGAGGCGGGGAACGACGCGGGACCCGGAAGATTCGGGACACGGAAAGGAGACCTCGGCCACTTTCGTGCGCTCTGCAGCCTCCTACCGGGTGATACGCAACCTGTCGGAGGTCACGCGCTGTCCTACCCTGCAAGAGTGCGCGCACTTCTGGTGGTCAACCCGCAGGCGACGGCAACCACGCCTGCCGGTCGGGACGTGCTCGCGCACGCACTGGCCAGCGATGTGAAGCTCGACATCGTCGAGACGGACTACCGCGGCCACGCGGCCGACGCCGCCGCGCAGGCCGTCCTGGACGGGTACGACCTGGTCGTGGCGCACGGCGGCGACGGCACGGTCAACGAGGTGGTCAACGGCGTGCTGCGCGAGGGCGCGCAGCCGGGCCTGCCCATGCTCGGCGTGGTGCCCGGCGGCTCGGCGAACGTGTTCGCGGGCGCGCTCGGCCTGCCGCGCGACCCGGTCGAGGCCACCTACCGCCTGCTCCAGGCCATCGAGCACGGCACCAGCCGCAAGGTCAGCGTCGGGCACGTCGCGGCCACCGGCGCGGACGTCGACCACGACCGCTGGTTCACCTTCAACGCGGGCGTCGGCTGGGACGCCGACGTGGTCGCGGCCGTCGAGCACCAGCGCGCCAAGGGCCGCCAGGCGTCACCGACCCTCTACGCCCGCACCGCGCTGACCAGCTACTTCACCCAGCGCAGACAGCCGCCGACGCTCACCGTGCGCATTCCCGACGAACCGCTGTTCGAGGACGTGCGGCTGGCGTTCGTCTCGAACACCGACCCGTGGACCTACCTCGGCGACAAGGCGATCCGGCTCAACCCCAGCACGTCCTTCGACGGCGGTCTCGGCTTGTTCGCGCTGCACGGGATGGGATTGCCGACAGTTCTTCGCTACGTCGCGCATCTCTTGGCCACGGATGGGAACCCCAAAGGCGGGAACCTGCTCCGGCGCGACGACGTCGAGTTCGTCCGCGTGACGAGTCCGGAACCCGTCAACCTGCAGGTTGACGGTGACCTGCTCGGCTCGTGCACCGAGGTCGAGTTCACCGGGGTGCCAGGCGTGCTCACGGTCGCCGTGTGATCGTGGCGTGACCGGCTCGGTATCCATCCGCGATGTTGTGACCTGGTGTGACACCGCGGTGTGAAACCCCTGGTGAACCCAGTCGATCTTTCGGGTGAGTTCACTCACCGGGTTGGGGCTAAACCCTTGACATCCCGGCCGTTCGTGAAAGCATTCACAAGCACCCCAAAACCGACCGCTGACGAGTGGCGCGCCTTCGCGCGCGCCTAGCTGAGGAGTAGTTCCAATGGACTGGCGCCACCGCGCGATCTGCCGCGACGAGGACCCCGAGCTGTTCTTCCCCGTGGGGAACAGCGGTCCTGCGCTCCTGCAGATCGCCGAGGCGAAGACCGTCTGCCGCCGCTGCCCCGTCGTCTCCGACTGCCTCTCGTGGGCGCTCGAGAGCGGCCAGGACGCCGGCGTGTGGGGCGGGATGAGCGAAGACGAGCGTCGCGCCCTCAAGCGCCGCAACGCTCGCACCCGGGCTCGCAGCAACGCCTGAGCCGCCTCGAACGAGCAGACGAAAGGCCCGACACCGTGCCAGGTGTCGGGCCTTTCGCTTGTGTTGCACACCCTCCCGCATGACCACGTGACTCCAGCTGAGGCAGGCCGTCACGTGTGCACGGGGAGCAGTCTAACGCCGGGCTCTGAGCGGTACGCGCAGGACCGCCTCTGTACCGCCTCGGGGCCTCCTCCGCAAGCTCAACGAGCCCCTGAGTTCGGACTCCACCAGCGTCCGGACGATCTGCAGCCCGAGCCGGTCGGTGCGCTCCAGCGAGAAGCCCTGGGGCAGGCCGCGGCCGTCGTCCGAGATCACGACGTCCAACCACTTCGCCGAGCGCTCGGCGTGCACGACCACCTCGCCCCGCTGACCCGCCGCGTACGCGTGCTCGAACGCGTTCTGCACGAGTTCGGTCAGCACCATCACCAGCGGGGTGGCGAGCTCGGCCTGGACGATGCCGAACTTCCCGTCCCGGCGCACCACGACCTGCGACTCGGTGGCGGCCACGTCCGACATCATCGGGATGACCTTGTCCACCACGTCGTCGAGGTCCACCCGCTCGTCCACCGACATGGACAGCGTCTCGTGCACCAGCGCGATCGACGTGACGCGGCGCACCGACTCGGCCAGCGCCTCGCGCGCCTCCTCGCTGCTCGTCCGCCTGCTCTGCAGGCGCAGCAGCGCGGCCACCGTCTGCAGGTTGTTCTTCACCCGGTGGTGGATCTCGCGGATCGTCGCGTCCTTCGACATCAGGGCGCGGTCGCGGCGGCGGACCTCCGTGACGTCGCGGCACAGCACCAGCGCGCCCGCCGCGCTGCCGCGCGGTCGCAGCGGCAGGGCGCGGAACAGCACCGCCGCGCCGCGGCGCGACTCGGCCTCGATGCGCATGCTCGGCTGGCCGTCCAGGGCGGACCGGATGCGCTGCGCGACCTCGGTGGCGTCGAACGGGTCGCCGATCAGGGACCGCGTCAGCGGGGCCAGGTGCACGCCGACCAGGTCGGACGCGTGGCCCATGCGGTGGTAGGCGCTCAGCGCGTTCGGGCTGGCGAACACGACCGCGCCCGAGGCGTCCAGCCGGATCAGGCCGTCACCCACGCGCGGGCTGGTGTGCACGTCAGGCGACGGCTCGGTGGTCGGGAACGTGCCGTCCGAGATCATCTGGCACAGGTCGGCGGCGCTGCCGAGGTAGGAGATCTCCAACGGGCTCGGCACGCGCGGCACGGCCAGGTTCGTGTTGCGGCTGAGGACCGCGATGACCTCGCCGTTGCGCTTGACCGGGATCGCCTCGCGGCGGACCGGCACGCCCAGGTGCCAGCGCGGGTCCTCCTCGCGGCAGATGCGGGACTCGGCCATGGCCCGGCGCAGCTGGGGGTGCTCCTCGACGTCCACCATGCTGCCGACGACGTCCTCGGGGTGCGCGGTCGGCGCGGTCGTCGGCCGGGCCTGCGCGACGCACAGGAACGTCGTCTCGTCCAGCGGCACCCACATCAGGAAGTCGGCGAAGCTGAGGTCGGACAGCAGCTGCCACTCCGCGACCACGAGCTGCAGGTGGTCGACGGCGCCGCCGGAGAGCTTGGTGTGCTCGGCGAGGAGGTCGGTGAGCGTGGACAGCTACTCCACCACCGCGATGAGGTCACCCTCCTGGACCACGTCGCCGGTCGACACGGCGATGCGGGTGATCCGGCCCGCGCCCTCGGGGAGGACCGGGATCTCCATCTTCATGCTCTCGAGCACCACGACCGTGGTCTCGTGCGTGACCTCGTCGCCTTCCTGGACGGCGATCTGGGCCACGTTGGCCACGATCTCGGCCCGGATCTCCTCGGCCATGGTCCTCCTTCGTCGAGTCCATCCAACCACGATTCAGACCCGGTGCCGTGCCCGGGCGACCGCGTGACACACTGGGATGAAGCATGACGAGCACTAGGAGAACCCCATGTCGAAGCGTGCCCGCAAGCGCCGCGACCGCAAGAAGGGTGGCGCGAACCACGGGAAGCGCCCCAACGCCTGATTCCACGTCACGGCGTGCGAAGGCCCCGGAGCACCGCTCCGGGGCCTTCGACCTTCTCCACCGCTCGTCCCGCCGGCCGCGATCGGCCCCGGCGGTCAGCTGCTGGACGTCTCGGTCCTCGTCACCGTCGTGGTGACCTCGACCTCCACCGTCGTCTGGTCCGCCGTCTGGTAGAGCCGGGCGCGCAGGCGCCGCCTCAGCTCCTCGGGCGCGTGCTCGCCGCCGCACTTGCGGGCCAGCAGCGCCTTCAGGTGCTCCTCGATGCCGTACTGCTCCAGGCACGGGTGGCACTCCTCCAGGTGGGTCTGGAGCAGCTCTTTGCGCCTCTCGTCGCACTCGTGGTCGAGGAAGAGGTAGACCTCGGACAGGACCTCGGAGCAGTCCGTCTCGTGCGGTTCGCCGCAGCTCATCGGCCCGCCACCTCCTGGTGACCGTCGCGGATGATGCCGCGCTCGCGCGCGGTGTCCGCCAGCTGGTCGCGAAGCTGCCTGCGGCCCCGGTGCAACCGGGACATCACGGTTCCGATGGGGGTGCCCATGATGTCTGCGATCTCCTTGTAGGCGAAGCCCTCCACGTCCGCGAGGTACACCGCGATCCGGAACTCCTCCGGCAGGCGCTGCAAGGCTTCCTTGACGTCTGAGTCCGGCAGCCGGTCCATCGCCTCGACCTCCGCCGACCTCAACCCGGTCGACGTGTGGCTCTCCGCCTGCGCCAACTGCCAGTCCGTGATCTCGTCGGTCGGCTGCTGGATCGGTTGGCGCTGCTTCTTGCGGTAGCCGTTGATGTAGGTGTTGGTGAGGATGCGGTACAGCCAGGCCTTGAGGTTCGTGCCCTCCGAGAAGGACGCGAAGGCGGCGTACGCCTTGAGGTAGGTCTCCTGGACCAGGTCCTCGGCGTCGGCCGGGTTGCGGGTCATCCGCAGGGCCGCCGAGTACAACTGGTCGAGCATCGGCATCGCGTCGCGCTCGAACCTGGCTGCGCGCTCGGCCGTTGTCTCGTCAGTCGGCGTGTCCTGCGTTCGCGTGGCTGGCACCGCGCTCCCTTCCCACCGGCTGGTCAGCGCGGTGGATGGCACTGTCTGGGACGCAGTCGAGGATACGCGGCGGTCCCCGGGTCGGCAGTGAGCCGAGCCACGCGGTGGGCGCGCCTTGACCTGCCTGCCGACCTGCTGGTCCATCACCTCGGTAGCCACGTTCGCAGCAACGCGACGAGGTCGCCGCGCATTCCCTCGGCTATCGTGCGCGATCATGGCCGGTCGTGGAACGCCCGCCACCGCGTTGCTGGACAAGCAGAAGGTGGCCTACGCGCTGCACGCCTACGAGCACGACCCCCGGCACGAGTCGTACGGGCTGGAGGCGGCGGAGGCGTTGGGGATCGCCCCCGAACGGGTGTTCAAGACGCTGGTCGCGGACGTGGACGGCAAGTTGGCCGTCGGTGTGGTTCCGGTCACGGGCCAGCTGGACCTGAAGGCGCTGGCCGCGGCCGTCGGCGGGAAGAAGGCGAAGATGGCCGACGTCGCGGCGGCCGAGCGCGCCACCGGGTACGTGGCGGGCGGCATCTCCCCGCTGGGGCAGAAGAAGCGGCTGCCGGTGGCGCTGGACGCCTCGGCGGAGGCCTTCGAGACCATCTACTGCTCCGCCGGACGGCGCGGGCTCGAGGTCGAGATCGCACCGGAAGCGCTGGTCAGGCTCACGCAGGCGGTCGTCGCACCGATCTCGGCCTGACCGCCCGCGCCCGGCTCGCGAGGGCGGGTCGGCGCAGGTCGCGGGGTCCGCCGTCAGGTCCGCTCACACCTCGAGCGGGCGCAGCACGCGGTCCAGCCACTCGCCCACGGCGCGGCCCACCGCGCCCACGTCGGCCTTGAGGTTGTGGTCGCCGGGCAGCAGCACGACGTCGCGGTGGTGCGCCGCCTCGGGCCTGCCGAACGGGTCGTTCTCGCCCTGCACGACCAGGGTGGCGACCTCGACGCCGTCCAGCTCCGGCATCCGCGACTTCTCCGGCTTGCCCGGCGGGTGCACGGGGAACGCCAGGCACAGCACGGCCACCGCCTGACCCTCCGACGACGTCCGGCACGCCACCCGCGCGCCGGAGGACCGCCCGCCGAACAGCAGCGGCAGGTCGTCGAACCACGTCTCGCCCAGCTCGTCGGCCACCGCGAGCCACGCCGCGTCGAGCTGCTTGGCGGGCGCGGGCGCGCGGCGGCCCGCCACCCGGTACGGCTGCTCGACCAGCGCCACGTGCACGCCGACGTCCACCGCCGCGCGGGTCGCGGCCACCAGGTCCGGCGCGGCGATGCCGCCGCCCGCGCCGTGCCCCAGCAGGAGCGCGGCGCGGCTCTCGGACGCGCAGTGCAGCTCGGCCCGCGCGGGGCCGTACGGGGTGTCGACCACCCGCGAGGTCATTTCAGCTCGAACAAGGTGGGCTCCGGCTTCTCGGACTCCCCCAGCGTGACGGCCGCCATCAGCGACGGGTCGTTGTTCTTGATGCTGTTGACCTTCGTCGACACCGGGCGCAGCTCCAGCGCGTCGACCAGGTCCAGGTCGGGCGCGAGCAGGTCCTTCGGGTCCTCGTTGTCCGGGTCGAGCCACGCCGCCCAGCGGTCCTTCGGCAGCACCAGCGGCATCCGGTGGTGCACGGAGGTCATCTCGCCGATCGCGTCCGTGGTCAGCACGGCGCACGTGATGATCGGCTTGCGCTCGTCGCCCTCCTGCTGCCACCACACCGACCAGATGCCGGCCATGGCGAGGCTGGAGTCGTCGCCGGGGTTGATGAAGTACGGCTGCTTGCGGCCCTCGCCCGGCTGCCACTCGTACCAGCCCGCGGCCGGGACGATGCACCGGCGCTTGGCCGCCGAGTTCCGGTAGGCGGGCTTGTCCAGCACGCTCTCCGCCCGCGCGTTGATCATCTTCGCGGCGCCGGACAGGTCCTTGGCCCAGTGCGGCACCAGGCCCCAGCGCATCACGCGGACGCTGCGCTCGGTGGTGTCGGGGTCGGGGTTGCCCTCGTCGTCGCGCGGGTGCCGCTCGACCACGGCGAGCACCTGCTTGGTCGGCGCGACGTTGTAGTCCGCGCCGGGCGCGTCGCCCTCGGTGCCGTCGACCGCGTCGAACTCCGCCGCGAGCAGCGCGGGGTTCTTGGTGGACGCGTACCTGCCGCACACACCGATCACCTCTCCACAGATCACCCTCGGGCGATGCCATCGTCGCACGTCGGAAAGCCCGGTGCGAGCTGTCGACCACCCGATGCGGAATCATCAAGCCATGACTCAGCAGTGGTCCGCTCCCACCGCCGACGGCCCGGTCGACGCGACGGTACCCGTGCCCGGCTCCAAGTCGATCACCAACCGCGCGCTCGTGCTCGCCGCCCTGGCCGACCGCGCGTCCACCCTGCACGCGCCGCTGCGCAGCCGCGACACCAACCTGATGGTCGACGCGCTGCGGTCGCTCGGCGTCGGCGTCGTCGACGGTCCGGACGGGTCCTGGCTGGTCACGCCCCACGAGCTGCACGGACCGGCGCAGGTCGACTGCGGTCTGGCGGGCACCGTGATGCGGTTCCTGCCGCCCGCCGCCGCGCTCGCGGTCGGCGACATCACCTTCGACGGCGACCCGCACGCGCGGACCCGGCCGATGACCACGATCCTGGACGCGCTGCGGGCGCTGGGCGCGGACGTGGCGGGCGACGCGCTGCCGTTCACGCTGCACGGCAAGGGCGGCGTGCCCGGCGGCGAGGTCACCATCGACGCCTCGGCGTCGTCCCAGTTCGTGTCCGGGCTCCTGCTGTCGGGCGCGCGTTACGAGAGCGGCGTGACGATCCGGCACGACGGCAAGCCCGTGCCGTCCATGCCGCACATCGAGATGACCGTGGCGATGATGCGCCAGGCCGGCGTCGTGGTGGACGACGCGTCGCCGAACGAGTGGCGGGTCGAGCCGGGTGTCGTCGAGGGCCGCGACTGGCACGTCGAGCCGGACCTGTCCAACGCGACCGCGTTCCTGGCGGCGGCGGCCGTGACCGGCGGTCGGGTGACGATCCCGGGCTGGCCGACGCGGACCACGCAGCCCGGCGGCGCGGCCCAGGACCTGTTCGGGCGCATGGGGTGCGAGGTCGAGCTGTCCGACGCCGGTCTGGTGCTGCGCGGGCCCGACCGGTTGACCGGGATCGACGTCGACCTGCGTGACGAGAGCGAGCTGACGCCGACCATCGCGGCCTTGGCGGCGCTGGCCGACGGGCGGACGCGGATCCGCGGTGTCGCCCACATCCGCGGCCACGAGACGGACCGGCTCGCCGCGCTCGTCACCGAGATCAACCGGCTGGGCGGCGACGCGGAGGAGACCGAGGACGGCCTGGTCATCACGCCGCGACCGCTGCGCGGCGGCGTCTGGCGGGCCTACGCCGACCACCGGATGGCCACCGCCGGCGCGATCATCGGCCTGGTCGTCGAGGGCGTGTCCGTGGACGACATCGGCTGCACCACGAAGACGCTGCCCGACTTCCCGGGCATGTGGGCGGCCATGCTGTCGCTGCCGGGGGCGCGCTGACGTGGCGAGGGGCGACTGGCGGCGGTTGGACGAGTCCGACGTGCGGGTGCGGCCGGGCAAGGGCACCCGGCCGCGCAGCAAGCGCCGGCCCGAGCACGCGGACGCGGTGCCCGCCATGGTCGTCGGGGTCGACCGGGGTCGGTGGACGTGCGCGATGGACGGCGACCCGGGTCGGATGGTCGTCGCCATGCGGGCGCGGGAGCTCGGCCGCACGCCGGTCGTCGTCGGCGACCACGTCGGGCTGGTCGGCGACACGTCCGGTCAGCCGGACACGTTGGCGCGGATCGTGCGGGTGGAGGAGCGGCGCAGCGTGCTGCGGCGCACGGCGGACGACACCGACCCGTTCGAGCGGGTGGTGGTGGCCAACGCCGAGCAGCTGGTGATCGTGTCGGCGTTGGCGGACCCGCAGCCGCGGCGCGGTTTCATCGACCGGTGCCTGGTGGCGGCGTGGGCGGGCGGGCTGGAACCCCTGCTGTGCTTGACGAAGTCGGACCTGGCGCCGCCGGACGAGCTGGTCGCCGCGTACGCGGAGCTGAACCTGCCCGTGGTCGTGACGCGGTCCGACGAGGACCCGGACGAGCTGCGCGGGCGGCTGGCGAACCGGTTGTCGGCGTTGATCGGGCACTCGGGTGTCGGCAAGTCGACGTTGGTGAACCGGCTCGTGCCCGACGCGCACCGGGCGGTGGGCGTGGTGAGCGGTGTCGGCAAGGGCCGGCACACGTCGACGCAGACCGTCGCCCTGCCGCTGCCGGAGGGCGGCTGGGCGGTGGACACGCCGGGCATCCGCTCGTTCGGCCTGGCGCACATCACGCCGGACGACATCGTGGGCGCGTTCCCGGACATGAAGGCGATGGCCGAGGAGTGCCCGTCGGGCTGCGGTCACCAGGGCCCGCCCGACGACCCGGACTGCATGCTGGACGAACTGGTCCGCACCGGCGAGGCCTCCCCCGGCCGCCTGGGCTCCCTGCGCCGCCTCCTCTCCTCCCGCGGCAAACTGGAGGAATACGACTGATCCCTTTGCCCGCCCATTGAGACGGTCAAGCTCGCCCTGTTGACCTCGAGGCCTTGCGCACTCCATTCTGGGAACAGATCAACCGCTTAACCGCCGGTATCGTCGTCGTGCCCGGAAGGTGTCCATGAGAACGCGCTCAAATATTTAGCACTATCGCTAAAATGTTTAGCGACGTGCTGGTCGCCCGGCCATATCGGCACTCGGCCGATCTCGCCGACTTCTTGAGCCGATGACCGTTCTCGTCGACAAACGCGATCGCGGACGGCCACTGTTCGAAAACTTGCGCAAAGTCCGCAGAGGAGACGTCATGTCAATGCTACGACGCAGCTTCACGACCAGGTTCAGAGCAGCAAATGTCGGCGCCGCGGTGGCGAGCGCCGCACTGCTGGCAACGGCTGCGACCCTCGTGGCGTTGCCGGCCGGCGCCGCGGCCGCCGGCTGCTCGGTGAACTACGCCGTGGCTTCGCAGTGGCAGGACGGGTTCACCGGCAACGTGTCGATCACCAACCTGGGTGATCCGCTGACCGGGTGGACGTTGACGTGGTCGTTCGGCGCGGGCCAGACGGTGACGCAGTCGTGGAACACGTCGTTGACGCAGAGCGGTTCCGCGGTGACCGCGAAGAACGTGAGCTACAACGGTTCGATCGCCACCGGCGGTTCGGCGTCGTTCGGTTTCAACGGGTCGTGGACGGGCAGCAACCCGATTCCGACGAGTTTCGCCCTGAACGGCGTGGTGTGCACCGGTAGCACGACATCGACGACCACCCCGACCAGCACCACTTCCACCACCACTTCCACGACGACGACCACCACCACCACGACGCCCAGCCAGTGCTCCCTCCCGTCGACGTACCGCTGGTCGTCGTCGGGCGTGCTGGCGAACCCGAGGTCGGGCTGGGTGTCGCTCAAGGACTTCACCTACGTGCCGTACAACGGCAAGCACCTGGTCTACGGCACGACG
>NZ_JBFAMT010000085.1:0-24753 GCF_040656635.1 Actinosynnema sp. NPDC049800 | reverse complement strand
GACGGGCCTCCACACCCCGTCCGCGGCCCGCGGTGCGCCCGCCACCCGCGCTCGCCCGGTGGAACCGCTGGCCCGGCCCAGTAAGGTTCGGGCGGGCGAGACGAGGGGGCGCTATGGGGGCGCGGTCCGGCTTAGCGGACTTCGGGCGGTACGAGATCCGCGAGCTGCTCGGGCAGGGCGGCATGGGCGTGGTGCACCGCGCCTACGACACCGTCCACGACCGGGTCGTCGCGCTGAAGCGGCTCTCCGCCGCCGCGACCGACCACGAGTACCGGGCCCGGTTCCAGCGCGAGTCGCGCATCGCCGCCGCGCTCAGCCACCCGAACGTCATCCCGGTCAACGACTTCGGCGAGGTCGACGGCCACCTCTTCCTCGACATGATGCTGGTCGAGGGCACGGACCTGCGGCGCGCGTTGGGCGCGGGCGAGGTCGACCCGGTCCGGGCGCTGAAGGTCCTCGGCCAGGTCGCCGCCGCCGTGGACGCCGCCAACGAGCGCGGCCTGGTCCACCGGGACGTGAAGCCGTCCAACATCCTGATCGCCGCCGACGACCACGCCTACCTGGCCGACTTCGGCATCGCCCGGGAGACCTCGCCGGAGGCCACCGCGCTGACCCGGTCGGGCGACCTGATCGGCTCGTGGGACTACATGGCGCCGGAACGCCTGTCCGGCGGCGCGGTCGACGGCCGTTCGGACCAGTACTCCTTGGCGTGCGTGCTGTTCGAGTGCCTGACCGGCCGGCTGCCGCACCCGGCCACCGACCCCGCCGCGAAGGTCGCCGCCCACCTGTTGCAGCCCCCGCCCGCGCCCTCGGTGTTCAGCCCGACCGTCAGCCCCGGCCTGGACGCCGTGGTGCTGCGCGGGCTGGCGAAGGACCCGGCGCGGCGGTTCGAGTCGGCGACGGCGCTGATCACGGCGGCGGAGGCGGCCGCGTTCGGCGGCGACACCGCGCACGCCGCCCGGCCGACGTCGCCCGGCCCGGGTGAGGACCAGGACCGGCTGGTGCGCGCGATCCTCCGCTCCACGAGCAGGCCGCGCACCTCGCGCCCGCAACCGCAGGCCACCCCGTACCCGGGCCTGAGCGGGTTCGAGCGGGCCGACGCCGAGGTGTTCCACGGCCGCTCGCACGTCGTCACCGAGCTGCTCGTCCGCCTGGCGGAGCAGGTCCGCGGCGGTGAGCCGGTGGTGCTGGTCGGCGCGTCGGGCGCGGGCAAGTCCTCGGTGCTCAAGGCCGGGCTGCTGCCCGCGCTGGCCGCCGACGGCGACGAGACGTGGCCCCAGGTGGTGCTGACGCCGGGGGTGGACCCGGTCGGCAACCTGGCCGCCGCCATGGCCGCCCGCACGACGATCGACGCGGCGCGGTGGGCGCGGCTGATCCGCGAGTCGCCCGGCCGGTTCGGCGAGTGGTGCGCGGGCGTGACGCGGCCGGTGATCGTGGTCGACCAGTTCGAGGAGGTGTTCAACGCGCCGGAGGCGGACCGGTTGGCGTTCGCCGCCGCGTTGACCGCCGCCCGGCCCGCGCTGGTCGTGCTGGCAGTCCGGGCGGACCTGGTCGACCGGTGCATCGAGCTGGCGCCGTTGCGGCCCGCGCTGGCCGCGCCCGTGCTGCTCGGCCCGTTGGACGCGACCGGGTTGCGGCAGGCGATCGTCAGCCCCGCCAAGGACTTCGGCGTGGAGGTGGAGCCCGGCCTGCCGGAGCGGATGATCGCCGACCTCGGCGTGCGCGGCGAGATCGGCTACGACCCCGGCGCGCTGCCCCGGTTGGCGCACGCGCTGCGCGAGTCGTGGCTGCACCGCGACGGGCCGGTGCTGACGCTGGCCGCCTACCGCCGCGCGGGCGGCATCGACGGCGCGGTCTCGCGCACCGCCGAGGAGATCCACTCGGCCCTGGACCCGGTGGGGCGGCAGGCGTTGCGCGCGATCCTGCTGCGGCTGGTCGCGGTGCTCGACGACGGCGCGGTGGTCCGGCGGCGGGTCGACCCGCGGGAGTTCGCCGCGCAGCGGCACGTGCTGGACCGGTTGATCGCGGCACGGCTGGTGACCGTGGACGGCTCGGGCGCGCGGCTGAGCCACGAGGCGCTGTTCACCGCGTGGCCGAGGCTGCGCGACTGGATCGAGGAGGACCGCGCGGGTCTGGTGCAGCACCGCCGGTTCACCGACTCCGTCCGGGCGTGGGTCGAGTCCGGGCAGCACGACGACGACCTGTACCGGGGCGTGCGGCTGGCGTCGCTGACCGCGTGGCTGGAGTCGGCGCGGGACCGGGTGCGGTTGCAGCCGGTCGAGCAGGACTTCCTGGCCCGGTCGACGGCGGCCGAGCACGCCGGGCAGCTGGCGGCGCGCAAGCGCACGAACCGGTTGCGCGGCTTGGTGGTGGCGCTGAGCCTGCTGCTGGTGGTCGCGTCGGTGGCGGTCGTCGTGGCGACCCGGTTGCGGCAGTCCGCGCAGGCCGAACGGGACCGGGCGGACACCGGGCGGCAGCAGAACCTGTCGCGGCAGTTGGCGGCGGAGTCGGCGTTGGCCAGGACGGTGGACCCGCGGCGGGCGGCATTGGCCGCGTTCGGCGCGTGGCGGGCGAGCCCGACCGTCGAGGGGCGCAGCGCGCTGCTGTCCGCGACCACCGACGCCTACCGCGGCCGGATGACCGGGCACGTCGGCGCGATCAACGCGCTCGCGGTGAGCGAGGACGGGAAGGTCGCGGCCTCCGGCGGCCGGGACGGCACCCTGCGGCTGTGGGACGTGCCCTCGCGCCGTGAGCTGGCCGTGCTGGACGACAAGGGCGGCTGGTACCGGACGGTGTCGATGAGCGCCGACGGTCGGCTGCTGGCCACCGCCGACCCGGACACCAAGAAGGTCGAGCTGTGGGACGTGCCGGCGCGCAAGAGGGTCTTCACCGTGCCGGGTCGGGCGGCGGACACCGCGCTCTCCCCGGACGGCGGCACGCTCGTCGCCTACACCGATCGCGGCGTGGTGCTGTGGGAGACGGCCGGGTTCACCGAGCGGGCGGTGTTCGCCGCCCGGCCCTCGATCCGGATGGCGTTCCTGCCGGACCCCGGGCTGGTCGCGTTGACCGACGGCAACGACGTCGCGGTGCACCGGGCGGGTGACGGCGCGCTGGTCGCGAAGCTGACCGGGCACACCGGCGAGGTGAGCGCGCTGGCGTTCGCGCCGGGCGGCGGGCTGCTGGCCAGCACGGGGATGGACGCGACGGTCCGGTTGTGGGACACCACGACGTGGACGGCGCGCCGGACGTTCAGCGCTCCCGAGGTGGGGCTGAGCTCGGTCACGTTCACGCCGTCCGGCTCGGCCGTGGTGGCGGGCGCGGTGGGCTCGAGCGTCTACTCGTGGGACCTGGCGACCGGCGACCTGCTGACCCAGTACGCGGCCGGGTCGGTGACCACGTTCGCGGTGGTCATGACCGCCGACGGCCACACCCTGCTCAGCTCCGACTCCACCGGCGTGATCACGGTGTGGTCCTACCAGCGGACGACGCTGGGCCCGCGTGACGCCGTCCTGCTCGGCACCGCGTTCCAGCCCGGCGGCGACCTGCTGGCCACCACCAGCGGCAACGGCGTGGTCCGGCTGTGGGACCACCGGAACTCGCGGTTGGCGCACGAGCTGAAGGCCCACGGCGACGACGCCTACGACGTCGCGTTCAGCCCGGACGGCGCCGAGCTCGTCACCGTGGACGAGAGCGGCCTGCTGGTGGTGTGGAAGGCGGCGACGGGCGCGGAGCTGCGCCGGTTCTCCCGGCCCGGCACGGAGTTCACCTCGGCGAGGTACAGCCCGGACGGCCGGACGATCGCCGTCACGGGCCGCACCCCGACCGGGTCGCAGGAGGACCGCGACGAAGTGCTCCTGCTCGACGCCGCCGACCTTCGGCTGGTCAACCGCCGGGCGACGACCCCGGAGCCGCGCAACACCCCGGTCAACGGGGTCGAGCCCAACTACCCCACCGGCATCTCGTTCCACCCGAACGGCCGCACGCTCGCGGTGACGTTGTCGGGCGGCCGGATCGGGCTGTGGGACCTGGTGGACCCCGGCACGGAGTGGACCATCCTGCCCGGCCACGACGGCGTGGCGATCGACGTCGAGTTCAGCCCGGACGGCTCCGTGCTGGCCACGGGAGGCGGTGACCGGCTGGTGAAGCTGTGGCGGGTCAAGGACGGCGTCGAGGTCGGCGTGCTCACCGGCAACGACGCGCCGGTGCGCCGGGTGGCGTGGAGCCCGGACGGCAGGACGTTGGCCACCGCGAGCCAGGACACCGTGGTGCGGCTGTGGGAGGTCGACGGCGCGCGGCAGCTGGCGCGGCTGGACCGGCACGGCGCCGAGCTGAACGACCTGGCGTTCGACCCGAGCGGCGAGCTCATCGCGTCGGTCGGCGCGGACGGCACCGCCCGGCTGTGGAACCTCGTGCCGGACCGCGCGGTCGAGGTGCTGTGCGGGTTGCTCGACCGCGAGTCGCTGGCCGAGGAATGGCGTGCGCTCGGACCGGACCGGGGCGACCCGCCCGGTTGCCCGGAGTAGCGCCGTGCCGAGGGTGGTGGTGCGTGGCGCGGGCCTGGCTTCGGTGGTGCTGGGGCCGGGCGAGTCGCTGCTGTTCGGACGCGCGCCGCACGGCGTCGTCGGCCCGGCCCGCCCCGGGCGGGTGGTGGTCGCGCTGCCGGACTGCGCGCCGCACGTGTCGCGGCTCGTCGGCGAGCTGGCGGTCGGCGCGGACGTGGTGTCGTTGACGTGGCTCGGCGCGGGCGAGGCGCAGCTGTCCAGCCTGTTCGACGCGCCGGGCGGCGCGCGGCGGGTGATCCTGACCCGGTCGGCGACGGCGTTGCTGGACGTCGGCGAGAACCAGCTGGTGCTGCTGCTCGGCCGGCGCGGCCACGGCGACGGGTTCGCCGACCTGCAGCTGACCATCGACGTGGAGCGCGCGCCTGCGGCGTCGGAGGTGGCGTTCGGGGCGGACGGTGGCGACACGCGCACCGGTCCGGGGTTGGTGCGGGGCGGGCGGGACTGGTTCGTCGCGCTGGCGCTGTGCGAACCGTGGCTGGTCGGCGCGGACGACTACCCGCGGCCGCCGTCGAACCGGGAGATCTTCGAACGGGTCCGCGAGTGGCACGGCTACACCTGGAACCTGCACCGGCCGCAGCGGGTGGACGACGCGATCCGGGCGATCTCGGCGATCGCGTTCGGCGCGGCGGACGACCCGTTCCTGGCCGCGCACGCGGGCCGGCTGCAGAACACCAGGTTCGCGGTGGCGCGCCGGGCCGCCGAGGTCCGCCTGGTGACCGCCGCCGACCTCGCCGAGGTGCAGCGGTCGGCCCGGAACCGGAAACTTCCACCCCCGCCGTCCTCGCCCGGCCACCCGCCTGCTCCGTAGCGTCAGCGGTCAGGGGCGCCGGACGGTCGCCCCACTCCTCACGGCACCCGACCGGTCCCGCCCGCGGCGACCGGGTCCGCGCCGTACCCGGAAAGGACCGCCGCCATGGTGCAGCACGACTCCCCCGACTCGCCGACCACCGCCCGCCACGCCGAGCCGCGCGCCAGGAAGGGCGCCGGGATCGTCGTGCTGCTGGTGCTGATGACCCTCGCCAACGCCTTCACGCTGGTCGTCGCCGTCGTGGGCTGGGTGGACGAGGTGGACCACGGCGCGGAGTGGGGCGACGACTCGTTGCAGCTCGTCGTCTTCGTGGCGCTCGCCGGTCTGGTCGCCCTGATCGGGCTGGTCGGCGCGTGGTTCACCCGCAAGTGGGGGCCTCGGCTCTACGTGCTGACGAGCGGGTTCAGCCTGCTGTTCGGCCTGATCATCTCGGGCGGCGCCGGGTTCTCGCCCCTGTCCCTCGTCGCCCTCGGCCTCGCGGTCGGGCTGTGGCTGCACGCCGAGAGCAAGTGGTAGCACCGGGGCCGGTGCGTCCGTTGTGGACGCACCGGCGGCCCCGGGTCAGGACCGCGGTGCGGTGGGCTCGCCCTCGTCCGGCCGCACGACCCGCGCGGTCGGTGACCCGTCGGTGGACCGGACGGTCGGCGACTCGTCGACCGGCGGCTCAACGGTGGGCTCTGCGGTGGGCTCAGTGGTCGGCGTGACCACCGGCGGCTGGACCGGCGCGACGACCTCGGTGGCCCGCACCGGGATGCCGAACGGCGGGGTGTCCACATCGGACACCACCGGCGGCGGCCCCACCGGCGGCGGCCCCACCGGCGGCACGGGACCCGCGGGCGACAGCCGACGCCTGCGGGTCAGGGCGATCGCCGTGCCCGCCGTCGCCGTGGCCACCGCGACACCGCCGCAGAGCACCGCGAGCCCGATCAGCAGCGAAGCGCCGCCACCGGCCGACCCACCGCGGTCGACCGCGAGCCGCCGGTACTCCGCGGCCTGCAGGTGACCGGGCGAAGCGGCCAGCACGTCGTCGAAACCCTCCACCGCGCCGTCGAAGTCGTCCGCGAAGTAGTGGTCCAGCGCGGCCCGGTAGTCGCGGTCGTGCGCACCCGGTTCGACCTTCACGTCCTTGCCCGCCAGGACGTCCAGCAACGTCGAGGACGCGGCGGCGAAGTTGAACGACTGCGTCTCCCCCGGCGAGCCCTGGCTCACCAGGCCGACGACCCGGCCGTCCATGTCGACCACCGGCCCACCGCTCATGCCCTGCGTGGCCGCCGCGCTGAACTCGTAGAACGGCCGGTCGTTCTGCGTCCGCCGCGCCGACACCTGGCCGTTCTTGTTGCTCGGCTCCAGGCTCGGGTCGACCGCCGCGCCCGCCGAACCGGGGTAGCCGATGGCCAGGATCGGCGTGCCGACCGCCGTCTGCTCGGCCCTGATCTCCAACGACGGCAGGTTCTCGCGCGGCACCTTCAGCACCGCCACGTCGCCCTCGGTCGGCGCGACGAGGTCGACCACGGTGGCCGGCGCGACGTCCCGGATCGGGCCGTCGCCGGTGGCCTCCATCCGCTCGACCGCGATCGCGCGGTCGACCGGGCGGTCCGGGTCCGCGCCCTCGGCGACGGCGTGCTCGGCCAGCTGCGCCTTGGCCTTGGCCCGGTCCACGACCCGACCGGCCGCCGCCAGATCCTCGATCGCCGCGTCGAACAACGCGCCCGCGCCGCCCTGCGGTCCGGTGTGGACGCAGTGGCTGGCGGTGGCCACGTGCCCGTCCGGGCTGATCACCACACCGCTGCACGTCGCCTTCACGACGTAGCCGTTCGCGCCGCCGAACACCTCGCCGGTGCGCCTGTCCCGCACCCACCCGTGCCACTCCACGGTGATGAGCACGATCGCCGGCCGGGCGATGGCCGCGGCCAGCTCCTCCGGGCTCGACGGCTGCACGACGGAAGCGGCGGCAGCGGGAACAAGAGCCGGAGCGGCGGCCAGCAACGCCGCCGCGACGAGCGCCGCGCGCATCAGCCGTACACCCCGAACCCGGCGGTCCGCGCCCACACCGACCGGTAGCCGCGCGAGTTGCTCTCCACGAGCTGGGTGCCCTGGCAGGCGTAGTCGTCCACCTCGTGCCGCACCTGTTCCGACGGGATCGTCTGGGTCTCCACCAGACCCCGCTGGTCGTAGTAGGCCCAGGTGAACTCGGCCTTGGTCTGGTTGCCGTAGGTGATGGCCTTGTCGGTGGCGGTCCAGGTGAACTCGATGACCCCGTTGCCGACGAGCCGCAGCGCGTTGCCCTGGTAGGTGCCGTGGAACACCACGTCGTCCATCCGCTCGGTCCCGGTGCCGTCCGGCCGGAACTCGTACGCCCGCCCGCTGGTGACCATCGGGAGCGGGTCCACGCCGTTGTAGAACTTGACCATCACCTGCTCCTCCACCGTGCGCCACGAGCCGATCAGGCACAGCGGCGGCCCGACGGGGCGGGTGGTGTCCGCGCGGGCGGTCGGCGAGGCCCTCCCGGCCGCCACCGGCGCGGCCTGCCGGGGACGGTCGTCCGCGAGGACCACGGCGGTCAACCCGCCGGCCGCCAGGACCGCGCACGCGGCGACGACGAACAGCACCACGACGACGGATCGCGCCGGTAACCGGGGGGAATCGCTCACCGGGCCATCGTATGGACCGACCCGTCCGGGCCGTGAGCCGGTTGATCCGGAAGTTTCCGCGCCGTGACCCGACGCCCGCTCCACCCGCGTGGACGCCTCACCGCCACTACCATGGACGTGTGATCTTCCTCAGCGTGGTCCTCACCCTGCTCGGGCTGAGCACGCTGCTCCTGCGTGACGACGAGCTGCTCGGCCTGCCGCCGGTCGTCGCCGGCTCCGGTCTGGTCGTGCTCGGCGTGGCGGCCGGCGTGCTGTGGGTCGTGCGCCGGCGGCGCCGGTGGGAGCGCAAGGGCGAGCCCCGCCCGGTCGGCACCGTGATCGACCGGGCCAAGGCCCTGCCCCGGCTGCTGCGCGAGCGCAAGGCCTACGGCCTGCCGACCAGCACGATGGCCACGTGGGCGTTCGCCGTGCTCTACCTCGTCTCCCCGGTCGACCTGCTGCCCGAACTGCTGCCGCTGATCGGCGTGACCGACGACGCGGGCGTGGCGGTCTGGCTGCTCACCAGCGTGTCCACCGTCACCGGCCAGTACCTGCGGTGGGAGCGCGAGCGCTCCGGCAAGGCCAAGAAGGCCCGCTGACGGTCACGGGTTCGTCGGTGACGGCAGTTCGCGCACGCCGCTGAGCAGCGTCGTCACGGCGGCCATGATCCGCGCGGTCGCCTCGTCCAGCACGGCCTTGGTCGGCTCCAGCCCGTACAGGTCGGACAGGTCGACCTCCGCGCCCGCCACCACGGACACCTTCCGCCACGGCCGCGGCACGAACTTCCCCGGCGGCAGCAGCTCCCGGGTGCCCCACTGCGCCACCGGCACGACCGGCGTGCGGGTCGTCAACGCCAGCCGCGCCACGCCGTTCTTGCCGCGCATGGGCCAGCCGTCGGGGTCGTTGGTGAAGGTGCCCTCCGGGTAGACGATCACGCACTCGCCCTCGTCCAACGACGTGCGCGCGTTGTCCAGCGCCTTGCCGGCGCGCACGCTGTCGCGGTCGACCGGGATGTGCCGCCCCGACGACATCACCCACCCGAGCACCGGCGCCTTCCACAGGCTCGCCTTGGCCAGGTACCGGGGCACCCGGCCGGAGGCGAGCGCGAACGCGGTCAACGTCACCGGGTCGGCGAAGGACAGGTGGTTGGAGGCCAGCAGCACCGCGCCCTCGCGCGGGATGTTGGTCCGGCCCGCCATCCGCATCCGCACGAACAGCACGACCAGCGGCCACAGCACGTCAATGGCCACGGAGTACCAGAAACCCCGGCCCCGCCGGGGCAGGCGGGTCGTCAGCGCCACCATCTGGGAGAACGTCACCCCACGATCTTCGGTCATGGCCGCGGGCGCCGTCACCGCGCCCCACCGCACCGCCGTCACCCCGTCCTGATCGAGTTCGACTAATCTCCTCCCCCGTGGCAGGGCTCCCCGCACCGCGGACCGCGGTGAACCGGATCAACGTGCTCCTCGTGGAAGACGACGAGGGCGACGCCGTGCTGGTCGAAGCCCTGCTGGACGAGGTCGAGGCGGACGTCGCCCTGCACCGGGCGCGGACGCTGCGGGAGGCGGAGGGCCTGCTGGCCAAGGCGGACTGCGTGCTGCTCGACCTCGGCCTGCCGGACACGACCGGGCTCGACGGCCTGACCAGGCTGCTCGCCCACCCGGCGCCGGTGGCGATCATCGTGCTCACCGGCCTCAACGACGAGCACCAGGGCACCCAGGCGGTGGCCCAGGGCGCGGAGGACTACCTGGTCAAGGGCCAGGTGGACGGCGTGGGCCTGGCCCGCAGCATCCGCTACGCGGTCGGCCGCAAGCGGGTCGAGGAGACCCAGCGCCAGCTGCGCGACGAGAAGCTGCTCGCGGCGGAGAAGACCCGCCTCGAACGCGGCCTGCTGCCGTCGCCGATCATCCACGGCGACGACATCGGCTGGGAGGTCAGCTACCGCCCCGGCGGCAGCCGGATGCTGCTGGGCGGCGACTTCTACGACGTCGTGCGCACCTCCGACGGCACGCTCCAACTGCTGATCGGCGACGTGTGCGGGCACGGCCCGGACGAGGCCGCGATCGGCGTGTTCCTGCGCATCGCCTGGCGGGCGCTGGTGCTGGCGGGCCAGGAGCCGTCCCGGGTGCTGCGCACGCTGCACGAGATCCTGGAGCACGAACGCCACCAGCCCGGCCTGTTCACCACGGCGTGCATGGTGACGATCTCGCCGGACCGCCGGTGGGCGCGGGTCTACCTGGCCGGGCACCCGGAACCGATGCTGCTGGTCGGCGACCGGGTGGTGGAGCTGCCGCGCGACCGCGCCGGGCTGCCGCTCGGCGTGCTGCCGGACAGCACGTGGAGCGGGCTCGACGTGCCGTTGCCGCCGGGGTGGTCGATGCTGCTCTACACCGACGGCCTGGTCGAGGGCCGCGTGCACGGCGACACCGAGCGGTTGGGCTCGGAGCGGCTGATCGACCTGATCGGCGAGATCACCAGGGAGCGACCGGACTGGACGCGCACACCGGCGACGCTGCTGGACGACCTCATCAGCCGGGTGAAGGAACTCAACGGCGGGGAGCTGGACGACGACATGGCCGTGCTGCTGATCTCGGACCGCGCCTGATGGACTACCGCAAGCGCTGGCCCGCGAGCAAGCTCCTGGTCGCGGCCGTCGTGGTCCTGGTCGTCATCTGCGCGGGCGCCATCGGCAGCCTCCTGATCGCGCTGAACGGGCTGACCTCCGCCCGCACCGAGCTGCTGGAGCGGATCGACCCGGCCGGCCGCGAGGTGCTCGAGATGCAGACCGCGCTGGTCAACCAGGAGACCGGTGTGCGCGGGTACGTGCTCACCGCCAACCAGGCGTTCCTCGCCCCCTACACCGACGGGCGGCAGGACGAGCTGGACGCGGTGGAGTCCGCCCGCTCCCTGCTGTCGGCCTCGCGACCCGACCTGCTCGGCGACTTGGAGGAGGTGCGGCGGCTGGCGGACGACTGGCGGCAGAGCTACGCCGACCCCCTGGTCGACCTGGTCTACGTGTCGGGCATCCCGCAGACCACCCTGGTCGACGCCGAACGCGGCAAGGCGCTGTTCGACCGGGCGGCCGAGGCGATGGCGGCGTTGAAGACCAAGGTCGAGGAGGCGTCCGCCGCCGGCCGGGCGAACGTGTCGAACGTCGCCACGCAGGCGTTCTTGCTGGTCATCGGGCTCGGTCTGCTGCTGGTGCTGAGCATCGCCGGGGTGGCGGTGATGCTGTACCGGATCGTGATCGCGCCGCTGACGGGGCTCGCCGCGGACGTGCGGCAGGTGTCGTCGGGCGACTTCGCGCACGCGGTCGAGGCGGGCGGGCCCCGCGAGACGGTGATGCTCGGCCAGGACGTCGAGGCCATGCGGGTGCGCATCCTGTCCGACCTGGAGGAGCTGCGGCGGTCGAACTCGGAGCTGGAGCAGTTCGCCTACGTCGCCTCGCACGACCTGCAGGAGCCGTTGCGCAAGGTGGCGAGCTTCTGCCAGCTGCTGGAGCGGCGCTACTCGGGCCAGCTCGACGAGCGCGGCGAGCAGTACCTGCGGTTCGCCGTGGACGGCGCGAAGCGGATGCAGGTGCTGATCAACGACCTGCTGGCGTTCTCCCGGGTCGGCAGGCTCACCCGCGAGCAGACCCTGGTGGACTGCGACGAGCTGGTCGCCCAGGTGCTGGACAACTACTCCGAGGTCGTCGAGCGGACCGGGGCGACGGTCGAGGTGGCGGACCTGCCCACGGTGCGCGGCGAGGCGTCGTTGCTCGGCGGGGTGTTCGGCAACCTGATCAGCAACGCGCTGAAGTTCCACGGCGAGGAGCCGCCGCACGTGCGCGTGGACGTGGACCGCACGGGCGATTCCTGGACGTTCACCATCAGCGATCAGGGCATCGGCATCGACCCCGAGTACGCTGAGCGGATCTTCGTGATCTTCCAGCGCCTGCACCACAAGGACGACTACCCCGGCACCGGCATCGGGCTGGCGATGTGCCGGAAGATCGTGGAGTACCACGGTGGCACGATCTGGCTGGACACCAGCGAGGGCGACACCGGGACCACCTTCAAGTTCACGCTGCCGGCTGTAGAGGACGACGAGCAATGAGCAACCCGTTGAACGTGATCGACGTCCTGCTGGTGGAAGACGACCCCGGCGACGCCCTGATGACGCAGGAGGCGTTCGAGCACCACAAGATCCGCAACCAGCTGCACGTGGTGCGCGACGGCGTGGAGGCGCTGGAGTTCCTGCGCCGCCAGGGCCCGTACGAGGACGCGCCGCGGCCGGGGCTGATCCTGCTCGACCTGAACCTGCCGAAGATGGACGGCCGCGAGGTGCTGGCCGAGATCAAGGCGGACGAGGCGCTGCGGCCCATCCCGGTGGTGGTGCTGACCACGTCGGAGGCGGAGGAGGACATCCTGCGCAGCTACAACCTGCACGCCAACGCCTACGTCACCAAGCCGGTCGACTTCGACCGGTTCATCGAGGTCGTCCGGCAGATCGACGACTTCTTCGTGACCGTGGTGAAGCTGCCCCGCTAGGCCGGGCCTGGTCCTGGAGGAGTCGTGATGGGCACCGTGACCTCGAAGGACGGCACGACGATCGGGTTCTCGCGGGTCGGTGTCGGTCCCGCGGTGGTGCTGGTGGACGCCGCGTGCTGCTTCCGGGGCGGCGGCCCGATGCCCGACGTCGCGGCGGCGCTGCGGGGGTACACGGCCTACACCTACGACCGCCGGGGCCGCGGCGAGAGCACGGACCGCGGACCGTACGCGATCGACCGCGAGGTGGAGGACCTGGCGGCGGTCGTGGCGGCCGCAGGCGGCTCGGCCTTCGCCTACGGCTTCTCGTCGGGCGCGGTGCTGGCCCTGCACGCCGCGGCGGCCGGGGTGCCGATCACCGCGTTGGCGCTGCTGGAGCCGCCGCTGTCGTTCGAGGAGCCGACCGGACCCGACGTGCGGGACGAGATCAACGCCCTGGTGGCGGCCGGGCGGCGCGGTGACGCGGTGGTCCGGTTCCAGGTCGCGTGCGGCATCCCGGAGGAGTTCACCGCCGGGATGCGGCGGTCACCGGGCTGGCCGGCGCTGGAGGCGATGGCCCACACCACCGCCTACGACCTGACCATCACCGGCACTCCCCCGGACCTGGCCTCGATCACCACGCCGACGCTGGTGCTCGACAGCGCGGGCAGCGACGAGCGGCTGCGCGGGTGGGCCGACGGCGTGGCCGAACGCCTGCCGAACGCCCGGCGCCGCACGGTGGCCGGCGACTGGCACGGCGTGGCGCCGGACGTGCTCGCGACCGTGCTGGCCGAGCACTTCAGCTGAGCGCGTACCGCACCGCGCCGTCGGCCTCCTCGGCGGTCAGCAGGCCGCGGTGGACCAGCACGTCGAGGTGCGCGGCCGTCTCGCCGGTGGCCAGCACCTGGTTGAACAGGTCGAGCTCGGCGAACCGCCGACCACGCCTGGTCCAGCCGAGCTTGCGCGCGGTCTCGAAGGCGGTGCCGGTGCCCGCGCGCACGGCGTCCAGCGTGGCCGTGAGCCGGTCCTCGTGGTGGGCGAGCAGTCCGTCCACCCTGGCGTGGCTCGACTCGGTCACGGGGCCGTGCGCGGGCAGCAGCCGCAGGTCCGGGTGCTCGCGGACGAGGCGCAGCGAGTCGAGGTAATCGCCCAGCGGCAGCGCGGGCCGGGCGGGCTCGAAGCCGATCGACGGCGTGATGTGCGGCAGCACGTGGTCGCCGGCGAACAGCAGCGACGACTCGACGTCGACGAACACCACGTGCCCGCGGGTGTGGCCGGGCGTCGGCAGGACCCGCAGCACCCGCTTCTCCAGGGCCAGGTCGCTCTCGCGGAGCCACTCGTCGGGCTCCTCGTAGTCGCGCAGCTCGGCCTCGCCGACCGACTCCACCACGGCCCGCCACCGCTCGGCCAGGTGTGGCGCGCCCCACTTCGCCAGGTCGCGGTAGCCGTCCCGGCGCCGGGCGGTGATCTTGGCCAGCGAGGGCTGCTCCCCCGCGCCGAGCGCGATCTTCGTGCCGAACCGGCGGCGCAGGGCCACGGCCATCGTGTAGTGGTCGCGGTGGACGTGCGTGACCAGGAAGCGGCGGACGTCCTCGAAACCACGCCCGAGCTCGCCCAGCGCCGATTCCAGCGCCGTCTCGCCCGCGTCCAGGGCCCAGCCGGAGTCGATCAGGACCAGGCCGTCACCGTCGTCGATCGCATACACGTTGACGGTGTGCAGCCCGTCGTTGGGCAGGGGCAGCGGGATGCGGTAGACACCGGGCGCGACCTCGAAGACTCCGGGTTCGGTCCACTCCATCCCCGGATCCTACTTGCCGGTAACCTCGGCTCGGTCCGCCAGTGGCGCGTTCGCCGGCGCGCGCCGCGCCACCGCCTTCACCACGAACGGGATCACGGCCAGCGTGAGCAGCGCCAACGCCGGGTACGCCCACCCGATCGCGGACAGGTAGCCGGGCCTGGGGATGGTCCAGATGGTGGGCTGCCGGTCGAGCTGGAACGCGATCACGTCCCAGAACATGATCGGGCACCACAGGACCAGCAGCACGCCACGGGCCCACGGCGCGATCCTGGTGTGCACCAGCCAGATCAGCAGCGGCGCGATCCACACCCAGTGGTGGTCCCACGAGATCGGCGACAGCAGCAGGCCGAGGACCTGCACGACCAGCACGCCGATCAGCACGTCACCCGCCCGCACCGCGGCGCGCAGCGCGAACCCGGCGAGCACGACCGACACCACGACCGCGAGCACCCACGGCCACGTCATCTCGACGTCGTAGCCGAGCGTCCGCGACAACGCGCCGCGCAACGACTGGTTGTGCGCGGTGGCGATCGGGCCGACCCGGTCGGCCGCGCCGAGCAGCTCGAACCAGTAGTGCTTGGCCTGCGCCGGGTCCACCAGGAAGCCGAGGCCGACGCTCGCCGCGAACGCGACGACCGACCACACCGCCGCCGAGAACCGGCGCGTGGCCAGGTAGTACAGCCCGGAGATCGCCGGCACGAGCTTCACGCCCGCCGCCAGGCCGATCCCGATGCCCGCGAGCCGCGAGTCCCGGGCCGTCATGGCGCCGAGCACGACCGCCGCCAGCAGCAGGTTGACCTGGCCGAAGTCGAACGTGTGCACCACGGGCTGCATCCACAGCAGCACGGCGGTCCACAGCAGCGCCCGGCGCCGCCACAACGCCGCGTCCGCCGTCCAGCCCTCGCCCGCCACGAAGCGCAGGGCGACGCGCACCATCCAGTACAGGCACAGCCCGGAGAGCAGCCGCAGCGCCCACTGGGCGACGACCCACGGCAGCCACGTCATCGGCAGGAACACCAGCGCGCCGAACGGCGGGTAGGTGAACGGCAGCGGGAAGTCGGGCGGCGAGTTCGGCGAGGTGACGTCGTAGAGGTCGCCGGAGAGCACGTGCGGCGCCAGCGCCCAGTACACGTACAGGTCGATCGTCTCGTTGCCGAACCCGGTGACGATCGTCCAGCCGCGGCCCACGACGGACGCCACCAGCAGCAGGGGTGCGGCGACCAGCAGCCACCGCTCCGCCTTCACGAGCACGCGCGCCGCGGGCGACGTGGGTTCAGCTGACACTGGGCTCGACCTTCGACGTGGTGGCGGACGGCGTCGCGCCGACCGGCTCGCGGGTGTCGGCGCGCAGCGCCGTCGGCATCACCGCGAGGGTGAGCAGCCCGAGCAGCGGGTAGCACCACCCGAGCGCGGCCAGCGGCCACGGCCGGGGGATCTCCCAGATGGTCGGCTGCTGGTCGATCAGGAAGGTGATCAGGTCCGCGCCGGTCACCACGACCCACGCCGCGGCGACCGCCAGCACGGGCCACGTGCGGCGCGCCCCGTAGACGGCCCACAGCACCAGGGGGATCACCCACACCCAGTGGTGGCTCCACGAGATCGGCGAGAGCAGCAGCCCGAACAGCTGCACGGCGACCACGGTGGCCAACGCGTCCCCGGCCTTCACCGCCGCGCGCAGCGCGAATCCGGTCAGCACCGCCGACACCACCACCGCGAGCAGCCACGGCCACGTCATCTCGACGTCGTGGCCGAGCGTCCGCGACAACGCGCCGCGCAACGACTGGTTGATCGCCGACCCGACTGGGCCGACCCGGTCCGCCGCGCCGAGCAGCTCGAACCAGTAGCGCCACGAGTCGGCGGCCGAGGCGGCGAAGCCGACGGCCACGGTGAACGCGAAGCCGACCGCCGTCCACACCGCGGCCTTGAACCGGCGCGTGACCAGGAAGTACAGCACCGAGATCGCCGGGGTGAGCTTCAGCCCGGCCGCGACGCCGACGCCGAAGCCCGCCACCAGGTGCCGGGTGGCGACCATGGCGGCGAAGGTGCCGGCGATCAGAACCAGGTTGATCTGCCCGAAGTCGAGCGTCTTGCGCACCGGCTCGCACCAGAGCGCCAGCGCCGTCCACAGCAGCGCCCGGCGCGACCAGCCGGCGTCGAACGGCCGACCCGACCTCGCGGCGATCAGCGCCAACGCCGTGCGGACCAGCCACCACAGGCAGACCAGCGACAACACCTGCCACGCGATCCGCGCGGCCACCCACGGCAGCCAGGACAGCGGGAGGAACAGCACGGCCGCGAACGGCGGGTAGGTGAACGGCAGCGGGAAGTCCGCCGTGAACGGCATGTCGATCGTGTAGAGCTGATCGGTGAGCAGGTTCGGCGCGAGGCTCCAGTAGACCTTGAGGTCGATCATCCCCCAGCCGCTCGGCACGCCCAAGCGCCAGAAGTACCAGCCCAGCGACAAGCACAACACCAGCGGCGCGAACCTCAGCACCCGCTGTTCGACCCGTTCAACCACCCGTGCTCCCGCGCTGCTTCCCGGCCCCGTCCGGCTCGCCCGCCACGTCGTCGTCCTCGGCGGACGGCGACTGCTCGACGGCGGGCGGCGGCGCCTGCTCGACGACCCGCGTCGGCTGGTCGACCTCGCTCGACCGCGCCCGCAGCTCGGTCAGCAGCGACCACACGGGTTGGCGTTCCAGCAGCGACCGGCCGACCCACACGCCGATCAGGACGGTGACGGCCAGGTAGGACCACCACACGACGGGGTTCGCCGAACCATAGTGCCAGCGGGCGACGATCGTGCCGTCGGGCAGCGTGATGAGGACCATCCAGACCGAAAAGCCCGCGGCGAACGCGAGCCACCGGTCCTTCCAGGCGAACGCCGCGGCGAGCGCCAGGACCCAGGTGAAGTACCACGGGAGCACGGACGGCGCGAGCACGGAAGCGGCGAGCAGGGCGATCGCGGCCCGCCGCACGGCGTCCACGCCGCCCGCGCGGGCGAGCCACCACTGGCGGACCAGCACGGCGGCGAGGACGTACACGCCCACCGACCGGAAGAAGCCGAGGAAGCCCTCGTAGGTCGCGCCCGGGATGTGCCTGCCGACCGAGTAGTAGAGCAGCTCCGCGACGGCGCAGGGCAGCGACATCCAGGTCAGCAGCGGCGTCTGGCTCTGCAGCACGTTGACCCAGCCGAGGTCGACCCCGGCGATGATCGTGGACAGCGCGAAGACGCCGGCGAACGTGATGCCGCCCACCGCGCACGCCTGGAAGAACCGCTGGCGGGCCGGGCCGGACATCCGCGCCACCCAGACCCAGACGAGGAACGGGATCACCAGCACCGCGGTGGCCTTGACCGCGGTCGCCAGGGCGATCACCGCGATGCCGCGCACGTGCTTGCCGTCCAGCACCATCAGCACGCCGACGGCCATCAGGCCGACCATCAGGATGTCGTTGTGCGCGCCGCCGATGCCGACGGCGATCACGAACGGGTTCGCCACGGTCAGCCACAGCGCGATCGACGTGCGCCCGCCGAGGTGCCGGACCAGGCCGGGCATCGCCCACGCGAGCATCGCCAGCCCGCTGAGCACGGCGAGCCGCATGAGGACCGCGCCGATGATGACGTTGTCGCCGGTGACCGCGACCACGGCCTTGGCCACCAGGAGGAACAGCGGCCCGTACGGCGAGGGTGTGTTCTGCCACAACGACGCCACGTTGCCGCCCAGCGACAAGGGCAGCACGGACGCGCCGGTCGTGTAGGGGTCGAACCCGTGCAGCGCGACCGCGCCCTGGGCCAGGTAGCTGTAGACGTCCCGGCTGTACAGCGACGGGCCGATGAGCAGCGGAGCGGTCCAGACGGCGGCGGCCAGCACCACGCCGCGCCCGTCGACCTGGCCGGCGCGCACCATCCGCCCGAGCCGGACCCACGAGTAGACCAGCAGCGCCACGCCGACGAACACCACGGCGGTGGCGAGGTCGCGGCCGTGGCCGTACCGCACCGCGTTGAGGATCGTGCCGGTCAGCAGCGGGTCCCGGCGGAGCACCGCGCCCGCGCCGACGCCGCCGAGCGCGATCAGCAGCCCGCCGAGCGCGCCGAGCCTCAGCACCCGCGGTGGGACCTGCCGGAGAACCACCGACCACGTGCCCGTCCGGCGGGTCGGGCCATCCGTCCGTGCGCCACTTCCGCTCACCTCAGCGGTCACAGCCAGGCCCACCTCATCGGTCTCGTGATCGGTCCTCGTCCCCGTCGACCGCATCTGCTGTCGACGACATCACCATCATGGCGGGGATCAAAGACGAGTGAGGCCACGATCAGTAATGTTGACACGATCAGCTACCACTGTTGACCAAAAGCCGCCTACTTAGCCGTGTTGTTACCCCCCTTTGTGATGATTCACACGAAGAAGCAACCCTGGCGGGGTATGCGCTGGTGAGCCGGGTCCACTGTGCGTCGGCGCGGCGTGCGCGCCCGGAGCGGGGAAAAACGTCACCCGGTCCGCAGTTCGGGGTGCTTCTCCAGGTAGCCGCGCACGAAGGAGCATTCGGCCACGACGGTCCGGCCCTTGGCGCGCACGTCCTCGAGCGCGTGCCGGACGAGCTTGCCGCCCAGGCCCTTGCCCTCGACGGCGACCTCCGTGTGGGTGAACGTGACGACGCCGTCCGCCGAGGTGTACTCGGCGAAACCGCCGAGCTCGCCGTCCAGGTGGACCTCGTAGCGGGACAGCTCCGGGTTGTCGGACACGGACACAGCGGTCACGGGTGCTCCTCCACGTTCCGGTTCGGTGGGTGCCACCGTAGTCGCAGCGGGCAAGATTGTCGGATGGACGTGTACCTGCTGATCCTGGGCGATCACCTGCCCAACCCGTACACCGGTCGGGCCGTGACCGAGTGCGAACGGCTGCGGGCGATGGTCGAGCAGGCCGTCGTGGCGGAGGAGTCCGGTTTCACCGGGGTGGCGATCGGCGAGCACCACTTCACCCGGTACATCGTGTCGGCGCCGGAGCTGCTGCTGGCCACGATCGCCGACCGGACGTCGTCGTTGCGGCTGTCCACCGGGGTGACGCTGCTGGCGCACCACGACCCGGTGCGGGTGGCGGAGACCTTGGCCACGCTGGACGTGCTGTCGGGCGGCCGGGCGGAGCTGATCGTGGCGCGGGGTGTGTCGCAGCGCACGGACGTGGCGTTCGGGGTGCAGGACGACCTGCGGGCGCGGTTCGACGAGAACCTGCGGCTGCTGCTGCGGCTGCTGGAGGAGAAGCACGTCACGTGGGAGGGCAAGTACCGCAGTCCGCTGGTGGACGTCACGACGACGCCGCGCCCGGTGCAGCAGCCCCGGCCGCTGGTGTGGATCGGCAGCGGGTCGGCGGTGTCGGCGGACCTGGCGGTGGAGCTGGAGCTGCCGTTGATGCTGCCGAGCACGTTGCGCGACCCGAGCACGCACCGGCCGGTGGTGGAGCGCTACCGGGCGGCGATGGGCGGTGGTGGGCGGGTGGCGTTGCCGAGCCACGTGTTCGTCGCGCCGACGGCGGCGGAGGCGCGGGCGACGTGGCGGCCCCACCTGGCGGCGTACGCGGAGTTCGCCGACCCGTGGCGCGGTGACGGCGAGGCGGACGTCGACGTGCTGATGGAGGGCGCGGCGGTGTGCGGCGACCCGGCGGAGGTGACCGAGCGGCTGAACCGGGTGACCGAGCTGCTCGGCCTGGACGCGCAGCTGGTGATGGTCGACATAGGCGGTCTCCCGCACCAGGCGGTGCTGGACACGATCCGCCTGTTCGGCCGGGAGGTCCTGCCGAACCTGACGCCGGCGCCGGCCCGAGCCGCGGACCGCGCGTCCTGAGCGGTGATTGTGGGTAGCCCGGGGGGGAAGGAGGTTGCCATGGTCCAGCCACAACCGCCCCCCGGGCGGCCCGTGCCCACGCCACCCCCGATGCCGCAGCCGCCCCGGGAGCCGTCGCCGAGCACCGAGCCGCCGATCCCGCCCACGCCGGAGCCGCCACCGCCCAACAAGCCGGCGCCGAACGAGACCCCGCCAACGGGGTGAGGGACGGCTAGGGGACCAGGAGGTCCGGCTCCGCGCCGTCGGTCCGGCCCCGGTCATTCGCCCTGGTGAAGGGCTCGGCGTCCAGGGCTGACCGGGTGGTGGCGGTGATCCGATGCACGTCGCCGCGTTCGCCCTGCGGAAGCGGTGCGCCTGCCCGTTCCCTCAGGGTGGCGGCGGTGCGCCAAGCGCGGTCCGAGACCGGACGCCACGCCCCAGGAGCAGCCTGAACGCGGTGTGCCACACCCGCACCGTGCCTGTCACGTTCTCCGGGCCCACCGGCCGGCGCCACCGTCACCTCTCGACGCCGCTCGCCGAGCGTGCCGCGCAGCACCCGGTACCGGGCCGGCGCGTCGACCAGCGGTAACGCCTCGGCGTACCGGCCGCGTCGTCGATCGCCGAACCACGCCCGGCGCGAGCCGGGTCTTGCCCACACCGCCGGGCCCGGTCGGGGTGACGAGCCGCGGTCCAGCCGCTCGTGAACGGTGGGCGTCGGGGGTGCTGTCGGTGGTCGTCATGCTCCCTCGCTCCGGGTGGGAGGTGGGAAGTGGCCGGCGTCGACGAAGAACTCCACGTAGGCGCGGAACAGCTCCTCGGTCACCGGAGGGCAGTCGATGCCGCTCCCGTCGAGCGCGACCGCGGTGTCGGTGACGTCGATGGGCGGGTAGAAGGACGCGCTGTCGGCGGTCATCACCCGGAAGGCGTCGAGCAGCGGGACGAGCGCGTTGTCCCGGTCGGCGCCGACCTCGGCGAACCACTCGTCCGGGTTCCGGTCCGCGACGGTGTAGCCGAGGGACCGCAGCCGGCGCACCAGCTCGGGCAGTTCGACCCGGTGCTCGCTGTGGAGGTGGAAGGTGCGGCCCGCCCTCCGGCGGGACAGCTCGACGATCGCCGTGCTGACGTAGTCCACCGGCGCCAGGTGGAAGTAGCCGCCGACGCCCGCGGGGGCGGAGCGGGCCTGGATGATGCCCTTGAGACTGAGCCAGACGAAGTCCCGCGTCTGGCAGGCGCCGTTGGCCCGGTCACCGGAGATCACGTCGACCCGGTACACCGACACCGGGATACCGCGGTCCCGCGCCAGTTCCACGACCTGCTCGGACACCCACTTGGTACGCAGGTAGCCGCTGGGCAGGGCCTCGGCGGGGCCCGTCGGGTCGGTGGTCCTCAGCGCCCCGCCGCCCGGCGCCGCACCGGCGAAGACGCCGACCGTGGAGACGTGGTGCACCGGCACGGTGCGGTGCCGGGCGGCCAGCCGCAGCACCTCCCGGGTGCCGCCGACGTTGGCGTCCTTGAGGTCGCCGTACGCCCGCAGCCAGTGCACGGTCGCGCCGGCGTGGTAGACCACGTCCACCACGCGGGCCAGCTCGTCGAACAGCTCCTCCCCCAGCCCCAGGCGCGGCTGCGCCAGATCGCCCGCGTGGACGGCGAGCCTGACCGGGTCGACCTCGTCCCAGACCCGGTAGTACTCCAGGTTCTCCCGCACCCGGCGCAGCCCGTCCGCGTCGTCGGTGGCGCGCACCAGGCAGTGCACGATCGCCTTCGTGGTGCGCAGCAGGTCGCGCAGCAGGAACGCGCCGAGGAAGCCGGTGGCGCCGGTGAGGAACACGTGCTCCGGGTCGTCGACCGTGGTCGACACCACCTCCGCGGCACGGATGTCGTCGTCCAGCACCACGTCGGCGGTGCAGTCCTCCCGATCGGCGCTGTCGGACCGGACCAACTCGGCGTGCAGGAACGCGGCGAGCGCGCCGGGTGACGGGTGGTCGAACACCAGTGTGGGCGGCAGGGCGGTGGCGCACCTCGTGGCGAGCCGGTTGCGCAGCTCGACCGACACCAGCGAGTCGAAGCCCAGGTCGCCGAACGCCTGGTCCGCGCCGATGCCCTCCGGCGAGGCGTGGCCGAGCACGGCGGCGGTCTCGGCGAGCACGACGTCGAGCACGACGCGCCGCTGCTCGTCGTGGCCCAGGCCGTCGAGCAGGTCGGCCAGCGCGTCGTCGGCGGTCTCCTCGTTGCGAGCGGTCCCGCGCGGCGGGGTGCGGACCAGGCCGGACAGCAGTGGCGACGTGCCCTGCCCGCGCAGCGCGGCCAGGTCCAGCGGCGTGGCGACGACCGCGGGCAGGCCGGTGCCCAGCGCGCGGTCGAGCATGGCCGGGCCGACGTCCTGGGTGATCGGCAGGAACCCGCCGCGGGCGATGCGCCTGCGGTCGGTTTCGTCGAGGTGGCCGCTGATGCCGCCGTCCTGCTCCCACAGGCCCCACGCGACGGAGGTCGCAGGCAGGCCGAGGGTGGCGCGGTGCTCGGCGAGGGCGTCGAGGAAGGTGTTGGCGGCGGCGTAGTTGGACTGGCCGGGGCCGCCGATCACGCCCGCGATCGACGAGAACAGCACGAACGCGGTCAGCTCGCGGTCGCGGGTCAGCTCGTGCAGGTGCCAGGCGGCGTCGACCTTCGGCCGCAGCACGGCCGAGAGCCGCTCCGGGGTCATCGAGTCCAGCAGGCCGTCGTCGGCGACGCCCGCGGTGTGCACGACCGCCGTCACCGGGTGCGTGTCGAGCAGCGCGGCCAGCGCGGCGCGGTCGGCCACGTCGCACGCCGCCACGGTCACGTGCGCGCCGAGGCCGGTCAGCTCCTCGACCAGCTCGGTCGCGCCGTGGCTGTCCGGGCCGCGCCGGCCGGCGAGCAGCAACCGGGTCACGCCGTGCTCGGCGACCAGGTGCCGGGCGAACGTCGCGCCCAGCGATCCGGTGCCGCCGGTGATCAGCACGGTGCCGGCCGGGTCCCACGCCGGGTCCGCCACGGGTGCCGGCGCCCGGTCCAGCCGCGGTGCGAACACGCGCCCGTCGCGCACGACCAGCTGTGGCTCGCCGGCGTCGACCACGCCGCCCAGCGCCTCGAGAGACGCCTGCTGGTCGTCCACGTCGACCAGCACGACCCGGCCCGGCGCCTCGGACTGGGCGGAGCGCACCAGGCCCCACACGGCCGCCGCGCCGAGGTCGGCGACCGTCGTGGTGGGCGCGATGGCACCCCGGGTCAGCACGACCAGCGGTGTGCCGGTGAGCCGGCCGTCGGCCAGCCAGTGGCGCACCACGTCCAGGACACGTGCGGCCACCTCGTGCGCCGCGGTCACGGTGTCCGCGCCGGGTGCCGACGCAAACGGCGCGAGCACCGCGTCCACCGGCTTGTCCGCGACCGCCACGGCGGCTGGGTCGGCGAACCGGTGCGGGTCGAGGACATCCACGTCGAACGGTCCGGATTCCAGCACTCCCCACCGCACCGCGCGCCCCGGTAACGACACGGGCCGCCAGGCCACCCGGAACAGGGCGTCCTGGCCGCGTCCGCGGGCCCTGGCCAGGACTTCGGCCGCAGGGGGGCGGGCCAGCACGCCGCCGACCGCCGCCACCGGCCGGCCGGTGCGGTCGGACAGCAGCAGCGCCACCTCACCGTCCGCGCCGGGGACCTGCCGGACGCGCAGCGCCGTCGCACCCGTCGCGAGCAGCCGCACGGCCCGCCAGCGGATCGGCTCGCCGTCCACGCCGACCCGCAGCGCGGCCTCCAGCAGCACCGGGTGCAGGCCGTACGCGCCGGCCTCTCCGACCAGGTGCGCCGGCAACGCCACCTCGGTCGCCGGGGCGTCCGGGTCGAACGACGCCGCAGTGGTGCCCGTGCTCACCCGGCCGGAGGCGTGCAGGGTCCAGGGGCCGTCCGAGTCGCCGGGCCGGGCGTGCACGGACAGCGGGTGCGAGCCGTCGTCGCCCGCCAGTCCCACCCGCACCTGGAGTTGCGCGTCGGCCTTGCCGTCGAGCACCAAGGGCACGTGCGCGACCAACTCGTCGACCACCGTGCAACCGACCTCGTCACCCGCGCGGATCGCCAGTTCGAGCAGCACGACGCCGGGCACGACGTCGTGGTCGGCCAGCCACGGCTGCGCCTTGACCGACAGCAGGCCGGTGAGCAGCACGTCTCCGGCGTCGGCGAGCGTGACCGCCGCGCCCAGCAGCGGGTGCTCGGCCGCGCGCAGGCCAAGCCGGGCCGGGTCCGCGGACTCCTCGGCCTTCACCCAGTAGCGAGACCGTTGGAACGCGTAGGTCGGCAGGTCCACCCGGCGGGCGCCGCTGCCCTCGAAGAACGCGGACCAGTCGACGGCGACACCGTGGGCGTGCAGTCGCCCGATCCCGGAGACCAGCGCCTCGGCGTCAGGCACGGCGCGACGCAGCAGCGGCACCGCGGCCTGTGCCCGGTCGCCGAGCACCTCGCCGACCAGGGCGGTGAGCACCGCGTCCGGCCCGACCTCGACGAACGCCGTCACGCCCGCGTCGGCCAGGGTGCGCACCGCGTCGGCGAAGCGGACCGGCTCGCGGACGTGCCGCACCCAGTACTCCGCGGTGTTCAACTTCTCAGCCGGTTCCCCCGTCACCGTGG
>NZ_JBFAMT010000084.1:0-25095 GCF_040656635.1 Actinosynnema sp. NPDC049800 | reverse complement strand
CACCGACTGGGGTGGCGGGGATGCGGGCGCTGCACCGGCGGTGGGGGGGGGAGGCCCGCGAGCGCACCCCCGCCCGCCGGCGGGGGGGGGGCCGGCGGCCCCCCGCCCCGCCGCGGGGGGGGCCCGGCCCCGCGCGCCCCCCGCGCCCCCCCCCCGCGTCCGCTAGCCGACGGCGCGGGCCAGGCTCAGGGCGAAGCGCCCCTCCGAGTCGGTCCACCAGCGTTCGAGGGCGAAGCCCGCGGCCTCCAGCTCACGGGTCACCCCCTCGCGGCGGAACTTCGCGGACACCTCGGTGCGCAGTTCCTCGCCCTCGGCGAACTCCACGTCCAAGGACAGCCCGGCGACGTGGGACTTGACCGGGCGCACGGCCCGCAGGCGCATCTCGATCCACTCCTCCTCGGCGTTCCACAGGGCCACGTGCTCGAAGTCCGACGGGTCGAAGTCGGCGTCCAACGTCCGGTTGATCACCCGCAGCACGTTGCGGTTGAACTCCGCCGTCACGCCCTGCGCGTCGTCGTACGCGCGCACCAGCACGTCCGGGTCCTTCACCAGGTCCGTGCCGAGCAGCAACCACTCCCCCGCGTCCAGCACTTCGCGCACCGAGGCGAAGAACTTGTCCCGCTCCTCCGGGATCAGGTTGCCGATCGTCCCGCCCAGGAACGCCACCACCCGCGGCGGCGCGCCGGGCAGCAGGCCGAGGTGCTCGGTGAAGTCGCCGACCACGCCGTGCACCCGCAGCCCGGGGTACGCGGCCATGATCGCCCGGGCCGCCTCCGTCAACGCCGACGGCGACACGTCCAACGGCACGAACTCCGTCAGCGTGCCGTGCGAGCGCAGCGCGCTGAGCAGCAGCCGGGTCTTCTCCGACGAGCCGGAACCCAGCTCCACCAACGAGTGCGCGCCGGTGATCGAGGCGATCTCCGCCGCCCGCGCCACCAGGATCTCCCGCTCCGCGCGGGTCGGGTAGTACTCGGGCAGCCGGGTGATCTCCTCGAACAGGTCACTGCCGACCGCGTCGTAGAACCACTTCGGCGACACCCACTTCGGCCGCGCGGTCAGCCCCGCCCGCGCCTCGGCGCGCAGCGCGATCGCCGCGTCCTCGGGGGTCAGGTGCACGTCCAGCACAGGCTCGGTCATCCTCGTCCAATCCGTTGAACGTCCACAGTAGACACATCAGCCGTGACGACGTGCCCGTCGGGCACCTCCCGCCAGCGCGGGTCGTCGTCCAACGGCTCGGAGGCCAACGTCACCGCGCCGTCGCCGGAGCGCACCCACAACGAGTGGGTCCACGTCGTGCCGACGAGCACGGTGCCGTTGGTGAGCAGCAGGTTCAGCCGCGAGCCGGGCGCGGCGGCGGCGACCTCGGACACGACCGAGGCCAGCGCGGCGCCCGGCGCGGCCCCCGAAGCGAGCCGCGACCGCGCCAACGCCCACAGCAGGGCGGCGTCGGTCGGCGCGTCCAGCGTCAGCAACGAGGCCACCGGCAGGGTCTTGGCCACGTCCACCACGGACTCCGGCCAGTCGGCGACCCGCCCGTTGTGGCTGAACAACCACTGCCCGTCGGTGAACGGCGCGCACGCGGTGTCCGCCACCGGCATGCCGACCGTCGCCGAGCGCACCGCGGCCAGCACCGCGCCGGACACCGTCACCCGGCTCAGCGCCAGCAGGTTCTCGTCCGACCAGATCGTGCCCGCCCGGCGGTAGCGCACCGCCGGGCCGCCCGGCGCGGGGTACCACCCCACGCCGTACCCGTCCACGTTGACCGTGCCGCCGCCGCGCATGTCCCGCGGCGCGTACGACTGCCGCACCAACGAGTGCGGCGGGTCGTGCACCAGCGCGGCGACGGGCACGGCGGGGCCCAGATAACCCAGATGGCGGCACACGGTCAGGTCAGCTCGTCCCGCGAGGCGTCCCTCGCGCAGCGGAAGCCGGCGAAGATCTGCCGCCGGATCGGGTAGTCCCAGTTGCGGAACGTCGAGCGCACCGCGGCCTGGTCGCTGCCGAACGACCCGCCGCGCAGCACCTTGTAGTCCGGGCCGAAGAACACCTGGGAGTACTCCGCGTACGGGAACACCTCGAACCCGGCGTAGCCGTGGAAGTCGGAGCTGGTCCACTCCCACACGTCGCCGATGAGCTGGTGCACGCCCAACGCCGACGCGCCCGCCGGGTACGCCCCGACCGGGGCGGGCGTCAGGTGCCGCTGGTTCAGGTTCGCGTGCGCCTCCGTCGGGTCCTCGTCGCCCCACGGGTAGCGGCGGGACCGGCCGGTCGCCGGGTCGAAGCGGGCCGCCTTCTCCCACTCCACCTCGGTGGGCAGCCTCTTGCCCGCCCACTTCGCGTACGCCTCGGCCTCGTAGTAGCAGACGTGCACCACCGGCTGGTCGGGCTCGATCGGCTCCGTGCGGCCGAACGCGGTGCGGTACCACTGGTCGCCGACCCGTTCCCAGAACCGGGGCGCGACCAGCGACGCCTTCCGGACGTGCGCCCACCCGGCCTCGCTCCACCACCGCGGGTCCCGGTAGCCGCCGTCGGCGATGAACGCCGCGTACGCGCCGTTCGTCACCGGCGTGGTGTCGATGAAGAACGGCTCGGTGACCACCTGGTGCGCGGGCCGCTCGTTGTCCAGCGCCCACGCCTCGGTGGACGTGCCCATGGTGAACGGCCCGCCGGGCACCAGCACCTCGGCCGGCCCCACCGGGCCGCCGCGCGGCGGCCGCGGCGCGTCCAGCACCGGGTCGCCCACGCGCAGCTGGTGCGTGGCCAGCATGGTCTCGTCGTGCTGCTGCTCGTGCTGCACGATCATGCCGAACGCGAACCCGCCGTCGACCAGTCGGTGGCCTTCCAGCGGCGTGCGCTCGAGCACGTCGAACACCTTGTCCCGCACCTCGCCGACGTACCGGCGCGCCTCGGCGGGCCCGAGCAGCGGCAGTTCCGGCCGGGCCGACCGGGCGTGCTTGAACGCGTCGTACAGCTCGTCGATGTCCGCCCGGACCGGCTCGCGGCCGCCCACGTCGCGGACCAGCCACAGCTCTTCCTGGTTGCCGATGTGCGCGAGGTCCCACACCAGCGGTGACATCAGCTTGGAGTGCTGGCGGACGAGGTCGTGGTCGTCCACCGCGTCGGTGAGCAGCCTGCTGCGGTCACGTGCCCTGGTGAGCTGGGCGGCGACCCGGTCGCGAAGGTCTTCGGTGCTGGTCATGAACGGCCCCCTCCGGTCTTCTCAGCGAGCGTGCGGTGCAGTTCTTCGGCGATCGCGTCGGTCTGGCCGACCGACAGGTCGGTGTCGGACAGCGCGGCGCAGCCCAGGTCGACCACGTCGCGCGCCGCGCGGGCGAGCACCGGGTCGGCCAGGCCGTACCGCGCGGCGGCGAGCCAGCGGTTCGCGGCGCCCTCGGTCGCCGCGAGCACCCCGTCCACCGAGGCCGACGTGCTGAACAACGCCGCCATCAGCACGACCGGCGGCAGCCACCGGCCGTCCGGCGGCGAGTCCAGGTAGCGGACCTCCAAGTACCCGCGCGGTCGGACCGGCGGGAACTGGAGGGTGAGGTGGTAGTCGAGGTCGTCGGCCGTCGGCGGGCCGTCGAGCGCTCCCTCGATCCAGTCGGCGAACGTCAACGGGTACGGCGGCAGCCAGTTCGGCCCCGGTCTGCGCACCGCGATGACCGGGGTGTCGAGCACGCGCTTGGCCCACGCGTCGGCCGGGTTCGCGCACACCGCCGCCGGACGGGTGCGCACCGGGTCGGTGCCGTAGAGCGTGCGCATCCTCGCGCTGGCCCAGTCCGTCCGACGGCCGTTCACCCCCGGTGAGTTGGCGAACAGGGCGGTGAGGACGGGGCCGAGCGCGTGCACCGCGGCCCAGCGCCGCGGCAGGTCGGCGGCCAGCCCGGCGTCCAGGCAGACCTGCAGGCCCGCGGTGCTGCACATCATCGTGATGCCCTCGGGCCCGATCGGGGCGAAGGCGTGTTCCATGGCCGCGTAGCGCGGGACCTGGAGCATCCGGCGCGGCGGGCGGAACGGGTCGGCGCCGTGCTGACCGAGCCGGAGACCGGCCGGTTCGAGCAGGCTGTGGAGGTGTTCGATGTCCGCGGCGACGGTCTTGAGCAGATCCGTCAGGGAATCGCGCGGCGGTGTGGAGATCTCGACCTGGCCACCCGGTTCCACGGTCAGCGGGGTGCCGGAGGGCAGTGGCCGCTGAGGGCTGTCGGGGACGAGGGTCGGTGGCGCGTGCCGGCCGAGCGCGGCCGCGAGGGTCTTCGCGTCGAGCGGTCGGCGGGGATCTTCGACGTGGTGGACGGTCCATTCCAACTCGACTCCGAGCAGCCTCGGAGGCCCGTGCTTGAAGCAGACCGAGGCGACGTAGGCCTCGGCCTCCGCTCGATCCCGGAACACCGCCGGGGTGGGCCCCGGAGCCGGTGCGTTACGGACAGCAGTCACTGGTTGCACTCCCCGTGATCAAATCTCGTCCGTTCGACGCTACACGCAGGCACCGACACTCGCAGCTGTGGAAAACCCTTACGGATCAACGACATGTCGGGTGGCGCGGGCGCGGCTGACGGCCGGTCGGGTGGCGCGTGACCGCGTTCAGGCGGCCTCCGGGCTGCTCCGAGTGGGTCATTCCCGGTGCCCGAGCGGACAATCCGGGCACGGCGTGAACAACTCGTGGCATCCGGGTGACCGATCAGGAACCCGGGTACTCGACGTCGACGCGCAGCACGCGGTCGTTGCCGGGCTCCCAGTCCCGGTCCCACGACGTGGTCAGCCAGAGGTCGCCCTCCCGGTCGACCTCGACGGTCCGCAGCCGCCCGTACTCGCCCTGGAAGTAGGTCTGCTCCTCGACCAGCTCCGAGCCCTCGATGCGCAGCCGGTACACCCGCTGGCCGACCGTGGTGCCGATGAACAGGTGGTCGTTGACGATCGCGAGCCCGCTCGGCCCCGCCGCCGTGGTCGGCCACGTCCGCTTCGGCGGGATGCTGTCCTCGCAGTACCCCTGCGTGCCCTCGCAGCCGGGCCAGCCGTAGTTGCCGCCGCGCTGGATCAGGTTGAGCTCGTCGAGCGTGTTGTTGCCGAACTCCGTCGCCCAGAGCCTGCCCTGCGAGTCGAAGTCGAGGCCCTGCACGTTGCGGTGCCCGTAGCTCCAGATCGCCTTGCCCGGGAACGGGTTGTCCGCCGGGATCGAGCCGTCCGGGTTGATGCGCAGGATCTTGCCCGCGTTCGTCTCGAGGTTCTGCCCGTAGCTGCCGTTCTGCGCGTCGCCGGTGGAGACGAACAGGTGCCTGCCGTCCGGGCTGAACCGCAGCCGGCCGCCGTTGTGGTAGCGGTTCTTCGGGATGCCGGCCAGGATCGTGGTCCAGCCGGTGAGCGCCTCGCCGATCAGCCTGGCGCGCACGACCTGGTTGCCGTCGTCGGCCGTGTGGTAGATGAACACGAGCCCGTCGGTGGCGAAGGTGGGCGACAGCTCGATGCCCAGCACGCCGCCCTCGCCGTCGGTGCCCTGCGCGCCCGGCACCCGGCCGACGTCGGTGCGCTTGCCGTCCGGCGTGAGGCGGTAGAGCCGGAACCGCTCCCGTTCGGACACCAGCGCCGTGCCGTCGGGCAGGAACGCCAGGCCCCACGGCACGTCGGTACCCTCGCGCACCGTCGTCACCGCGCCGGGCCTCGGCTCACCCGCCGGCGCCGTCCCGCCGGGCGCGACGATCACCTCGTCGCTGAGCGCCGAGAGGTTGCCCGCCGCGTCGCGCGCCCGCACCGCGAACCGGTAGCCGGTGCCGGCGGTCAGGCCGCCCACGGTGGTGGACGGCTCGCCGGTCGTGGCCACCTGCGTGCCGTCGCGGTGCACCACGTACCCGGTGACGCCGACGTTGTCGGTGGAGGGCTCCCACGCCAACGACACGCTGGTCGAGGACTTGCCGGTGGCGCGCAGGTTGCCCGGCGCGGTCGGCGCCTCGTGGTCCGGCGGCGGCGCCTCGGTGCGCACGACGACGTTGTCGCTGGCCTGCGAGACGTTGGGCGCGGCGTCGCGGGCGAAGACCGTCCAGTCGTAGGACGTGTCGGGGCGCAGGCCCGTGACGGTGGCGGACAGGGTCGTGCCGGACACGCTCGTCATGAGCTGACCGTGCTGGTAGACGTCGTAGGCGACCACGCCGACGTCGTCGGAGGCCGCGTCCCACGCGAGCGACACGGTGGTCTGGGACCGGCCCGTGGCGCGCAGGTTGCGCGGCGGGGTCGGCGCCTCGACGTCGGTGTCGTCCACCGCGAGGCGGTCGGCGTTCGGGCCGCCGTCGGAGGTGGTGGCGGTGGCGCGGACCCGGTTCACGCCCGCCGACAACCGCACGGACGCGGTGACGTCGCGCCACGCGGTCCACGAGCCCGTGCCGGGGAACGAGACGGCGCCCGCGCGCTTGCCGTTCACGGTCAGCGCGAGCGGGAGGTCGTCGTCGGTCCCGTTGGCGTAGCGGAAGACCAGCGCGTGCGTGCCCGCCCGGGCGGCGGTCACGGCGTACTCGACGTAGGCGCCGAAGGTGTCGTCGTAGTCGACGTACCCGGTGCCGGTGAACCCGGCGTGCTCGGACTCCACCGCGCCGCGCGAGATCGTCGCGGCCTCGGACTGGTGGTCGGTGAGCCCGTGCGCGGCGCCCGAGGCGGTGAGCAGGGACAGCGCCGTCGCGGCGACCACCGCGACGAACGCGAACCGCCGTCGTCGGGGGGCGTGCGGCGTCCGTCGAGGCGCGTGCCTTATCGGTCGGGACGTGTGTGGCGTCGGTTGGGGCGCGTGCGGTGTCCGCCATGGCGCGTGCGGCGTCGGTTGGGACGTGTGCGGCGTTCGTCGGGGGGCGTGCGGTGTCGGTCGCGAGCGCCGTGAGTGCGATCCCATGCGCCCCTCACCTGCTCCGGTAGCGCGCGGCCTGGCGGCGGAACTCCGCGCGCGAGGACGGCACGTCCAAGGCGATCCGGTCCAGCACCTCCGCCGGCCGCCGCCCCTCGGGCAGGGCGAACGACGACCGCAGCACGCCGACGTGGCCGGCCGTGAACGGCACCAGGCGGACCGGCGCGTCGGTCCGGTTCGCCAGCGCGTCCAACTGGTCGGCCATCACCGCTTCGTCGCCGACGCGGACGTGCAACGCGGCCTCGTGCACGAAGAACCGCGCGGCCGAGTGCGGCAACCGGTCGACGCCGATGCCGCCGGTGTCGTCGCCGAACGCCAGGGTGTAGGCGGGCGTGCGCAGCGGTTCCGGCACGCACAACGCCTCGAAGACCACCACGGCGCACTCGCCCGGACCGTCCGCCACGTCACCCTGCCGCCGGCCGACGAGCCTGATCAGATCGATCAAGTCGGGCCCGTGCCGACTGCGGTCCACCGTGGACGGTCGGTTCGACCAGCCCAAACCCGACACCAGCCTCAGCGGCGGACGAATGTCCTCACCTGCGGTCACGGTGCGCCACCGTAGTGACGGTGACCTGGGGTTTCGAGTCGAGACGTCGAAGTACACCCCAAAGTGGACAGGGCAAGCCGTACGTACTGATTGGATTTCGTCAGGCGGCCCTGGCAACATCGACAGGTGCCCAGGGTGAGCCAGGACCACCTCGATGCCCGTCGCCGTCAGATCCTCGACGGCGCTCGTGCGTGTTTCGCGCGTTTCGGCTACGAAGGCGCGACCGTGCGCCGCCTGGAAGAGGCTACCGGCCTGTCCAGGGGCGCGATCTTCCACCACTTCCGGGACAAGGAGTCGCTGTTCCTCGCCCTCGCCGAGGACGACGCGCTGCGCATGGCGGAGGTCGTCGCCCAGCAGGGGCTCGTGCAGGTGATGCGCGACCTGCTGTACCCGCCGGACCCCAACGACGTCGAGCACCCGGCGGACTGGCTGGGCACGCGGCTGGAGGTGTCGCGGCGGCTGCGCACCGACCAGGAGTTCCGGGCCAGGTGGGCGGAGCGCTCGCGCCAGCTGACCGACGCGACCCGGCAGCGGCTGGAGCGCCAGCGCGAGGCCGGGAACCTGCGCGACGACGTGGACGTGGACGTGCTGACGTCGTTCCTGGAGCTGGTGCTGGAGGGCCTGGTGTCGCACCTGGCCATGGGCCTGCCCGCCGACGACCTGGAACCCGTGCTGGACCTGGTGGAGGAGAGCGTCCGACGGCACCGCCGCAAGGCCTGATGGGGCGGTACCTCTGGGCCGCGGGCCTCGCCCGGCTGGCCGACGAGATGGTGGCCGTGGCCGTGGTGCTGCTCGCCCTCTCGCGCAGCGGGTCGACCGTGCTGTCCGGTGCGGTGATCGCCGCGTACACCGTGCCGTCGGTCCTGTCCGGGCCGCTGCTCGGCGCGTGGCTCGACCGGACCCGGCGGCCGGTGGCGGCGTTGGCGGCCAACCAGTTCGCGCTCTGCGCGATGGCGGTGGCCATGGTGTTCGCGCCGGCGCCCTGGCTCGTGGCGGCGGCGTTCGTCGCGGGCATCACGCTGCCGATGACCAGCGGTGGGTTCACCAGCCTGGTCCCACGCCTGGCCGGCGACCTGCACCGGGCCACCTCGCAGGACGCGTTGCTGTTCAACGCGGCGGCGGTCGCCGGGCCGGGGCTGGCGGGTGTGCTGAGCACGGCCGCGTCACCCGCCGCGGCGGTGGCCGTGGTGGCCGCGCTGGCGTTGGCGGGCGGGCTGTGCACGCTGACCTTGCGCGTGCCGCCGCACCCGCCCGGCGAGCACCCGTCGCTGCGCGCGGCGGTCGAGCGGGGTCTGCGGCACCTCGTCACCACGCCGCCGTTGCGTGGCGCGACGATCGCGTCCGTGGTCGGGTACGGGTCGGTCGGCATGCTCGCCACGGCATTGCCGCTGCACGTCGCCGGGCTCGGCGTGGACGGCGACCAGGCCGGGGTGGTGTGGGCGGTGTTCGAGGTCGGCGCCATCGGCTGCATCCTGGCGGTCCGCCGCTGGCTGCCGCGGTGGCGTCCGGAGCGGGTCGTGTTCACGACGGTCTCCCTGTACGGGGTGACGCTCGCGCTGTGGCCGCTCGCCTCGCACTTCCCGGCGTTGCTGGTCCTGGCGCTGGTCAGCGGTCTGGCGCAAGGGCCCGTGCTGACCGCGACGATCACCGCGCGCCGGCGGTACACGCCGGGTCCGCTGCTCGGCCAGGTGTCGACCACGGGCGCGAGCCTGAAGATCGGGGCGTACGCGGTGGGCGCGGCGGGCGGCGGCGCGCTGCTCACCGCGTGGTCGCCGACGTCGGTGATCTTGCTGGTCGCGGCGGGCCAGCTGGTCGGGGCATCACTCGGAGCAGTCACCGCTAGGCCGACGCGCACCGTCCAGGTGACCCCATAGGATCGCCGACATGGCTGACGCCCGACCTGCCCACGTGCACCGGGTGCGGGTGCGCCCGGTCGACTGCGACCGCCAGGGGATCGTGCACGCGTCGCGCTACGCGGTCTTCTTCGAGGCCGCCATGGTGGAGACGCTGCGATCGCTGCTGGGCTCCTACAAGGAGTTGGAGAAGCACGGCGTCGACTTCGTGATGGCCGAGACCTCCATCCGGTACCTCAACCCGGCCAGGTTCGACGACCTGCTGCGCATCGCGGTCCGGGTGCGGACGCTGGGCACGACCACGTTGACCATGGGGTTCGACGCGGACGTCGACGGCACGCCGGTGGCCACCGGCTGGAACCGGTACGTCTCCTTCGGCACGCCGGAACTGCGCAGCACCCCGATCCCGGCCGACTTCCGCAAGGTCCTGGAACGCCGTCCGGCCGCCGCCAGGCCCGTGACGCGGACCGTGACTAGGTCCGCACCCGCGCCCCGGAGCTGACCGCGTGACCCGCGCCTGAGCCCTCGGCCCGCGCCACCACCCGGCCGCCCTCGACGCGGATCGCGGTCTCGGTCTCGTCGCTGACCGACGGCACGCCCGCCGCGCCCGCCAGCGCCCCGGTCTCGTCGCACACCACCCGCAGCCGGGGCCACGCCGCGACCGGGAACGCCTGCCGCAGGCCGACGCACAACCGCGCCAGCACCAGCCGCGCCAACGGCGCCAGCTCCCCCGGCGTGCCGGTCACCATCGCGAGGGTCACGCGGCCGGCGGCGGTCCGCACCGCCTCCTCCACGGCGGCCAGCCGGTTGAGCCCCAGCACGACCACCACGCCGTCCTCGTCCGGCGTCACCTCGTCGCCGCGCACGAGGTCGACCACGGCGGGCGGAGCCCACGGCCGGTCCTCCGGGAGCACCGCCGCGCCGGGAGGCGCCGCCCACCAGTCGTTCAGCTCCAGGTCCGCGAGCCGCTCGCACGCGCTGATCACGTCGAACGGCTCCAGGAAACCGGGCGCGGCGGTGGCGAGGCCGCTCGCGCCGTGCAGGGTGGCGAGCACGACCTCGGCGAGGCGGACCACCCGGAGGGGCGGCGAGCCGGGCGGCGGCACGACCGGGTCGAGCGCTTCCAGGGCAAGGCCGAGCAGCACCGCGTCCAGCTTCATCAACTGCGTGAACGGCCGGCGCGTCACCTCCTCGGCGGCCACCTCGGACAGGAAGTCCCGCGCCAGCGCGTCGTGGCTGAGCGAGGTGACCCACGCGCGGGCCAGTGCGCCGAGCGCGGTCCGCCGGTCCGGTCCGCGCTGCGGGTCGGCCGGCGGGGTCTCGCGCTCCGCCAGGTCGGCCAGCACCGCGAAGTAGAGGGCGCGCTTGCCGGGGAAGTTCGAGTACACCGCGCCCCTGGTCAGCTCGGCGCGCCGCGCGATCGTGTCGATCTTGGCGTCCCGGAAGCCGCGTTCGACGAACTCCGCGCGGGCCGCGTCCAGCACCCGCGCCCGGTTGCGCTCCTGCGCCTCCGCCCTGCTCAGCCGCACCATCACGCTCCCCGTTTGCCAGGCGTCGCACGGTCAAGATACCGTGACCATTCAGATGATGAGAACATCTGATCTGAACATCCGGAGGTTCGAGTTGACCGTGCCCGAGATCGACCCCGCCAACCCCGAGGTGCTGCTGGACCCGTTCACCGCCTACGGGCAGGCGCGCGAACGCTGCCCCGTGGCGCGGATGCCCCTGCCCGGCATGGGCGACATGTGGGTCCTGACCCGGCACGAGGACGCCAAGGCGATGCTCGCCGACCCGCGCTTCGAGCTGAGCCCGAACAGCTTCATGGGCCTGCCTGGCATCCCGGAGCACTGCAAGCCCTACCTGCGCACGATGTCCGAGATGAACGGCCCCGAGCACCTGCGGCTGCGCAAGCTGGCCGCGCCCGCGTTCACCGCGCGTCGGGCGGAGGGCTTCCGGCCGCGGATCGAGGCGATCGTGGCCGCGCTGCTCGACGCCCTGCCGGACGGCGACGCGGTGGACCTCATGGAGCACTTCGCCCGGCCGCTGCCGATGGACGTGATCTGCGAGCTGGTCGGCATCCCCGCCGAGAACCGGCCGCGGTGGCGCGAGTACGGCGCGGCCGTGGTGAGCGGCTACGGGCCGGGGTTCGTCGCCGCGATCCCGGGGATCGTCGAGGGGGCGCTGGAGGCCGTCGAGCTGCGCCGGACGTCACCGGGTGACGACCTGATCTCCCAGCTGCTGCGGGTGCGGGACGAGGACGGCGACCGCTTCACCGACGCGGAGCTGGTCACCCTGGTGTGGCAGCTGGTGATCGCCGGGCAGACGCCGAGCAACCTCATCGTCAACGGCCTCGAAGCGCTGCTCGCCCACCCCGACCAGCTGGCCGCCCTGCGGGCGGACCCGGGCCTGATGCCGCGCGCGGTGGAGGAGCTGACGCGGTGGGTCGGCCCGCAGCTGCTCACCGTGCCGCGGTTCACCAAGGAGGAGGTGGCGTTCGGCGACGTGGTGATCGACAAGGGTCAGCCCGTGATGACGGCGATCGTGTCGGCCAACCGCGACCCGCGGGTGTACGACACGCCGGACGAGCTGGACATCACGCGCGTGCCGTCGGTCGGGCACCTCGGTTACTCGCACGGCGCGCACTTCTGCCTCGGGGCGGCGTTCGCCCGCGTGCAGACGCAGGTGGCGATTTCAGCCGTGCTGCGACGGTTCCCCGACCTGGCGTTGGCGCGGACGCCGCAGCGGACGCCGGACGGCGGCACGTGGCGGCTGGCGGAGCTGGTGGTCAGCACCAGGAACGGTTGAGGCACAGGAACGGTTCAGGCGTAGGAACGGTCAAGCGGGGAAGAACCGGTCCATGATCTCGTCCGCGACGTCGACGGGCGCGCGGCCGTCGGTGTCGACCACGAGGTCGGCGGCCGGCGCGACGGTCGGGACGGCCAGGCGGCGCAGGTCGGCCTCGGTCAGCCCGCGCAGCTCGTCGCCGGGGATCGCCGGACCCCGGCCCGCGCCGCGCAGGAGCAGGCGGGCCACGAGCTGGTCGTGGCTCGCGTGCAGCCAGCACAGCTGCGCCTCCGGCACCTGGTCCTCCACCTCGCCCGTGACGACGAGGTGCCGGGCGCCCGCGTCCCGGTAGACGCGCCGGACCGCGTCGAACCGCCGCGCCTTCGCCGCCGCGGGAAGCGGCGGTGTGGCGAACGTGAGCTGGGCCAGGTCGACGTACCCGGCCTTGGTGCGGGCGAAGAGCCGGGTGAACACCTCCCAGCCCACCGTCGACTTGCCGACGGCACGCGGCCCGGCGATCCACAGGACGGTCACGCGGCCCACCTCGTCCGGATCTCGGCCGCGATGTCGGCGGGCGCGCGGCCGTCGGTGTCCACGGTGAAGTCGGCGAAGTCGGCGCGCTCCAACGCGTCGGCGTCGTCGAGCGCCTGGTCCGCCTGCTCGACGAGCCACCCGCGGCCGACGAACCGGGCGCGCAGCTCCGCCCGGTTCACCCGCAGCCGGCACAACGTGACGTCCGCGCCGGACAGGCGATCGGTGTAGAGGCGGGCTTCCCCGACGGTGTTGAGGAAGCCGGAGACGACGAGCGGGGAACCCTGGAACTCCGGCCACAACGCGCCCAGCGCACTCGACTTGACCACGTGGTTCTCGGGGTCGTCGGCGGACGACGGGAAGCAGAGGCCGAGCTGGTCGGCGTCGACGTAGGACGCGCGGTCGAGGGAGCGGTAGACGTGCCAGCCGACCGTCGACTTGCCGACGCCGGAGGGGCCGAGGAGCCAGAGGACGGTGGTCATCGGGCGGGAGCGTAGTTGCGGCGGGTCCGGTGCGGCGATCGGATTTCCGGGCCGCGCCTGAGCTTGAACCTTTCTCGCGTTCAGGCCACCGTGGTGGCATGCCGTCCACGGTGAAGAACGCGACGCTGCTGTTCCTGGGGCGCACCATCGTCCGGGCGCAAGCCCTCCTCGGCGATCCCGCCGCCCGGCTGCTCGGGGAGAACCCGACCAGCGACCCCTACCCGGTGTACGAGTCGGTGCGCCGGCAGGGCGTGCTGGTGAAGACGAGGATGGGGCTGTACCTCACCGCCTCGCACGAGCTGTGCTCCCGGTTGCTGCGCGATCCCGGTTTCGGGCCCCTGTCGGCGGGCGCGCTGTCGCCGGTGGACTCGTCGGTCCAGCTCGACGGGCGGCGACTGGTGAACCCCGTCGAGGAGTCGTTCCTGGTGCGCAACCCGCCCGACCACACGCGGTTGCGGCGGCTGGTCGCGCCCTGGTTCACGCCGCGCGGCCTGCGCGCCCAGGCGGAGACCGTGGAGCGGGTGGTCGAGGAGTACCTGGACGAGGTGGCCGACCGGCGCACGTTCGACCTCGTCGGGGACTTCGCGGCCAGGGTGCCGATCCAGGTGATCGCCGACCTGCTCGGCGTGCCGGGCGCGGACCACGCGACGTTCGCCCGGTGGGGCAGCGCGTTGGTCGGCGCGCTCGACGGCGTGCGGGACCTGCGCGGGCTCAAGGCGTTGCAGCAGGCGTTGCGGGAGTTCGAGGCGTTCCTGGACGACCTGATCGCGCACCGGCGGCGGCACCCGGGCGGTGACGACGTCGTGTCCGCGTTGGTGGCGCACGACGACCTGACCCGCGAAGACCTGATCGCCACGACGGAACTGCTGCTGGTGGCCGGTTTCGAGACCACGGTCAACCTGATCGGCAACTCGGTGCTGGAGGTGTTGGGGCACCCCGAGGTCCGGGAGCGGTTGCTCGCCGACCCCGGCTACGCCGACGCCGTCGTGGAGGAGACGCTGCGCCACGACCCGCCGGTGCAGTACACGGTGCGGGTGCCGTTCGAGACGACCGAGGTCGCCGGCACGCGGCTGCCCAAGGGAACGCCGATCATGCTGATGCTGGCGGCGGCGAACCGCGACCCGGCGGTGTTCGGCGATCCGCACCGGTTCGACCCCGGTCGCGCGGACGTGCGGGAGCACCTGGCGTTCTCGTCGGGCATCCACTACTGCCTCGGCGCGGGGCTGGCGCGGATGGAGGGCGCGGCGGCCCTGCGCGGCCTGTTCCGCCGGTTCCCGGACCTGAAAGCGGCGGGCCGCGTGCACCGCCGCCCGTCGCGCGTCATCAGGGGTGCGGCGAGGCTTCCGGTCACCACTGGCGTGAAGAAACACCACCCGATCGTGGAAATCATCAGCTGAGGCTCAGGAATGTGGTGCATGCTGTACTCGCGCGTCGACCCGCCGCACCGCCGCCGCGGCGGGTCGTTGCGTCCTTTCCGCACTAATGCGGATTCCTGCGACCACCCACGTGTTCTTTGGCGTCGTGGTCCTGCCTGGCCCGCTCGACCTTCTCCAGGTTCACCGCGGACCACTCGGCCAGGTGTGCGAACAACGGCGCCAGGCTCCGCCCGAGCTCGCTGATCTCGTACTCCACGCGGGGCGGAACCTCGGCGTGATAGGTGCGCTCGACGAGCCCGTCGCGCTCCAGTTGCCGCAGCCGCTGCGTGAGCACCTTGGGCGTGATCGTGGTGATGCGGCGCGACAGCTCCACGAACCGCTGGCGGCCGAACTCGTTGAGCGCCCACAGGATCGGGGTCGTCCAGCGGCTGAACACGAGGTCCACCACCGGCGCGATCGGACAGGCCTGCTCCGGGTCGACCGCCGCCCGGCGTGTGCCACTGGTCACAACAGGCCCCTTCCGCCGATACTTTCCTCTAGGTACCTACTATACCGAGGACAGTAGCTTTCCCGGGGCAAGCAGGAGTCAGCCAACGGGGAGTGATCATGATCGTGGTGACCGGTGCGACCGGGAACGTCGGGCGGACGCTGGTGCGGGCGCTGGTCGAGGCGGGCGAGCGGGTGACCGCAGTGTCACGCGGGGTCTCGGCGGGGGACATGCCCGAGGGCGTGCGCCACCTGCGGGCGGACCTCATGCGGCCGGCCGAGCTGGAGCCTGCGTTCGAGGGCGCCGAGTCGCTGTTCCTGCTGACGTCCGGGGACTGGATGTCGGCCGGCGGCAACGGGAGCGTGGTGGCCGAGGTGCTCGACCGCGCGCAAGCCGGTGGCGTCCGGCGGGTGGTGCTGCTGTCCTCGCAGGGGGTCGAGACGCTGCGCCACTCCCCCGACCTGGAGGACGCCGTCAGGCGGTCGGCGCTGGAGTGGACCGTGCTGCGGCCCGGCGCGTTCGACTCGAACGCCTTCGCCTGGGCCGCGACGATCCGCGAGCAGCGGGTGGCCGCGGCGCCGTTCGCCGACGTCGCGCTGCCCGCCGTGGACCCGGACGACATCGCCGCCGTCGCGGCCGTGACGTTGCGGGAGGCGGGTCACGGCGGCCGCACGTACGTGCTGACCGGGCCGGAGGCCGTCTCGCCGCGGCAGCAGGTCGCGGCGATCGGGGACGCGCTGGGCGAGCCGGTGCGGTTCGTCGAGCAGACCCGCGAGGAGGCGCGGGCGCAGATGCTGCGGTTCATGCCCGAGCGGGTCGCGGACGCCACCCTCGACGTCCTCGGCACGCCGACCGCCGACGAGCAGCGGGTGCGCCCGGACGTGGAACAGGTCCTCGGCCGCCCGGCCGGATCCTTCGCCGACTGGGCCGCGCGCAACGCGGCGGCGTTCAAGTAGCCGGGGCGTTCAAGCAGCGGGATCCGACCCGGCCCGAGGCCGGATGACCGTTCGGTGAGGGGCGTACGCCGCGCCCCTCACCGAACGGGGTCAGATCAGTCCACGCCCCGCATCAAGCGGTGGATGGACTTCGTGCCGACGACCAGCGCGACGCCGAGGCCGATCGCCACCGCGCCGAGCACGCCGAAGTACGCCACGGCGTTCTCGTCGCTGTAGAACCGCACCACGATCGCGCCCACACCCGAGCCGGCCGCCGTGGCCAGGAACCACAGGCCCATGGTCTGCGACGCGAACGCGCGCGGCGCCAGCTTCGTCGTCACCGACAGGCCCACCGGCGACAGCAGCAACTCGCCGCACGTCATGACCAGGTACATCAGCACCAGCCACAGGAAGCTCACCCGCACCGACGGGTCACCCTGGCTGGCGATCATCATCAGCAGGAACGACAGCCCGACCAGCAGCAACGAGTAGGCGAACTTGCGCGGCGTCGAGGGCTGGCGGTTGGCCAGCTTCACCCACAGCAGCGCGAACAGCGGCGCGACCGCGATGATCATCACCGGGTTGATCGACTGGATGAACGACGGCGGGAACACCCACCCGAGGAACGAGTTGTCGACCCTGGTGTCGGCGAACGCGGCGATCACGGTGGCGCTCTGCTCGAACAGCAGCCAGAACATCGCCGCCGCGATGAACAGCGGGATGTAGGCGATCACCCGCGACCGCTCCACCGGCGTGGTGCGCGGGCTGCGGATCATCACGGTGAAGTAGCCGATCGGCAGCAGCACCGACAGCAGGCTGATCAGGTTGATCACGCCCTCCGCGCCGAGCACCCCGAGCACGACCAGCAACGCGACCACGGCCACCGAGCCGAGGGCCACGCCCACGATCCGACCGATGACCCGGCCGCGCTCCTCGGCGGGCAGCGGGAACGGGGGCGTGGAGGCCGAGTCGCCGAGACCCCGTTGGCCGAGCCGGTAGACGACCAGGCCCAGCGCCATGCCGACCGCCGCCGCGCCGAAGCCGAGGTGCCAGTCGTAGGTCTCGCCGAGGAACCCGCACACCAGCGGCGCGAGGAAGCCGCCGAGGTTGATGCCCATGTAGAAGATCGTGAAGCCGGAGTCGCGGCGCGGGTCCTGTCGGTCGTACAGGCCGCCGACGACCGTGGAGATGTTCGGCTTGAGCAGACCGGTGCCGAGCACGATCAGGATCAGCCCGGTGTAGACGCCCGCCAGGCCGATCGGCAGCGCCAGCGCGATGTGCCCGAACATGATCAGCACACCGCCGTAGAACACGGCCCGCTGCCCGCCGAGCACCCGGTCGGCCAGCCAACCGCCCGCGACGCCGGACATGTAGACCGACGCACCGTAGATGGCGACCAGGGACAGCGCGAAGCTCTGGTCGAGCCCGAGGCCGCCTTCGGCGGTGGACCGGTACAGGTAGTAGGCGAGGATCGCCTTCATCCCGTAGTAGGAGAAGCGCTCCCACAGCTCGGTGAAGAACAGCGTCGACAGTCCTCGGGGATGACCGAAGAAGCCCCGCTGCGGGGTGGAGACGGCGCTCGTGGCGCTCACTGGTTCCTCCTGTGTCAACGATGTCACCGTCGGCAGACCCGGCCACATTACGCCGTACGGGTGTACGGAATGAAACCGCGATACGTCCGAGTGGCCTATCGCACAGGCTCGGGGTGCGCTCCGGTTCAACGTTTGGTGCACTCGTGGGGTGGATCTGATCGAGGCTCACGGACGCGCGATGACGGAGTTCGACTCGCGGGTGCGCCTGGTGCGCCCCGAGCAGTGGGACTGGGCCACACCCTGCAAGGAGTGGTCGGTCCACGACCTGGTCAACCACCTGGTCCACGAGCAGCTGTGGGCGCCGGAACTGCTGGCCGGCTGCACGATCGAGCAGGTCGGCGACCGGTTCGACGGCGACCAGCTCGGCCACGACCCGCTGCACTCGTGGGTGCTGGCGGCGGCCGCGGCGCGCGAGGCGTGGATCGCGCCGAAAGCGCTGCTCAAGCCCGTGCACCTGAGCTACGGCAAGGCGACGGCGGTCGAGTACGGCTGGCAGATGACCTCCGACCTGGCCGTGCACGCCTGGGACCTGGCGCGGGCGATCGGGGCGGACGAGCGGATCGACCCGGACCTGGCCGAGGCGGTGCTGGAGTACATGGAGCCGAACGTGGAGGCGTGGGCGGCGGGCGGGCTGTTCGACCCGCCGGTGCCGGTGCCCGACAACGCGGACCCGCAGACCAGGCTCGTCGCGATGCTCGGCCGGACGCCGTAGCGGACGCGGTGGGCGATGCGCGGCGGACTCGGTGCGGTGCCGTTGGGGACGCGGTGGGCGGTGCCGCCGGGGACGCTGCGGGCGGTGACGTAGGGGACGCGGGAGGCGGCTGTTTCGGGGATGACCCGATGACGGCCCGGTGGCGGTTGGGCGCGCAATAGCGCGGGCACCGAGGGGAGAGCCCATCGGAGGCTCTCCCCCACGGCCTATTCCTTGGCACGGGCGGGGCCCCCGTGGCCAAGCCTCGTCGCGCACGTCCCGCCCCGCGCAGCTCCCCGACTACGCGGGACGGGGCGTGCCTCCCCCTAGCGTGTGCGTAGCCCCCGACATATCGACGCACAGGCCATTGATAGTCCTCGGACGTTGTCAGCGGTCGGTGGGCGATGCCCTGACAACATTTCCCGGACAACGACGTCGGGCCCCGCCGCGTGGTGCGGCGGGGCCCGAACGGTGCCGAACAGTGCTGATGGGGTGCTGGTGGAGTCGCTCAGCGACGGGTCAGGGACCGGTGACGCCCGGCTCCCAGCTCTCCGGCCGGCCGCTCTCGGTCAGCAGCAGCTGCCAGTCGCCGAAGCCCATCGGCGCGTCGTGGTGCCACGGGAACTTGCCGTCCGCGGTCGGCAGGATGATCTGGAGGGCGGCGAAGTCGCCCTTGCCGTAGAGCAGGAACGCGCTGCCGAAGAACTCCGGGTAGAAGCCCTTGAAGACGCGCTCGAACGTGACCGGCACGCCGTCCAGGAAGTCGTAGTAGAGCCGACCGGGCGCGAACCGCTCGCCACGCCTGGCGCGGTCGACGTACGCGCGGATGAGCACCTGCGCGTGCTCGGGTGGCAGGCCCAGGACCACGGCCTCGGCGACGCCGAACCGCCGCCACGCGCCGACGGAGAACGAGTAGCCGGCGCCTTCGTCGTCCTCGGGCACGGTGACGACGGCGTGACCGTGCTGCTCGGCCTGCGTCAACAGCCAGTTGCGCAGGTTGATGTCCTGGACGGAGGGGGCGGAGGGGTTCGACACCCGGCCATTGTGCCCGTTGCCGGCGTCAACCCCGCATAAGCACGGCCACGACGTGCCTCGGACGGACGACAGCTCACCACGGCGACGGCCCCGCGGCGGCAGCTTGCCGACACGGGGCCGTCGGGGTTCGGGTCCAGGACGAGCCCAGAGGTCCGGTCCACAGGTCCGGTCCACAGGTCCGGTCCACAGGTCCGGTCCACAGGTCCGGTCCACAGGTCCGGTCCAGGGTTCCGCTCAAACCGATCAGGAGGTCTGGTCCAGAGCCGGGGCTCAGTCGACCTCGGCCATCACCTCGTCGGAGACGTCGAAGTTCGCGAACACGTTCTGCACGTCGTCGCAGTCCTCGAGCGCGTCGATCAGCTTGAAGATCTTCCGCGCGCCCTCGGCCTCCAGCTGCACGGTGACCGACGGCAGGAAGTTCGCCTCCGCCGACTCGTAGTCGTACCCGGCGTCCTGGAGGGACTTGCGCACCGCGACCAGGTCACCGGCCTCGGAGACGACCTCGTAGCTCTCGCCGAGGTCGTTGACCTCCTCCGCGCCCGCGTCGAGCACCGCCATCAGGACGTCGTCCTCGGACAGGTCGCCCTTCGGCACGATGACCACGCCCTTGCGGGTGAACATGTAGGCCACCGAGCCCGGGTCGGCCATCGAGCCGCCATTGCGGGTCATCGCGGTGCGGACCTCGGACGCGGCCCGGTTGCGGTTGTCGGTCAGGCACTCGACCAGCACCGCCACGCCGTTGGGGCCATAGCCCTCGTACATGATGGTCTGCCAGTCCGCGCCGCCGGCCTCCTCGCCACCGCCGCGCTTGCGGGCGCGCTCGATGTTGTCCAGCGGCACGGAGTTCTTCCGCGCCTTCTGGATGGCGTCGTACAGGGTGGGGTTGCCGTCGGGGTCGCTACCGCCGGTGCGGGCCGCCACCTCGATGTTCTTGATCAGCCGCGCGAAGAGCTTGCCGCGCTTGGCGTCGATTGCGGCCTTCTTGTGCTTGGTGGTCGCCCACTTTGAGTGGCCGCTCATCTTTCCTCCGTCGAATACTCAGCCCGCGGCACGGACCATGTCCACGAAAAGGCGGTGCACCCGCCCGTCGCCGGTCAGTTCCGGGTGGAACGAGGTGGCGAGCACGTGCCCCTGCCGAACCGCGACGATCCTACCGGCGGCCTCTCCGGCGTCTTCCGTTTCGGGCACCCGGGCGAGTACTTCCACGTCCGATCCCGCCGATTCCACCCACGGGGCGCGGATGAACACCGCGTGCACCTCGCCCACGTCGGTGAAGTCGAGTTCGGCCTCGAAGGAATCGACCTGCCTGCCGAACGCGTTGCGCCGCACCACGATGTCGAGCCCGCCGAGCTGGTGCTGGTCGGGCCGCCCGTCCAGGACGCGGTCGGCCAGCAGGATCATCCCGGCGCACGAACCGTACGCGGGCATGCCCTCCTTGATCCGGGCGCGCAGGGGTTCGAGCAGGTCGAACGTGGCGAGCAGCCGGCTGATGGTCGTCGACTCGCCGCCCGGCAGCACCACGCCGTCGACCTCGGCCAACTCCTCGGGCCGGCGGATCGGACGGGCGAGCACGTCGGCCTCGGCCAACGCGACGAGGTGCTCACGGACGTCGCCCTGGAGGGCGAGGACACCGACGACGGACACGGCTGGGTTTCCTCCTAGGTGAACTGCCACCAGCCTAGGTGACCGGGCCGGACGGGTGCTCGTGGCACCCGCCCGGCCGTTCGGTCCTCCCGCGGCGCGCCAGTCGCGCACCGCGACCCGTTCGGCGGCCTGGTGGGCCGTCGAACGACGGGCTCAGGCGGCTCGCCCGCACCGCGGAGCGGAGGACGGCGCGGCGAGCACGGGGAAAGCGGGAACGCGATCCGACCGCCGGGCCGGGCCTGTCCACACGAGTCGGGTCCGGGTCCGGGTCCGGGTTTGGTCCGGTCCGGCCGGCTCCGGGTTGGTCCGGTCGGGTCCGCATTGGTCCGGTCGGGTCCGGGTTGGTCCGGTCGGGGTGGGTGCGGGTTCGCGCGACGGAATTCGGAAAGCCGAATAGCCACGCCACTTCGGCATTCACCACCGGCTTCGCGACATGGCGCGAACCGGGACGCGCGGTGGCCTGTTGTAGCAGGTCCGGCTGCCGATCGGCCCGATTGGGGCACTCGACGGCGGCCGACTGCGCGCGCCCGGTCCACACCATGACGGCAAAACGTTAGTGGCTGGCGGCCGGTTCTCGGAAATCGCTTGAGGAAGACTTGATGTAACCCTCTTCACAATGTCCGGAAAGGGACCGGTCAGGCGAGGAGAGGGAGCGGTCCGGTCCCGACAGGGCGCGGTCGAGGTCGTCCCAGATGTCCTCGACGTCCTCCAGGCCGACGCTGAGTCGCAGGAGGTTGGCGGGCACGCCGGACGCCTCGCGCGCGGTGTCGGGCACGAGTCGGTGGGTCAGCGCGGCGGGATGCTCGATGAGCGTGTCGACCGAACCGAGGCTCACGGCGGGCGTGATCAGCTCGAGCCTGCGCACGACCGCGGTCGGGTCTTCACGGGTGGTGAACGCCAGCACCGCGCCCGGACCGCGCAGCTGCGTGCCGATCAGGCCGGCCGGGTCGGCGCCGGGCAGGCTCGGGTGCCGGACCAGGCCGGTGCCGGGGTGCGAGTCCAGCCGGGCGGCCAGCTCGATCGCGCTGCGCTGGGCCGCTTCGACGCGGAGCGGCAGCGTGGCCAGGCCGCGGTGCATGAGATAGCCGCCCAGCGGGTGCAGCACCGCGCCGGTGATGATCCGGATCTGGCGCAGCGCCCCGGCCCGCTCCTCGGCGCACGCCACCACGCCGCCGAGCACGTCGCCGTGCCCGCCGAGGTACTTGGTGCCGGAGTGCAGCACGTAGGTGGCGCCGAGGGCGGCCGGGTTCTGGAGCACGGGCGTGGCGAACGTGTTGTCCACCATCACCGGGACGTCGCCCGCCTGCGCGACGATCGCGGCGATGTCGAGCAGGTCCAGGTTGGGGTTGGCCGGTGTCTCGATGACCACCAGGCCGGTGTCGGGGGTGATCGCGCCGGCGACGCGGTCGGCCGTCGCGTAGGTGGTGCGCACGCCGAGCAGACCGGACGACAGCAGGTGGTCGGTGCCGCCGTAGATCGGGCGCACGGCGACCACGTGCGGCTTGCCGGTCAGCACGCACGCGGCCTGCACCACGGCGGTCACCGCGGCCATGCCGCTGCCGAACGCCACGGCGGCAGACGTCCCTTCCAGCGTCGCCAGGGCCCGCTCGAACCGGGCGACGGTCGGGTTGTGCAGCCGGGAGTAGACCGGCGAGGCGGCGTGCGCCGCGCCCTCGGCGAGGTGTTGCAGCGCGTGGCCGCCCTCGGCCTGGTCCGGGATCGGGTAGGTGGTGGACAGGTCGATCGGCAGGGCGTGCACGCCCAGGTCGGCGAGATCGTCGCGCCCACCGTGCACCGCCGTCGTTCGCAACCGGGTCATGCGCGAATCTTGGACTTATCGTCGGCAGATAGGGGTAGGTTCCGCAGGCTGTTCGGTGACGGGAGGGATTTGCGGTGCTGGATTCGGTGGACGCGGCGATCGTGCAGGAGCTGCAGAAGGACGCTCGGCTGCCCAACAAGGACCTGGCGGACCGGGTCAACGTGGCCGCGTCGACGTGCGTGGTCCGGCACCGGTCGCTGCGCGAGCGGGGCGTGATCACCGGCTACCACGCGGAGGTCGACCTGGCCGCCGTGGGACGACCGGTGCAGGCGATCATCGCGGTGCGGGTCCGGCCGCACACGAGGGCGATCGTGGAGCCGTTCATGGACTACGTGCTGACGTTGCCGGAGGTGCTGGCGATGTCGCACGTGGCGGGGCCGGAGGACTTCCTGGTGCACGTCGCGGTGTCGGACACGGCCCACCTGCAACGCCTGGTGCTCGACCGCTTCACCACCCGCCGGGAGGTCAGCGAGGTGCAGACGAACCTGCTGTTCCAGCACGTTCGCAAGCACACCGTGCCGCCGGCGGGCGGTGATCGGTGATCGGTGAGGTCAAGCCGGTGATCGGTGATCGTGTTCGGTGTTCGGTGTTCGGTGTTCGGTGAGGTCAAGAAGTGATGCGCACCGAAGAAGAGCCGTGGGACTTGCCCGGTGAGCGCACGCTGTTCACGGTCGAGGTGTCGAAGGCGAAGGTGATGACGGCGGTGGCGACGGCGTCGGAGTTGACGTCGAGAGCCACGGCGTTGACGTTGCCGCGCAGGTCGTAGGCGGCGTCCAGCTGCGCGTACAGCGCGGGGTCGGCGCCGTCGTCCACCGGGGTGAGGCTGTCGCACGGCTGGTGGTAGCACGGGTCGAACGCGGCGCCCGGGACGCCGCCGTAGCGGGCCGCCTGGGCGGCGGTCTTGGTGCCTTCGGCGCCGGTGAACAGGCCGCCGGCCGGGATGCCGACCTGGATGAACGGGCCGTAGTCGGACCGGCCGGAGAACTCGGTGTCCTCCGACGGCACGCCGCGGTCGGCGTAGAACTTCTCGAACACGTCCTCGATCTCCGCCGAGCCCGGCGGGATGAAGCCGGGCGGGGCGGTGCCGCTGGAGTTGTCACCGTCGTAGACGCCGTTGAAGTAGTTCGGCGAGCCGACCATGTCGAAGTTCAGGTACAGCGCGATCCGGTCCAGCTCGGCCTGCGGCAGGGTGGCGACGTAGTGCTCGGAGCCGAGCAGGCCTTCCTCCTCGGCGCCCCACCACGCGAACCGGACCAGGTTGTTGGTCTTGACCTTGGCCATCTGGACGGCGGTCTCCAGCAGCGCGGCGGAACCCGTGCCGTTGTCGTTGATCCCGGCGCCGTCCTGCACGCTGTCGAGGTGGGCGCCGGCCATCACCGTGTTGTCGGCCAACCCCTCGCGCGACTCGGCGAACACGTTCCACGCGGTGCGCGTGTCGGACAAGAAGTCGACCTTCACCCGGACGATCCGGGGAGCGTTGGTGGCGAGCGCCTCGCCGACCGCGTAGGTGGCGAAGACGACCGGGATCGCGAGGCCGGGCGTGTCGCCGATCGGCGTGGACAGGCCGGTGCGGCCCGGCTGGCCCTCGTTGAACAGGACGACGCCGGAGGCGCCCGCGGCCTGGGCGTTCAGGACCTTCTGGGCGAAGCCGCACGTGCCGCGTTGCAGCAGCGCGATGCCGCCGATCGGGAAGCCGAAGAAGTCGGCGGCCTCGCAGCCGCTGCTGTTGGAGTTCGGTGTCGGGCCGGGCGGGATGACGACGTCGACCGGGTAGGCCGGTGCGGTGGCCTCGCCGATGAAGGTCGGGGTGAAGTTGTTGCGGGTGAAGTCGCGGCCGGCGACGTAGGTGGTGGGGGTGGGTGCGACTTGTTCGAGTTCGGACCTCTCCTCGGTGTAGGGGAAGTCGAACTGCTGCACGGTCGGCTCGTACCCGGCGGTGGTGAGCGTGTCGACGACGTAGTCGACCGACGCCTGGTAGCCGAGCCTGCCGGCGGCCCGGTCGCCGTGGGTGTCGGCGATGGCTTGGAACGCGTCGAGGTGGCGCAGCACGCCGTCGAGCGTGACGGCCTTGGTGAGCTTGGCCGGTGAGTTGTTGTTGGGATCGGCGACGGCAGGACCGGTCAGGAGCAGTGGTGCCAGCAGTGGGGTGGTCAGTGCGAGCGCGGCGGTGATGGCGATCCGCCTGCGGCGATTACGGAAAGTCATGGGTTGCCTCCAGAGTGGTGCCACTGATGAGGTCGCCTGGAGGTGGAGGGGTGTTACTCCGATCGGGGTAAGGGCGTTGAAGAGCGAAAGAGTCCTCGCCGGACGGGCAGATCAGCAGGATGACGGCGGGGTGGGCGGTTCGGCGGCGGGTCCGTTGTTGGTCGGGTTTCGTGTCATCCCACCGACCTCCCTACGGGCTACCACACGTATCAAGGGGGCGGTTCCAGCCCA
>NZ_JBFAMT010000083.1:0-26100 GCF_040656635.1 Actinosynnema sp. NPDC049800 | reverse complement strand
CGGCGGTGGTGCTGCACGGCGGGGGGGGGGCGGGGGGGCCCCCCCCGGCCCCCGCGGGAATAGGCCCCGCGGCCGCACCGGGGGGGGGGTTGGAACACCCCCGCGGCGGGCGCCGCCCCCCCCCCCCCCCACTTCTCCGTGCTGGAACAGCACTCCGCCTCCACCGCGCTGGCGATCAGCAGCTGGCTCACGGACTTCCGCGGGTACGGCGCCGGGTTGTCCGAACTCAGGGAAAGGGACGTCCATGATCTGGGATGACGTGTTCATCGGCGGCACCGGGCACTACCTGCCGCCGCGCACGCAGGCGACGGACGCCGTGCCCGACACCGACACCATGCGGCGGCTGCTCGCGCTGTCCGACTTCACCTCGTTCACCCGGTCCGACGACCTGACCGAGCACGCCATGGCGGTGCGGGCGGCGATCGGCGCCCTGCGCCAGTCCGGGCTGACCGGCGCCGACATCGCGATGGCCGCCTACGCGCAGATGGACCACCAGGACCACATGGCGTCCTCGTGCCACCTCCAGCGCGTCCTCGGCCTCGGCCACGCCCTGGTGTTCGAGGTGGAGGCGACCAGCAACGGCGGGTCGGCCGCGCTCCAGGCCGCCGCCGCCCACCTGGTGGCCGACCGGTCCGCCACCGCCACCCTGGTCACCGCGACCGCCCGGTTCCTGCCGCCGCGCTGGGAGCGCTGGCAGCCCACCGTCGGCATCTTCCTGGCCGACGGCGCCGCGTCCGCCGTGCTCACCCGCGACGGCGGCCGGGCACGCCTGGTCGCCACCGCCAACAGCTCCGCCACCCAGATGGAGGTCCTGGCCACCCCGTCCATCCCCGACCCGCTCGGGCACCGCAACCGCACGCCCATCGAGGTCACCGGCCTCGCGCCCTACCTGACCCTGATGAGCGAGGCGCTGGTCAACGCGGTCGAGCAGGCCGCCAAGGAAGCCAACGTGGCGATCGCCGACATCACCCGGTTCGTCATCACGGGCCTGGGGCTGGCGCAGCTGCAGGTCGTGGTGTTGGAACCGCTCGGCATCGACCTGGACCGCACCACCTGGCCGTTCCTGCGCGAACTCGGCCACGTCGGGCCGTGCGACCAGCTGCTCGGCGTCGACCACCTGCTCAACGACGGCGGCCTCGAGCCCGGCGACACGATCATGGTGATCGGCCTGGGCATGGGCTCCCGGTTCACCGCCGCGCTCCTGGAGGTCACCGAGCCGCCCACGCGCGACACGACGTTCGTGACGCAGTCGGTCGAGCTCCCACCGGTCGAGCGGTACACCATCGACCCGTCCGGGAGCGACATCTTCGGCGAGGCGGCCACCCTGCGCGAACGCGGTCACACCACGCCGGTCGAGCTGCCCGGCGGCATCGGCGCGTGGGCGGTGACCGGCCACGAGGCCGTCAAAGCCGTGCTGCTGGACCCGGCCGTCTCCAAGGACGCCAACCGGCACTGGCCCGCGTGGCGCAACGGCGAGATCCCGCCCGACTGGCCGTTGATCATGTGGGTGGCGATGAAGAACATGTTCACCGCCTACGGCGAGGACCACGCCCGGCTGCGCAAGCTGGTGGCCAAGGCGTTCACCGCGCGCCGCATCGACGCCATGCGCCCGCGCGTCGAGGAGATCACCGCCGACCTGATCGACCGCCTGGCCGCCGTGCCGCGCGGCGAGGTCGTGGACCTGCGCGCGGAGTTCGCGTTCCAGCTGCCGATCCGGGTGATCAGCGGCCTGTTCGGGCTGTCCGAGCGGACCGGTGGCGACCTGCGCCGCCTGGTGGAGGCGGTGTTCAGCCTCGACGCCGACCCGGACGGCGTGCAGGGCGCGTCCGCCGAGCTGTACATGCTGCTGAAGGGCCTCGTCGCGGAGAAGCGCGCGAACCCCGGTGACGACATGACCACCGACCTGATCGCGGCGCAGGGGGAGGACGGCGGCCGGCTCAGCGAGCAGGAGCTGCTGGACACCTTGCTGCTGACCATCAGCGCGGGCTTCGAGACCACGGTCAACCTGCTCGACAACGCCGTGCACGGGCTGGCCGCGCACCCGTCCCAGCTCGACCTCGTCACGGCCGGGACGAGCACCTGGGACGACGTGGTGGACGAGACGCTGCGCTGGCAGGCGCCGGTGCCGAACCTCCCGCTGCGGTACGCGGTGCGGGACGTGGAAGTCGACGGCGTGCGGATCGCCGCGGGCGACGCGATCCTGGTGTCGTTCGGCGCGGCCGGCCGCGACCCGGCGCGGCACGGCGAGGACGCCGAGGCGTTCGACATCACCCGGCCGTCCCGGCGCGACCACCTCGCGTTCGGCCACGGCGTGCACTTCTGCCTCGGCTCGCCGTTGGCGCGGATGGAGGCCACGGTGGCGTTGCGGGCGCTGTTCGAGCGGTTCCCGAACCTTCGGCTGGCCGTACCGCCCGCGGAGCTGGAACCGTTGGGCTCGTTCTTCACCAACGGGCACAAGGCGTTGCCCGTGGTGCTGGAGGAGGACTGAGGTCGACCCCGCCCACGTCCGGGACGGCTTGCCGAGCCGGGCGCCGGGCTCCGGGTGGCGCGGCGCAGGGTCGCACACCCCGCCCGGCACGCGGTGGACTCGGCCGATCACGAGCTACGACAAGCCTGCTTACGGAGGGGAGGTGGCGAGGATGTCCGGTGAGAGCGGGAACGACTGGTCCCGCACGGTGTCGGCGAAGCACCCCGCGGTCGGCGCGGCGCGCTCCCTCGCCGAGATCTGATGGCGCACATCGCCTTTGTCAGCGCGCCCGCGGCCGGGCACGTCAACCCCACCCTGCCGCTGGTGCAGGAGCTGGTCCGGCGCGGGCACCGGGTCAGCTACGCCACCGGGCCCGCCACCGCCGACGGCGCGGCGAGGGCGGGCGCGACGCCGGTCGTGCTGCCGTCGGAGCTGCCGCCGGACCTGGACGCGCGCGGCGAGTTCACCGCCGAACAGCTGGCCGTGACCCTGGAGTACTTCCTGGACGACGCCGAGGTGTCGTTCCCGGTGCTGGCCGCGCACTTCGAGACCGACCGGCCGGACGTGGTCTGCTACGACTCGGTGACCTTCACCGGGCGGATGCTCGCCAACCTGCTCGGCGTGCCCGAGGTGGCGCTGGTGCCGACGTTCGCGGAGAACGAGCGGTTCTCGGCGACGCAGGTGTACCTGCCGCCGTCGTTCGACCACCAGCACCCGCAGCTGGTCGCGGCGATCGGGCGGATGGCGAAGTTCGCCTCCGGCTTCAGCTTCCTGGACGACCCGAACCTGATGTTCGGCCACGTCGCGCCGATGAACGTGGTGTTCGTGCCGCGCTCGTTCCAGCTGTCCGCCGAGACGTTCGACGACCGGTTCCACTTCGTGGGGCCGTCGCTGGGCAGTTGGCAGGAAGCCGAGGAGTGGTCCCCGAAGTCCGACTCGCCGGTGCTGCTGATCTCGCTCGGCACGGTGTTCAACTCGCGGCCCGAGTTCTACCGGGCGTGCGTCGAGGCGTTCGCCGACGAGCCGTGGGAGGTCGTGATGTCGATCGGCGACCTGGACCCCGCCCGGCTCGGACCGCTGCCCGCGAACGTCTCGGCGCACCGGCGCGTGCCGCAGGTGGCCGTGCTGCGGCACGCCTCGGTGTTCCTCAGCCACGCGGGCATGAACTCGATCATGGAGTCGCTGTACCACGACGTGCCGTTCGTGACCGTGCCCCAGATCCCGGAGCAGCGGGCCATCGCCGCACGGGCCGCCGAACTGGGCCTCGGGGTCACGTTGGAGGACCAGACGCCGGCCGGGCTGCGCGCGGCGGTGGCCGCGGCGTCGGCCAACCGGGCGGCCGTGGCGGAGATGGGCGAGGTCGTCCGCTCCAGCGGTGGGGCGCCCGCGGCCGCGGCGGCGTTGGAGAAGCTGCTGGGCCGGTAGCCCGACCGTACGACGAGTAGCACCGAACCTCGCGAGTGGAGTGGGAGAGCCATGCTGACGTTGGGCATCAGTGGACACTTCGACCTGTTACCGGACCTGTTCCGGAGCTACATGCACGACGCCGCCGCCTGCCTGGTGGCCGACGGCGAGCTCGTCGCCGCGGTCGAGGAGGAGCGGTACAACCGGATCAAGAAGACGAACAGGTTCCCGACCGGGGCCGTCCGCGCCTGCCTCGACCTGGCCGGCGTCCGACCGCAGGACGTCGACGCCGTCGGCTACTACTTCAGCCAGGAGCTCCTCGACCAGGGGCTGCGGAACTACCAGGTGTCGGCGCCCGTCTACCCGATCAGCTCCGGCGTCGACCTCCTCCTGGACCGGCTGCGCACCCGGTTCGACTGGGACCTCGCCCCGGACCGGGTGGTGTTCTCGCGGCACCACCTCGCGCACGCGTGGTCCTCGTTCGCCCGGTCGGGCATGTCGGACGCGCTGGTCGTGGTCATGGACGGCCGCGGCGAGGACGCCTCCGCCACGGTCTTCGCCGCCGGGGACGGCGAGATGCGGGAACTGCGGTCCTACTCGGTCCCGCACTCGCTCGGCCTGTTCTACCAGGACGCGATCGGCCACGTCGGCTACGGCTTCGGCGACGAGTACAAGGTCATGGGACTGGCCCCGTACGGCGACCCGGCGACCTACCGGGAGCAGTTCCGCGGCCTCTACGCGCTGCTGCCCGACGGCGGCTACGAACTGATCCCCGGCCTGCCGGACATCAACCCGACCGTGGCGCCGTTCCTCGCGGTCGGGTACCCGTCCCGGACCGCGGGCGAGCCGGTGACGCAGGAGCACAAGGACTTCGCCGCCGGGCTCCAGGAGATGCTGGAGACCGTGGCCATGCACGTGATCACGCACTGGGCCCGGCAGACCGGCGCGAAGAGGCTGTGCTTCACCGGCGGCGTCGCGCACAACAGCAGCCTCAACGGGGTGATCCTGCGCTCGGGCCTGTTCGAGGAGGTCTTCGTCCACCCGTCGTCCAACGACGCGGGCTCGGCGGAGGGCGCGGCCATCGTCGCCGCCCAGCACCTCGGCGCGCCGCCCACCCGCATCGCCCGAATGACCCACTCGAGCCTCGGGCCCGACCTCGGCACGCCGGAGGAGGTCGAGCGGCAGCTGTCGGCGTGGAGCGGGATCGTGGACGTCGAGCGGCCCGCGGACATCGTCGACGCGACCGCGGAACTGCTCGCGGGCGGCGCGGTGGTCGGCTGGGCGCACGGGCGCTCGGAGTTCGGGCCGCGCGCGCTGGGCAACCGGAGCATCCTGGCCGACGCCCGCCCGGTGGAGAACCGGGACCGGATCAACGCGATGGTGAAGAAGCGGGAGGGCTTCCGGCCGTTCGCCCCCGCCGTCACGCGGGAGGACGCGGCCACCTACTTCGACCTCACCGGCACCGCCGCGGACCACGGGTTCATGTCGTTCGTGGTGCACGTCCACGAGGACCGCCGGGCCGAGCTGGGCGCGGTGACCCACGTCGACGGCACCGCGCGGGTCCAGGTGGTCACGCCGGAGGCCAATGCCCGCTTCCACCGGCTGATCGCCCGGTTCGGCGAGCTCACCGGCACCCCCGTGCTGCTCAACACGTCGTTCAACAACAACGCCGAGCCGATCGTGCAGTCCGTGCACGACGCGCTGACCTGCTACCTGACCACGGAGATCGACGTGCTGGTGGTCGAGGACTTCCTGGTCCGGCGACGGGAACCGGTGGTGCGGGCGCTGGACGACCTGGTGCCCGCGTTCCGCCCGGACACCCGGCTGCGCAAGGACTGGCAGCCGGGCGACGAGGTGAGCGGCGAGATCTACCTGAACTACTCGTTCGGCCCGTCGACGACCGTGTCACCGGCCGTGTTCGACCTGCTGGCCGCCGTCGACGGCAAGGCCACGATCGCCTCGCTTGCGGGCGAGCTGACCGACGAGGCGCGCGCCGAGATCCTGGCGCTGTGGCAACGGCGGTTCATCACCCTCGCGCCCAAGCCGTGACCTGAGGGTGTGACCCGCTTCCGGTTCCGGGCGCCTCCGACCTCAGGAGGCCCCGACCGGCAGCAGGTAGACCAACGTGTCGTCCACGCCGTCCAGCAGGAACACGTCGTGCGCGAGGTCGTCGTAGAACCCGCCGAGCAGCCCCAGGGACAACGACAGGCCGGCCGCGACCAGGGCCAGGTTCTGCGCCAGGTGACCGGCCTCGGCGAACCCCAACCGCACGGCCCGCAGCCCGTAGTCGCGGCGCAGGTCGCCGATCCGCGCGTAGAGCCCGAGCAGCGCCGGTGCGGTGGCGATGTCCACGCCCCCGGTGAGAGCGGCGCCCGGACCGAACCAGCTCGACGTGCGCTCCACGTCCTCGACCCTCGGCGCGGGCGCCACCGCCACCAATCGCCGGTCGCCCTCGTCCACGTCGTAGAGACCCGGCTCCAGGCCGTCCACGGACCACGCCGCCAGCCGCAGCCGCGCGGTGTAGCGGGCGCCGGCGCTGGGGTGCGGACGCCTGCCGTCGGGCAACCGGCCGTGCGCGGTCCACAGCAGCGCCGCCAACCGCGCGGCGTCCAGCGGTCCCCGCAGCGCGTCGCCCCGGCCGGTGCGCCGGTCGCGCAGGACCTGCCGCAGCGACGCCGGGGTGTCGGGTGGTTCCGGCAGCCGCACCGCCTGTTGCCACGGTTGGAGCGCGGGTCGGTCGTGGGAGCTGTCCTTGCGCGGTCGCTGCTCGTCGACGTCCGGGCGGTACTTGCTCGCCTCCAGGTACCGGCGGTCCGGCGCGTCGGCGCCGTCGGCGTGGAACCGGGCGACGCCCGTCGGAGCGAGCGCGGTGGCCGCGACCAGCCAGCAGATCGTGCGCTCCTCGTCGGGACCGATGCCCAGGCGGTTGAGCAGCATGTGGAGCTGGGACCCCCACACGTGCTGCGGCAGGTCGGCGCGCACCTGCCGCATCCAGTACGCCACCGCCCCGGTCGGTGCGGAGTCGACGCGGTCCCACCGGGCGCTCAACCGCGCCGCTCCGGTGGCGTGCAACCGGTGTGCGGCCGAGTGGGAGGACATCCTCGGCGCGGGAGCCGGTTCGCGGCCCATCCGCCAGGACGCGGCCAGCGTGCGCAGCCACGAGGCCGCCGCCGGGCGGTCCAGTCCCAACGCGGACGTCGTGGCCATCACCAGTTCCACCGCGGCGCTGAGCTTGGCGCGCGGTGCGCGGGCCGCGCGCAGCACCGCGACCGCGACGTCCGTGCTGCGGCAGAAGACCTCCTCGGCGATCGGCATCGCGGCCGGCCCGCCGTAGCGCTCCACCTCCGGTTCGTACGGCGCCTCGCGCACGTCGCCGTGCGGCAGCAGGTCCTCGCCCGTCGTGCCGAGGGCGGCGTGGTAGCTGTCCGGGTCCACCTCCACCTCGGGGTGGCCCGCCGCCGCGACCAAGGCGCGCAATTCCTCGGCGATCGCGTCCGAGTGCCCGGCGGCGTCACGCAGCCGCACGCGCAGGTGCGGGCCGGTCCGCCAGTAGCGAAGGAAGAACCAGTCGGCGATCCGGCCGGCGGCCCGGTGCTCGGCCATCGCGGGCGCGAGCACGTCGGCGATGAACGCGTCGACGTGCTCGACCCGCCACGACAGCCGCACGTGCAGCGCGGTCCACGTCACGGCAGCTCCTCCAACGGGCTGAGGTCGTAGGTGAACCCCGTGGCCCGCGGCCGGCCCGCCACGAGCAGGTAGAGGACGCTGTGCCCGGCAGGCGCCCGCACCAGCGCCTCCAACTCCTCGTCGTGCAGGCTGCGCAACGGGCGGCAGAACAGGCCCGCCTCCGCCGCGGTCGCGCAGACGCGCTGGGCGGCGGAACCGGCCGCGCGCAGCAGTGCCCGGTAGCCGTCGGGCCCGGTGTCGGCGATCGCCGCCGCCGGATCGCCGGTGATCACCAGGGCCAGGTTCGCGCTGCCGATGTCCACTACCTCCGGCGGGTGCCTGAAGGCATCCCTGAGCCGCGCCACCACCGGTCCCGCCGTGACCAGCCGATCGGGGTCGTACCAGCCGTCCGGCACGCCCTCGACGTTGTGCACCCCCAACCGGTGCCGGAGGTGCGGGAGGCGTGGCACGGCGGCGACGACCGCGTGGAACGCCGAGGCGGGAAGCGGTCGTGGATCGGCGGCGACTCCGCGCGGCCCCATCCCGGAACTGCGGACCGGCGGTCGCACCCGTGCGCCGGTCTCGTGATCCGAGCACACCACGACGCCCTCGCCGGCCAAGTGTGCCCGCAGCCCCAGCCGTGCCGCGTGGTCGGCCAGGGCGGCGAGCAGGTGCCCGAGTTCCAGTTCCACCAGCACGTCGGTGAAGTCGCCGTACCCGGCGGAGAAGCGCTCGGGACGGCGCACGAGGTCGAGCCGGGCGCACGTGCCGAGCCGTTCGGGCGCGCCGCCGACGAGCGCCCGGCGAGCCGGGTCCAGCAGCCACGACCGACCGTCCACGACCAGCGTGACGTCCACCGCGAACGCCGACCTGGCGGACGGGTACGCCCGGTGGTCGTTGTAGGGGTTCCACGGCTCCCACCGCTGCGGCGTGGCCACGTCGGTCAACAGGTGCGCCAACGCCGCTCCGAACCGGCCGAAACGGGCCAGCCCGGTCAACGCCACCCGCGGTCCGGGCGGGGGAGGCGTTGGGTTCGGTTGCGGAACCGAGGTGATCGCCCGACCGGGGCCGTGCCGGTACGCGGCAGCGAGCGCGTCGGCGGCGGCCGGTGTGCCGGCGGGTGGCGCCTCGGGAGAGGTGTTGGCGCCGGTGGGCGCGTGGGCGCTAGGCGGTGTGGTGGCGGCGATCGGAGCGGTGGCGGTGGTCGGCGTGTGGGTGGCGGGTGGCGCGGTGGGAGCGGGTGGCGTTTGGGCAGCGGGCGCGGAGTCGGTGGTGGGCGGTGAGGTGCGAGTGGTCGGTGGGGTGGCCGCCGGCACCGGGTCGGCGCTCGGGGCGTCGGCGGCGGTCACGGGAACGGGTGGGGTAGCAGGGGGCCGGTCGGGCGCAGGCGCGGTATGCCGTGGGTGCGGCGGTCGCGCTCGCCGAACGTCATCGGCAGGGTGCCCGGCACGACGACCTTCGCCGTGTGCAGGCCGAGGTCGTCGCGCACCACCGGGTCGGTCAGGTCCACCGCGATCACCTCCAGGTCCAACGCCGCCCACGCGGTCACGTAGTGCTCCAGCAACGCGTCCAGGTCGTGCCGCGGCACGTCGGGCGCGGCCGGCGCCACCGGGTCGCCAGGTCGCAGGAAGTCGTAGCGGTCGGCGGCTTCGGGCAGGCCGTTGACCGTCACGTGGTCCTCCATCGTGCGGATCAGGTCCGGTTCGCGCAGCATCCGCAGCAGCCGGTCCCGGTCGTACTCCTCCGGGTCGGCGTGGGCGCGCCGGGCGGCCGACTCGACGTCCACCGCCACCTCCACCACCGCGGACCGCACCGCGGCGTCCGGGTCCACCCCGGCGCCCGCCGCGAAGAACGCCCGCGGGGACGGCCCGTCACCGGTGTGCCGGGCCAGGGCGAGCACCGCGGGCACCGCCAGGTCGTTGGTCGCGTCGTAGCACTCCAGCCGGTAGCCGAGCTGTTCGAGCCGGTCGGACAGGTGCAGCGCGAGCCCGTCGCGCACCACGACGCCGCGCAACGGCGTCCGCTGGTACCACGCCATCAGGAACGCGTCCCGCTCGGCGACCTCGAACAGCCCGTGCAGCACGGCTTCGGTGAGGCTGTTGCCGGTGCCGCACCCGTTGGACGTCTCGTTCACGAACCGCGGCCCGGGTGTGCCGCCCCAGTAGACGACGTGCTCGGGCACCGCCACGGTGGTCCCGCGCGAGTAGGACCACCCGTGCACCCAGCGCGTGCGGACCTCCGGGGTGTAGGGCACCACGCCCGGCGACGGGAAGTCCGGCAGCCCGAAGCGGGTCGGCTCGACCGCGCGGTCCGGACCCAGGTCGGCGAACGACGCCTCCAGCACGGTCCGGGTGCGCCGGGGACGCATCCCGGCGAGCCGTTCCACCGCCTCGAACAACGCCACCCGCTCGGACTCGCCGAACGTGGCCGTCCGACCGAAACCGGCTTGCGGTCCGTCGTCGCCCACGATCCGCGCGCTCACCGCGGGCAGCGGCGCGTCGCCGACGCGGGACAGCCGGTCGACCGGTCCGTGCCGCCGGTCGACCAGCGCGTCGCGCACGGCGTCGCCACCGGTGAGCGGGTTCGGACCGCGCAGCGCCCCCGGCGGCACGGGCACGGGTTCGCGGACCACGACCGCGGCTTCGGCGGTGTCGTCGGGCAGCGGCCCGCACACCGGGCAGCCCTCGGGACGGGGCCGCACCCGGTGCTCGGTCACCGCGCCCAGGTCCGTGCGGACGGCCAGCACGCGGTCGCGGTAGGCGTCCGGGTCGGCCAGCACGAGTTCGGTCAACGCGTCCACCAGCGGGCCGTGCACCGGGGAGGGCACGCCACCCAACCGCACGCCCTCGTCACGACGCGGCACAGCGGCACCCTGCGCGGCCAGCCGGATGTCCTCCGCGCAGCCGAGGCACACCCCAGGACCGCCTCCGACGACCGGACCCACCAACGTCACCGCGCCGTCGTACCGGATCGGCAGCACCGCGCCGTCCGCGCCGACGCGCCGCAGGTCGCCGATCGTGTACGCGGTCAACGACACCACGTTCACCGGCTCACCTCCGGCACCGCGAACGCCGCCAGACCGGCCGCGTGCAGGACCGGGCCCAACGCCACCGGCTTGACCTCCGCGCCGCCCGACAGTTCCGCCAACCGGCGCTGCAACGCGTCTTCCGCGTCACGCAGCCCGTGCGGCCAGTGCCAGGACCGGTCGGTCCACGGGACGTCCGCCGTGCTCGGTTCCTCCACGGGGAACGCGCCGGAGAGCACCACCGGCTCCGACCCTCCGGCCTGCGCACGGCCCGCCACCGCCATCGCCGCGAACGCCACGGCGTCGGCGGCGGTCGCCTCGACCGCCCAGGACAGCTCCGCGCCACCCGCGCGGACGACCGCCCGCACCACCCCGTCGCCGAGCCGGTCCACCGCCACCTCGGCGGGCAGTGCGAACCGCAGCACCACCGCCTTCCACCACCGCCGCGCGGTCGGGTCGGTCTGCCACTCGTCCGGGTCGACCGGGGAGCCCGGCAGGGACCGGGCGGCGGTGCGCAGCGCGAGACCGAGCGCGTGGACGGGATCCGCGCCCACCACGGCGTTGTCGGGCGCCAGCCGGTGCGCGGCGCGGACCACGGCGTCCAGGCGGGCGGACCGCTCGGTCGTGCCGTAGCCGACGACAGCGCCCGAGACGGCCAGCTTCACCGGGACCTGGGGCAGGTCACCGGTGTCCGGGGCGGGCACCGGCCCGAGCTCGGGGTCGCCCAGCACGTCGGCGATCCGCCCGGCGGGAGGCGTGGGGCGCACCGCCGACAGCCACGGGTGGTAGTCCGCCCGCAAGGGGTCCAGCCGCGCGACGAACACCGACTGGTGCGCCGGATCCCGTGGTGGCGCGTCGGAGGGAGCGTCCACCACCTCGTGCGCCGGGTCGGGCAGCCCGGCGACCGCGCACACCAACCGGTGCGCCGCGGCCGACCCGACCAACGCCGCCAGCACCTCCGGCACCTCACCCGCCGACCCGGCCAGGCGGTGGGCGACGGCCTCCGCGTCGGCCAGCACGTCGCCGCGCGCACCGGGCGCGACGACGAACCCCACGTCCGCCGCGCACCGGGCGGCGACGACGTGGGCACCGCACACCAGCAGCAGGTCCGGCCCCGGCTCGACCGGCCCGACCACCAACCCCGTGGCCGTCAACGCCCGGCGCGCCGCCGCGGCCACCGCGCCGGACCCGGTGACGACCACCGTGCTCGCGCGCAACGCGTCCCACGCCGGCGCGGGCCGTTCCGCCACCGATTCCAGCCACCGCGCGACGTGCTCGGGCGGACCGTCGGCGTCCCAGGAGGCGGGCACCCGGACCAGCAGGTCGTGCTCGCGCAGCTGGTCGATGATCATCTTCAGGGCCGCCGCCACGGCCGGCGGCGCCTGGTCGGGCACGGTCAGCCGCTCCGGCGCCACCCCCGCGGTCAACGGCCCGGCCAGCTTCTGCCAGACCGTCCACAGGCCCTTGCCGCCGCGGACGGTGAAGGCGGTCGCCCACCCCCGCACGTGCAGGCCGGTGTCCGTCGGACTGGCGTGCACGATCGGGCGCAGCCGCACCAGCTCCCCGCTCACGAGATCCCCCAGTACGTCTCCGCGATCACTTCGAGCACCCGGCCGCCGGGTGACTGCGCGCCCGGCACGGGCAACGCCTCGGTCAGCTCGACGCCGTCGGGGAACCGGGCCAGCAGGCGGGGCAGGCAGCGCAGGTGCAGGGCGTTGCCGAAGTCGACGTACTGCGGCTTGGTCGGGACCATCATGCGTTCCAAAGGATCAGCGGACACGGCCCTGGCGCGGGCGTCCACGAACACGTGCTCCGGCAGCCCGTGCCGAGCGCGCAGCCGGGCCACCGCCGGTGCGACCGCCTCGTCGACGCCCAGTTCCGGGGGCGCGGGGAAGTCCCAGGTGCGGCGGGCCAGCACCACGTCCCGGTAGCGCAGCCCTCCGCGCCGCACCACCTCGCCGTCGCCTTCGCTCGACCGCAGCGCGTCGAGGTCCACCCAGCCGCACGCCAGGTCGGCGTGCAGCGGGAGGTGCCGGTCGGGCATCAGCGCCGGCAGCAGGAATCCCAGGTACACCACGTCCAGCGGCTCGCCCCGGTGCACGACCCTGACCTCGTCGGTCCGCCGGTCGTGCCGGACCTGGAGCTCGTCCGCGGGCAGGTCGACCCACCGGGCGTCCTCGCCGACCTCGTGGGCGCCCAGCAGCGGGTGCAGGTTGGCGTTGAACCCGTGCAGCGGCCGGAACTGCGCGAACCGCTCGCCGAGCGCTCGCCGCAGCTGCGCGGCCACCGCGTCCGCCGCGCCGGGCAACCGCCGCAGGAACCGGCTCAGGAACCGGCCGAAGCCGGGGTAGACGTGGTTGACGACCAGTCGCCCGTCCGGTGTCGGCTGGCCGAAGAACGCGTACGAACCGGGGCGGCGCAGCCAGTCCGGCACGTGGTGGGCGGCCTCGTGCACCAGGTCGTCGGACAGCACGCCGTCCGCGCGCGCCGCCGCCGCGATCTTCGCGCGGGACTCCATCAGCGAGACGACCCCGGGGTCACGCGCGGACCCTGCGGTGTTCGCGTCGTCCGGCGAGACGCCCGACAGGAAGACCGCGCACTCCGCCAGGGAGGCCGTGCCGCCGGGACCGACCGCGTCGACGAACCGGTTGCGCACCAGCCTGCGCACCAGCACCTGCTGGTCGAACAGGACCAGCAGCGGGGTGAGCCGGGTCAGCGCCTCGGCGCCGGTGGCGGGCACCCGGACCGGCTCCGGGAGCAGGACGTCCTCCAGCACCGGTGCGATCCCGGACAGGTCGACGCCGACCCGTTCGCCGAGGTCGCGCCAGCCCGCGGTGAGCTCGGCGGTGGCGACGGCCCTCGCGGGCGGGTCGGCGGTGGCGAAGGCGGCGGTGGCGGTCACCAGCCGCGTCAGCCGGTCGGCCACGTCGGGCGCGCCCTGCTCGCGCAACCACGCGGCGATCGCGGCCGGCGCGTCCGGGTCCTGCGGGTGCACCGGCTCCACCGGCACCAGCAGGCCGATGTCGAGCACCCGGTCGACGTAGGCGCGGGCGGCGGTGGCCGCCTCGGGCGTGGCCAGCCTGGCGGCCAGCGCCTCGACCAGTTCGGCCGGCACGACCCCGCCGGGTCCGGCGTCCCGCACCGCGGCCACCAGGAACCGCAGCGGCCCCGTCGCCGCCATGTCCACCTGCTCCTCGCGCGTGACGTCGATCCGCGACGGCGGGGCGTCGGGCGGGGGAGCGATCAGGGTGTCGCGGCGGAACACCACGTGGCCGTCGTGTTCGCGCAATCCGGGTGCGAGTCGGTGCGGCCGGTCGCGGAAGGCGGCCACCAACCGGGTCAGCAGGAGGCGGTTCGGCTCGGTGTGCGCCACCGGTCGCGCCCGCGGCCAGGGCCCGTCGCCCCAGGAACCCCAGCCGACCTGGGTGTACCAGGACAGCGGGCTGGTCTTGGACGTGGCGCGCAAGGCGTAGCGCAGCACCGTCGCCTCGACCTTGCGGGCCTTGCGGTCGGGCGCGCCGCCGCCGGCCGCCGCGCGGGTCAGGCCGTGCAGCAGGTCGGCGCCGGTCAGCACCCCGGCCAGCCGCACCGGCTCGGCCTGGCACACCCGCGCCAGCACGGCGCGTTCGGCGGCCAGCGCGTGCGGCCACGCGTCCAGCGCCACCTCGGTGGCGGCGTCGAGCGCGGCGCGTTCGTCGAGCCAGCGCGCCAGCGGCGGGACCCGCTCGGGCAACGTGCCCAACCCGGCCAGCAGCGCGGTCCGGGGCGAGCGTGCGTTGTGCACGTCGCGCCGCAGCGGCAGCACGACCCGGCGGTGGAACTCGGCCGGGTGGTCGCTCGCGCTGTCGTGCAACGCGTCGGCCACCTGCGGCGCCAGCTCCCGGAGTCGGGAGTGCGCCGCGACCGCGGCGGCCATCGCCCTCCGGAAGCCCGCCGCGCCCGGCGGTGGCTCGGGGTGGGGCAACGCCGCCACGCGGACCAACGCGTACGGCGCCAACTCGGTGGTGATCACACCGGCCATGCGCGCTACCTCCGCAGGAGGGTGGTCGGGGGCGCCGGGACCGACGCCCCCGACGTGGGACGTCGACGTGCGGCCACGAACGGTCCGTCGTGGCGAGCGCGTCAGCTCACCGGACCGGCTACTTGCCCGCCGGGTTGACGTGCGGCTTCGACGAGCAGCACGAGCAGGCCGTGGAGGCGACCGGGTCGCCGTCCACGAGCGTCGTGTCGGCGATGGTGGTCACGGCCAGTTCGTCCAGGACCAGGTCCTCGACCTCGAAAGTCAAGTCCATGGCATCCTCCCTCATTAGTTCGGAGTCGGGCTTGCGGCGCGAACTCAAGCAGATTGATCGGGGACCGACAAGACCGGGGAGTGCTATTCCAAACGATTCGAGAAAGGCTCGGATCGGTCATTCGGGTGAGCTTGGCCGGACGGGCGGATACACCTATTCGGACAGCCGAATAGGTGTTCTCGGGGTAATTGCGCGCGACCGGCGGCGAAGCGCCGGGTGACCGGTGTAGATTGCATCCGGCACAGCTCAGCCGTCATCGGGTGCCAACGCCCTGGTCCGAGTGGCCGAATCGTGCCGTCCACCATCCGTCGGCGATCTCCGGTACCGGTACTTCCCGGTCGGGGTGCGGGATTCCGAATGCACCGGAACGGTCGCGGGTCGAAAATTGGTGGTGGTGACCCGTCCGACGATCGCGTCGGTGCGGTGGTGATGTCATTCGGCCGTGGGTCATCCCGCGGTTATTGAATGCCCCGCTACCGGTGGACGGCCCCGACCGGGCGTTTTCAGTGGCACGGTGCGCCGTTGAGGGCGTCCAGCACGGCGGTGTAAGCGGGCTTGCGCGCGCCGGTGGGGTCGAACAGCAGCGGGGTGCTCGACGCTCGCCACGAGTCGCTGTCGCGGATGCCCCACACCGTGATGCCGGTGCACCGGCTCACCGCCAGGCAGGCCGTGACCGCACGGCGGTAGTTCTCCGCCTGGGTGGCGCCGGAACCCTCGATGTCCAGCTCGGTCAGCTGCACGTCCACGCCGAGCGCGGCGAAGTTGCGGATGGTGCCGGCGAAGTCGGCGGGCACCGGGTGGTTGGCGGTGAAGTGCGACTGGAGGCCGACGCAGTCGATCGGCACGCCACGCGCCCGGAAGTCGCGCACCATCCGGTACACGGCCTGGGTCTTGGCGTGGGCCCAGTTCTCGGTGTTGTAGTCGTTGTAGCAGAGCTTCGCGCCGGGATCGGCCGCCCGGGCCGCGTGGAACGCCGCCTCGATCCAGTCGTCGCCGGTGCGCTGGAAGTTGGAGTCGCGCCGCGCGCCGGACGTGCCGTCGGCGAACGCCTCGTTGACCACGTCCCACGAGTGGATCCGGCCCCGGTAGTACGCCACCACCTGCGTGACGTGGTTGAGCATCGCCTGCCGCAACGCCGCGCCCGACAGGTTCACCAGCCAGGACGGCTGCCCCGAGTGCCAGAGCAACGTGTGGCCGCGCACCCGCTTGCCCTGCCGCACGGCGTGGTCCACGACCCGGTCGGCCGGGGCGAAGGAGAACCGGCCCTGCTGCGGCTCGGTGGCGTCGAGCTTCATCTCGTTCTCGGGCGTGACCACGGCGAACTCGCGGTCCAGGATGCCCGCGTACGCGGGGTCGGACAGCTTGTACCCCTGCACGCCCGCGCCGAAGTACCGGCCGCTGCGCTCGGCGGCCGCGGCCAGGGTGTTGGCGAGGGTGGTGGCGGGCGTGGCGGGCGTGGCGGCGGCGACCGGCGGCAGCGGGCCCGCTGCGGCCAAGGACGCGGCGATCAAGGACGCGGATAAGAGTTTTCGCACTTCGAGGGCCCCTTCCGACGATGCGATGGCGTCCCACGATGGGTGTGCGCCACCGCGCCGGGCAATGCTTATCGAATGTTTTCGAAACCCCTGCGGCCGTAGGTGAGCCGGCGCAGCAACCATTCGGCCGGACCGGTGCGGTCCGCGCGGCGCAACGCCATGGAGAAAGCGGCTGCCAAGGCGCCGGAACGACGGCGTGGCGAGGCGTTGGTGCGGGCCGTCCACGCCGCCGCGCTCGCCGTGCTGACCGTTCGACCCCAGGGGCGGCACGTTCACCACCACGGTCCTGCGCCACTACGCCGCCAACGGTCGCCTGGACCCCGGCGGGCCGACCCTGATCACCACCCAGATCAGCGAGGCGATGGTCTTCAAGCTGTCCACCGACCTGGGCCGCGTGCCGACCGCGGGCGAACTGGCCGCCTGACGGGTCTCACCGGCCGCTGCGGCGCAGCGCGAGTTCGGCCAGGACGGTGGCGCCGTCGGGCAGCAGCGCGTCGTCGAACCGGACGAGAGGGGAGTGGTTGTCGGTGCCGTCGCCCGCGCCGAACGGGATGAACGCGCCGGGGACCTCTTGCAGCACGCGGGAGAAGTCCTCGGCTCCCGGCATCGGGTTCGCCAGCTGCCGGAAGCGCCCGACGAAGACGTCGGCGATGGTGTTGGCGACGAACGCGGCCTCCCGCGCGTCGTTGACGGTCATCGGGTAGCCGTCGCGGTAGTCCACCTCGGCGCGCAGGCCGTGCGCCCGCGCGATCGACCGCGCCAACGTGACAGCGGCGTCCTTGATCCTGGCCCTCGCCGGCGCGGAGAACGTGCGCACGGTCGCCTCGAACCGCGCGGTGTCGGGGATGACGTTGCGCCTGCTCCCGGCGTGGAACGACCCCACGGTCACCACCGCGGGGTCGAAGACGTCGGCCTGACGGGTGACCATCGCCTGCAACGCCGTGACGATCTCGCACGCCACCGGGATCGGGTCCTGCGCGCGGTGCGGCCGGGCGCCGTGCCCGCCCGCGCCGACCACGGTGACGTCCAGCGCGTCGGAAGCCGCCATCGTGGTGCCCGGACGGGCCGAGAACACGCCGTGCGGCACGCCCGCGCCGAACACGTGCAACGCGTAGGCGGCGTCCGGCCGGCGGCCCGCGGCGTCCAAGACGCCCTCGGCGATCATCGCGGCCGACCCGTCCCACCCCTCCTCGCCGGGCTGGAACATGAAGACGACGTCACCGGCCAACTCGTCCCGGCGGGCGGCGAGCAGGTGCGCGGCGCCGACCAGCATCGCGGTGTGCATGTCGTGGCCGCACGCGTGCATCGCACCGTCCACACGGGACGCGTAGTCCAGCCCGGTGCGCTCCTGCACGGGCAACGCGTCCATGTCGGCGCGCAGCAGCACCACCGGTCCCGGCCGCGCGCCGCGCAGCACGCCGGTCACCGACGTCAACGACCGCCCCGGCGTCAGCTCCAGCGGCAGGCCGTCGAGCGCGGCGAGCACCTTCTCCTGCGTGCGCGGGAGGTCCAGGCCGATCTCGGGCTCGGCGTGCAACTGCCGTCGCAGTCGCACCAAGTGATCCATCAGGGCCGCGTTCTGGCTCGCCGACATGGCTGATCGCTCCTCGGGTCGGTGGCGGGGCACTTGCCGAGGATCACGTCGGGTGCCACTCTCGGCCCTCGAATTGTCAAGATCGCTCACCGGGATGGCCTCCAGTGCAGGATTCGTTCACACCCGACGAGACCGACCTCCGGCTCGTCCACGCCCTGCAAGCCGCGCCGCGGGCGACCTGGCACGAGGTCGGGCGCTCGCTCGGCATCGACCCGGTCACCGCGGCCCGGCGGTGGCAAGTGCTGGCCGACACGGGTTTCGCGCGCGTCACCGCCTACCCCGAAGTGCGGCTGTGGGCCGCGGACCACTGCAACGCGTTCATCGAGGTCGACATCGAGCCGACGTCCCGCGCGCACGCCGTCGAGGTCCTGTCCCGCATCCCGCAGGTCGTCTCGATCTCGATCATCAGCAGCGGGCGCGACCTGTTCCTGACCCTGCTGACCCCCGACCTCGCCACCCTGTCGCACCTCGTGCTGCACCGGCTGCACGCGCTGCCGGGGTTGCGGCGGACGCGCACGCACACCGTCACCACCGTCTACGGCGAGGGCAACCACTGGCGGCTCGGCGCGCTCGAACCCCAGCGGCGCGCGCGGGCCGTGCCGGGCAGGCCGAGCGGGAGCCGCGCGGTCTGGAAGCCGCACCACCGGGAAGTGCTGCGGGCGTTGGACGACGGGCGCAGGCCGGCCGCCGAGATCGCGACCCGCACCGGCCGCAGCGGGTCGACCGTGCGCCGGTGGCTCAACGAGATGGTCGACGGCAGGCTGCTGTCACTGCGGTGCGAGGTCGCGCAACCCGTCACGGGGTGGCCGATCGCCGCGACGTTCTGGGCCAGGGTGCCACCGGACGAGCTGGACCGGACCGCGTCCGCGTTGACCGAGCTGCCGGAGGTCCGGCTGTGCGCGGCCGTCACCGGTGCGGACAACCTCGTGATGACGTTGTGGCTGCGCTCGCTCGGCGACGTCCAACGCCTGGAAGCCGAACTCGCCAGGCGACTGCCCGCGCTCACCCTCACCGACCGCGCGGTGACGTTGCGCGCGGTGAAGCGGATGGGGTGCCTGCTCGACGAGACCGGGCGGATCACCGACGTGGTGCCCGTCGACCCGTGGGCGACCGCGTGAGGAACCGCCTGCCCGTGGGCGACCGCGTGAGGGAAGCGTAGGTTCGCAGCCATGCGCGTACTGTTTGCCGGCCTCGCGTCGGTGGGGCACACCTATCCGCTGATCCCGCTGGCGATCGCCGCCCGCGAAGCCGGGCACGAAGTCCACTTCGCCGCCGGCGAGGAGGTGCACGCGCCGTTGGCCGCGAACGGGCTGCGGCCGTTCCGCCCCGCGGACGCGTTCTACGAGATGTACGCCGAAGACCTGGAGCCGGAGCTGGCGCGCCTGCGGCCCGACCTCGTGGTGCACGGGTGGGGCGTGCCGGGTGCGGCGATCGCCGCGCGCCGGGCCGGGATCCCGGGCCTGTGGCACGGTTTCGGCCGCATGTTCCCCGACGGGATCGGCCTGGAGTCGCCCGCGAAGAGCGCCCCCGGGCGGCCGCACGTCGACATCTGCCCGCCTTCCTTGCAGGACAAGGACTTCCTGGCGGGCGAGGAGCGGATCGAGCTGCGTCCCGTCGCGTACTCCGAACCCGGCGCGCTGCCCGCCTGGGACGGGCACCGCACGTCGCGGCCGTTGGTCTACCTGACGCTCGGCACCGCCTTCGGCACACCGGAGTTGTTGACCACGGCCATCGACGCCCTGGCCGCGCTGGACGCCCGCGTCGTGGTCGCGACCGGTCGCGTGCGCCCGGAGGAGCTCGGCGACGTGCCGGACAACGTCACCGTGCACAAGTGGGTGCCGCAAGCCGACCTGCTGCCGTACGTGGACGTCGTCGTGCACCACGGCGGCAGCGGCACCACGCTCGGCGCGCTGGCCGTCGGCGCGCCGCAGCTGATCCTGCCCCAGGGCGCGGACCAGTTCGCCAACGCCGACGCGGTCACCGCCGCCGGGGCCGGCGTGCGCCTGCTGCCGGACGAGGTGAGCGCGGAAGCCCTCGCCTCCGTCGTCCGAACCCTGTCCCGGCCCGGCGGGCACTCCGAAGCCGCGCGGGCGATCGCCGAGGAGATCGCCCGGATGCCCGGCCCGGACGACGTCGCCCGCCGACTCCCGGACTACGCCGACCGCGGCTGAACCACCTCGACGCCACGTCGACAACCGGCCTGGCGTCCGCCGGGCCCGCCGTGGCTCGACCCCGGTAACCCGGACCGGTGAACAGGGCCGGACGCCTCCCGACCTTGACCGGTAACCCGGACCGGTGAACGGGGTCAGGCGTTCCCACCGAGTTCACGTCGCCGAAACCACCGGCGGCCCGGCGGCGACCTACAGTCTCGCCATCCTGAACGAGATCGATCCCTTCATCGGAACGGCCGCGACCTCCCTGCCACCGGCGCAGGGTCTCGCGGCCACTTGGTGGTGGCCGAAAGCGCAGATCGGCAACACCCACCCGGGCGCGACGTCCCCGCTCGGCATGGTGTCCGCCTGCGCCTACTCCGGCGCCTACCCGACCGGCTACGGCCGGTACACGAAGAACACCGAGGGCCTGCCGGAGGAGATGTTCGACCGGTCGCTGGCCTCCGGCTTCACCCACTTCCAGCAGTCCGGCACCGGCGCCATCCGCAAGTACTACAACTACGTCCGGGTGACACCGATGGTGCAGCAGCTGGACGCGCTCGGTCACGCCTGGCCGCTGGACGACGAGGTCGCCGAGGCCGGGTACTACGCGGCCACGCTGGACACCGGCGTCCGGTGCGAGATCACCGTCGGCGAGAAGGTCGCGGTCCACCGGTACACGTTCCCGGAGCACCGCAGCGCGCGCATCGTCGTGGACCTGTCGTGCGGCGGACTGGCCATCGACCACGGCCGCACGGTGCCGCTGCGCGCCCACGTGGAGAGCCTCGGCCACGGCCGGGCGCAGGGCACGGTCGTGGTGGAGGGCGTGCCGCTGTCGGTCCACGTCGAGGTCGACTCGCCGGGGTGGCGGCAGATGCTCTGGCACGACCGCAGGCTGATCGAGGGCGGCACCCGGCTGGACTTCGACCGCATCCGGCAGACCACCCTGCGCCCGTTCGGGCTGCTGTTCCTCGGGCCGACCGCCGCCGGGCAGAGCGTCGAGGTGCGGATCGGGTTCTCCCTGCGCGGCTGCGAGCAGGCCAGGGCCAACCTGCGCCGGGAGTGCGGGCAGGAGCCGGCCGCGTTCGACGTCATCCGGGCGCGCACCACCGACCGCTGGCGCGACCACGTGGGCCGGATCGAGGTCGAGGGCGGGTCGCCCGCCAGGCGGCAGGTGTTCGCCACCGCCCTGTACCACTCGCTGATCAAGCCGTGCTTCGCCGACGACGAGAGCCCGTTCTGGCCGACGTCCGGCCCGTTCGCGTTCGACGTCTGCACGATGTGGGACATCTACAAGACGCAGCTGCCGCTGCTCGCGGCGATCGTGCCGGACCGGGCGGTGGACCTGCTGGAGTCGCTCATCCGGGTGTGCGAGGAGGAGGGCAACTTCCCGATCGGGTACCGGATGGCGCGGGGCGCGGACCGGTTCTTCCGGCAGGCGAGCGCGCTGGTGCACACCGCGTTGGCAGACGCGCACGCGCTGGGCCTCGGCGACCTGGACTGGAACTGGGCGCTGGCGCACATGGAAGCCGACCTGCGCCGGCTGTACGGCGAGGACTTCTACGAGCACGGCGTCGTGCACCCGATCTCGCACACGCTCGACCTGGCCTACGCCTACCACTGCACCGCGGGCGTCGCGCGGGCGTTGAACGACCACCGCCTCGCCGACGACCTCGCCGCGCGCGGCCTGCTGTGGACCAACGCGTTCGACCCGGCCACGGGCCTGCTGCACGACTCGTCGTTCTACGAGGGCGGCAAGTGGAACTACTCGTTCCGGCTCGTGCACGACATGGCCGGGCGGATCGCGCTGGCCGGCGGGGACGACGCGTTCGTCGCGATGCTGGACTCGTTCTTCGGGTTCGGCGCGCCGCCGGTGACGCAGCCCGGCAGGCGGCCCGACCCGGCCGAGATGGCGGTCGGCTACGCGCTGAACCGGTTCGAGGGGCTCAACAACGAGCCCGACATGGAAGCGCCTTGGTCCTACCACTACGCGGGCCGGCCCGACCGCACGGCCGAGATCGTGCACGCGGCGCTGACCTGGCAGTTCGGCACCGGTCCCGGTGGGCTGCCGGGCAACGACGACTCCGGCGGCCTCAGCTCCTGGTACGTCTGGGCCTCGCTCGGGCTGTTCCCGGTCGCCGGGCAGAACCTGTTCCTGGTCAACGCGCCCGCGTTCGCCCGCGCCACCGTCCACCTCGGCGACCGGGACTTCGTCGTGGAGACCAGGGGCCACCGGGAGACGCCGGTCAGCTCCGACGGGCTGGAACGCGTGCCGCCGCCGCAGTACGTGCAGTCCGCCCGGCTCGACGGCAGGCCGCTGGACGCGGCGCACCTGAGCGCCGTCGACGTGCACGCGGGCGGGCGGCTGCAACTCGAACTCGGCCCGGAACCCTCGGCCTGGGGCCGCCGGGTCCGGCCGCCGGCACCGTCCGACCCGTCCACGCCGGGAGCGCGCCCATGACCACGCCGAACCGCCGCCTCGTCATCGTGGTCCGCGCCGACCCGGTGATCTGCGGCCACTCCGGGGAGGCGCGCAACCTCGCCGAGGTCGCCCTCACCCGCGGCTTCGACGACGTGCGGCTGCTGACGTGGCCGATGCCGGCGCTCCAGGCGGCCGGGCTGCCGCTCAAGCCGCTCGACCGGATCACGCCCTACAGCGCGGGCATCACGGTGGAGCGGCCGGAGCCGGTCGGCGACTACCGGGTGCCCGACGGCCGGTACCTGGCCGGGCTCACCGGCCGCCTCGTCGAGCTGCTCGCCGAACCGGTGCCGACCACGTGCCTGTCGATGTACCTGGTGCCGCACACGGCGGTCGTGGGCGAGGCCGTCGCGGTGGCGCGCGCGGCCGGCTTCTCGCCCGACGTGCGCACCATCGCGAAGGCGGTCGGCTCGGACGTCACCAACGTGATCCGCTCGTGCCTGCGCGAGGGCCGGTTCGGCGCGGCGGTGGCGCTGTTCACCACGTTCCTGGCCAACGACCAGGTGATCGCGGTGTCGGAGTACACGCGGCAGGAGATCGTGACCGCCGCCGAGGCCGTCGACGCGCACTGCGGCACCCGGCTCGCCGACGAGTGCCGCGCGCGGGTCGCGGTCAGCTACCCGCCGATCGACACGTCCGCGTACCTCGACCTCGACCCGGCCCTGGTCGACGCCGCCCTCGCGCGGCGCGGCCTGCACCGTGACGGCTACGTGCTGTTCCTGTCCCGGGTGGCGCGGGCCAAGGGCGTCCACGACCTGGTGACGGCGTTCACCCGGTCGAGGGCTCGGTCGCGGGTGAAGCTCGTGATCGCCGGGAACGGCCCGGCCTTGGCGGACGTCCGGGCGCTCACCCGAGGCGACGACCGTGTGGTGCTGCTGTCCGACGTGGACGACGAGGAGAAGCCGCTGCTGATGCGCGGTTGCGCCGCCTACGCGCTGCCGACCAGGCCGGAGCCGGACTTCGTGGAGACGTTCGGCATCGCGTTGACCGAGAAGATGCTCGCGGGAGGCGGCCCGGTGATCACCACGATCACCGGCGGCACCGGCGAGGCGGTCGGCGGCACGGCGATCATCGTGGAAGCCGGTGACGTGACCGGACTCGCCGCCGCGATCGACCGCGCCGTGCTGGACCTGTCGGTCGAGGAGCGGCGGTCCATGGCGGACCGGGCCAGGGCGCACGCCCTGTCGTTCGACCGGGCGCGGGTGTTCGACGACCTGTTCGCCACGTCCGTGCGCTGAGGGTCACCCCGGCCGGCGTTACGCCAGCTTGGCCCGCAACCAGTCGGGCAGCACGCCCTCCGTGCCGCCGGAGAGCCGCAGCTCCTCCCGGTAGGCCTCGGGCGGCGGCGGCGCGATCCACGTCGGCTCGTCCGCGCGGTTCATCTCGAGCTTCTGCTCGCCGGTGGCCTGGATCTCGAACTTGGCGCTGTACCAGGCGCCGTCGGCCCGGGTCGCCGCGCGCAGCTCGCGGAACCGCTCGGCGACGGCCCGCGGCGGCGACCAGCGTTCGAGCGCGCCCGCCACCGTGTGCACCAGGGCGTTGGTCTCGGTGTGCTCGCCGATCTCGCGGAACTGCACTTGGGCGTAGTCCCAGCCCGGCGGCAGCGTCTGGAGCAGCTGGTTGCCGATCCTCCTGGCGTAGCGGCCCTGCTCCTCGGCGTCGACGCCGGTGCGCGCGGGGGCCTTCTCACCCGTGAGGGTCTCGTGCAACCAGGCGGGCAGCTCGGCCCTGGGGAAGTCCTCCAGGTCCTTGGCCAGCACCTCGGGCCCGATCGGCGGGTCCCACACCGGGTCGACGTCGAAGTTGAAGTTCACCCGGAAGGTGCTCGGCGGGTCCACCACGAGCCGCACCGAGAACCAGGTGCCCTGGCCCGGCTCGTAGAGCAGGACGCGCAGGTCGCCGAAGGCCGGGTGGATCTCCCGCGGCAGCTCCTGCGGCTGCGCCGAGCCGTCGGCGAGGATCGTCGTGTAGACGAAGTCCTCCACAGTGGACGCCAGGGTGGCCTTCAGGTCGAGCCGCTTCGCGTCGGGCGGGGCGAGGTCGAGCAGCCGACCGCAGACCCACTGCAGGATCCGGTTGACCTCGGCCTCGCGCTCCGCCGGCGTCGGCGGCTGTGCATGCGGCGGGTTCGGGTCAGACATTCGGTGAACTCCTGAAGTGGTAGCTCGTCCTGCCGGTGCTCGGGTCCAGCCGTTGCTCGACAACATACAGCCGATCCGGCACCCGGCCCTGACTGGCTTCGCCCGAGAAGACGCGGACCCGTTCGACCACGATGCCGTCCTTGTCCACCGCCGCGCGGCGGTCCTTCTCGATCTGGGCCCAGCTGTCCTTGTACCGGCTCGCCGCGTCGGAAGCCGGGCGGCGCAGGTTGTTCTCGCGGTAGAGCTGCGAGACCTGGTTGATCGCCTCGTTGCCGCCGCCGGAGGCGTGGTCCTGGAGGTGGCCGCCGCGGCGCTGGTCGCCGTAGATCATCTCGCCGTGCTTGCCGGACGGCGTCTGCACGTCGGTGTCGCGGGACACGTGCGTGCCGCCGTAGTCCGGGGTGAAGGCGATCGACGACACGCCGTTGGTGTTGGTGTGGTAGACGGTCGTGCCGGTCTGGAACCGCGTCTCCGCCAGCGGCAGGCCCTCCACCCGCCGGCCCGTGACCGGGTCGGGGGTCGAGTTGACGCGGGGCGCCTCGACCGGCTCGGGGGAGTAGGGGTCGCGCATCGTGTTCTTGTTGCCCAGCTCGGGGTTCTTGTCCGTCCACGTCTCGATGTGGGTGAACTGGGACTTCCCGTCCTTCAGCTCCGGCGAGGTGAAGAACGTGCCGTGCCAGACGTCGCCGTTGGGCGTGCGGCGGGTGACCTCGTAGCGGCAGTCGGGCTCGAGGTCGGTGCGGTCGCTGAACGGTCGCTGGTTCGGGTCGTGCGCCAGCGTCTCCGTGCGGTACTTCGCGCCGCCGGGTTCGTAGTCGGGGCCCTTGGGGCTGCCGAAGTCGTCCAGGTCGAACCGCGGTCGGCCGTCGGCGTCGGTGCGGAAGGTGAACGGGTCGCCGCCCGTGTGCACCCGGTAGTCCGTGTCCGGCCGGGGGTGGACCACGTCGGCGTTGCCGAGAGGGTTGGCGTCCGTGCCGATCCGGGTGTTCGGGGTGTGCGCGTCGACGTGCGTGATCCTGGGCGGCGTGCCGCCGTCGGTGTAGACGGTCGTGCGGTGGCCGGTGTCGTCGTGGATCTGGTAGCGGGTGTTCGGCTCCAGCGGTCGGTCGTGTTGTGGCGGGTCGTAGAACGGCTCGCGCCGGTCGACGGTGACGTCCTCCGACCGGGTGTGCTTCGGCTCTTTCCAGTCGATGTCCTGGTGAGTCGGCGACTCCCGGTCACCGGGGCGTGCGGCGCGGTCCTTGGCGTCGGTGTCGAGGTCGGTCTTGTCGGCGTCCTTGGTGCCGGGGACGTAGCCGTCGTCGCTCGCTCTGGTGGTGGTGCCGTCGGGGCGGTGGGTGTGCCATT
>NZ_JBFAMT010000082.1:0-27935 GCF_040656635.1 Actinosynnema sp. NPDC049800 | reverse complement strand
GCTCTGTTTTGGTCTGTTTTTGTTTTGTGGTTGGGTCTGGCGTGGGGGGGCGCCCTCTCGTGGGGGGGCCCCGGGGGGGGTGGCCGGTCCCCTTCGTCGATCGTCGCGCTCACCGCGCCGTGGTCGACCGGACGACGGCGAGGGGGCAGGGAGCGTGGTAGACGAGTGCCTGGCTGGTGGAGCCGAGCAGCATGCCGGTGAAGCCGCCTTGGCCGTGGCTACCCACGACCAGCAGCCGGGCGTCCCTCCCCGCGTCGATCAGGGCCCGCACGGGACGGTCGCGGACGACGACGCGGTCCACGTGCACGTCCGGGTACTTCTCCTGCCAGCCCGCGAGGCGTTCGGCCAGCAGGCGCAGCTGCTCGTCCTCGACCTGTGCCCAGTCGACGGTGAAGCGGGAGTGGAAGGCGCTGTCGACCAAGAAGTCGGTCCAGGCGATGACGGCGGTCAGCGGAGCGCCGAGCACGGACGCCTCGGCGAACGCGAAGCCGATCGCCTCCTCACTCGTGGGCGAGCCGTCCACGCCCACCACGACCGGACCGTCCCGGCGGACCCCGTCGCGGACGACCGCCACCGGGCTCTTGCCGTGCGAGGAGACCGCGACGGCGACGGAGCCGACCAGCAGGCCGGAGAAGCCACCCAACCCCTGCGAGCCGAGCACGACCAGCCGTGCCCCGTGCGAGGCCTCGATCAGCGCGGCGGCCGGCCGGTCGAACACGACCTCCGTCTCGACAGCCAACTCGGGGGCAGCCGCACGGGCGGCGGCCGCGGCCTCCTCGACCCACTGCCGGCCTTGCTTCTCGAACGCCTCCCGCACCTCGTGGCCGGTCAGCACGATCTCCGGGTAGCCGCGGGTCGGCAGCAGGTAGGCGTGCACGAGCTTGAGCGGCACACGGTGCCGGGCGGCTTCCTCGGCCGCCCACTTGGCGGCGGTCAACGCCGACGCCGAACCGTCCACACCGACCACGATCGGGGCACTCATCACAGGTTCCTCTCCGAATCCGGTGTCGGGACCGCCGGTCGACCCGCGCGTTTCCCTCGTGTTTCGACGCTAGGCGGCCGACTGGGCGGGGACAGTGGTCCTAGGTCCTGACCGGGCAGGGCCCTTGGGTCACGGCCGGACACCTCCCACGGCCCTGTGCCGCAGACGACGGCCGGGCCACCGTGAAGCCATGACCCACCGAGTTCCCGCGCCGGTCGTCGTGGCGGATGACGGCTCCCCCTGGAGCGAGGCCGCCCTCCGATGGGCGGCCGAGCACGCCGCGTCCACCAGGGCGCCGCTGGAAGTGCACCCACCCACCGCCGACCCCGTCCACGACCTGTTGGTGGCCGGCTCACGGGCCGGGCTCCTCGTGGTCGGCTACCGCGGTGCCAACGGCACGTCGTTCGGCCTGGGCAGGCTGGTGTTGCCGCTGGTCGAGCACGCGGTCTGCGACGTCGTCGTGGTCCGCGGCACCGCCGAGGCCCTGTGCCGCGACCACCGACGGGTCACCGTGCTCCTGTCCGGTGACGTAGCCGACGACGACCTGGCCCTGGCCCAGGCCGTCGCCTACGCCGAGGGGCAGCACGTGGCGCTGCGCGTCCTGCACGCCACACCGTCACTTCCGGTGCGGGCCGACGACCCCGTGTGGCCGGTCACCCACGCCGACGACGTGCTGCGCGGCACCCGGCACACCTCGGTGCTGGCGAGGATGCACCCGCACGAGGCGATCACCCGGTACGCCGACACCGACCTGCTGGTCCTGGCGGGACGGGGACCGGTCACCCGCGCGGCGCTCCACCACGCCCCGTGCCCCGTCTTGGTGGCGCACCGCTACCCGGTCGACGTCGCGCCCCCGCGGTCCGCCGAGCACGATCGAGCGGCACACACCGTGCACTGACACGATGGGAGGACCTAGAGCGCACGGTGGGAGGGTCTTTCGACCCTGTGTCGCACGACTCCCATCGGCGAAGGTCTGATCAGGCGGATGACGGAGAGGTGGAGCCGGTGGCCCGGGTGTTTCTGGTGGACGACCACGAGGTGGTCCGCGTCGGCGTGCGCGAACTGCTCAACAGCGCCGACGACCTGGACGTGGTGGGCGAGGCCGGTTCCGTGGCCGAAGCGCTGGCCAGGGTGCCCGACAGCGGCGCCGACGTCGCGGTGCTGGACGTGCGGCTGCCCGACGGCAACGGCATCGAGCTGTGCCGCGAGCTGCGCTCCCGCATGCCCGACCTCAAGTGCCTGATGCTGACCTCGTTCACCGACGACGAGGCCCTGTTCGACGCCATCATGGCCGGCGCGTCCGGGTTCGTCCTCAAGCGCATCCTCGGCACCGACCTGCAGACCGCCGTCCGCACCGTCGCCGGCGGCGAGTCCCTGCTCGACGCCCGCTCCACCGCCGCGCTGCTGGGCCGCATCCGCCGCGAACGCGAGCAGGGCGACCCCGTGCGGATGCTCACCGACCAGGAGCGCACCGTGCTCGACTACATCGGCGAGGGCCTGACCAACCGGCAGATCGCCGAGAAGATGTTCCTGGCCGAGAAGACCGTCAAGAACTACGTCTCGCACCTGCTGGCCAAGCTCGGCCTCGAACGCCGCACCCAGGCCGCCGTCCTCGCCACCCGACTGCGCAAACCCGCGCCGCCGGCCGAGGGCTAAGCCAGCGGAACCTGCCAGGTCAGGCGGGTGCCGCCGCCGGGTTCGCCGGTCACCGAGCACGTGCCGCCCAACGCGGTGGCCCGCTGTTCGAGGTTGTGCAGGCCGCTGCGGGCCACCTGTGCGGGCATGCCCACACCGTCGTCCACGACCGTGATCGTCAACTCGTCGCCCGCCTCCACGGTGAGGACTAGTTCCTTCGCCCGCGCGTGCCGGACGGCGTTGGTGACCGCTTCCCGGACCACGGCCTCGGCGTGCTCGCCGATGTCGTCGGGCACCGAGTTGTCCACCGTGCCGGTCATCCGCACGGTCGGCGTGACCGACGCGTTCTCCGTCAGCTCGGAGACCAGGTCCAGTAGCCGCCGCCGCAGGCCCGGCAGGTCGTCGCCCGCCTGGAGGTCGAAGATCGAGGTGCGGATCTCCAGCACGGTCTCGTCCAACTGGTGCACGGCCTTGCGCACCCGCTCCCGGACCTGCGGCTCGCGGATCGCGCCCAACGCGCCCTGCAGGCTCATCCCGGTGGCGAACAAGCGCTGGATCACGTGGTCGTGCAGGTCCCGCGCGATCCGGTCGCGGTCCTCCAGCACGTCCACCAACCTGCGCGCCCGCTGGTTCTCGGCGAACTCCAACGCCACCGCCGCCTGGTCGGCGAACGACGCCAGCAACGGCACCTGCTCCGCGCCGAACCGGGCGCCGCCCTTCTCCCGGGCCACCAGGAGCACACCTGTCACGCTCGGCCCGGCCCGCAACGGCACCACGACGCCCGGGCCCGCCTCGACGGGCACGTCGCCGAGCCGCCCCTCCAGGTCCTCGACCAGCATCGGCGTGGCCGAGGCGAGCACCTCCTCCACCACCGTGCCGGAACCTGCCAATACACCGCCGACCAGGCCCTCGATCCGCTCACCGGCGCCGGCGGCCAACCGCATCCGCCGCCCGTCCACGCCCTCCACCAGCACGATCAGCGACATCGACGCCGCCGACAGCTCACGGGTCCGCTGCGCGACCAGCCGCAGCGCGTCGTCGGCCGAGGCGCCGCCCAGCAGCTCGGTGTTGATCTCCGCAGTGGCCTCCAGCCACCGCTCGCGCATCCGAGACCGCTCGAACAAGCGGGCGTTCTCCACCGCGACGCCGGCGGCCGCGGCCAGCGCGGTCAGGACCACCTCGTCGTCGGCGCTGAAGTCGGTGCCGTCGACCTTCTCCGTCATGTAGAGGTTGCCGAACACCTCGTCCCGTACCCGCACCGGAACACCCAGGAAGCTGTGCATCGGCGGGTGGTTCGCCGGGAAACCCACCGACGCCGGGTGCTCGGCCAGGTCGTGCAGCCGGATCGCCCGCGGGTCCTTGATCAACAGCCCGAGCAGGCCCTTGCCCTGCGGCAGGTGCCCCATGTGCGACCGCGTCTCCGGATCGATACCGACGTAGACGAACTCCGACAGGTTCTCCTGCGTGCCCAGCACGCCCAACGCCCCGTACCGGGCGCCGACCAGCTCCACCGCCGCCTGCACGATCCGCTGCAACGTCGAGTCCAGCTCCAACCCCGCCCCGACCGCGAGCACGGCGTCCAGCAGGCCCTGCATCTTGTCCCGGGTCGAGCCGATCTCGGTCAGCCGCTCCCGCACCTCGTCCAGCAGCTCGTCCAACCGCAACCCGCCCAGCAGGCGGTGCGGCGTCACATCGTCAGCAGATCCGGCCACGAAACCAGCCTTCCATCACATCCGGGCACGGCCAAGTCCGGCAGTCCCTGCCCGGAAGGGACCTTCGACCATGTGTTCCCGCGCCCCGGCGGCGCACAGTGATGGTGTTGGTTCGATCAGGCGACACGGGCAGGGACGACATGGCAGACGTGACCGAGGTGCTCGGGCTAGCGGGGAACGAGGTGACCGACGTGCTCACCGCCGCCACGCTCGCCCCCTCCGTGCACAACACCCAACCCTGGCGGTTCCGCCTCGCGCCCGACCGCATCGAACTGCACGCCGACCCGACCCGCAGGCTTCCCGCCACCGACCCGGAAGACCGGGAGCTGCGGCTGTCCTGCGGCGCGGCCCTGTTGAACCTCCGCCTCGCCCTGCGCGACCACGGCATCCGACCTCTGGTGACCCTCATGCCCGGCGCGGAAGCACCCGGAGCGCTGGCCACGGTCCGCAGGGGCGGTCAACGCGACCTCGACGAGGAGACCCGGCAGCTGATCAAGGCGATCCCCGCCCGGCGGTCCAACCGCAAGCCGTTCCGCGACGCGCCGGTACCCGTCGAACACCGGCACGCGCTGGTGCGCGCCGCCGAGCGTGAACGGTCGTGGCTTCACGTCGTTACCGATCGTGACGAGCGCGCTCGACTGCAGCGACTCGTGGCCAAGGCCCAGCGGATCCAAGCCGACGCGCCGGACGTGCGGGCCGAACTCACCGGCTGGACCGGCCAGCGAGCCGGGGACGGCATCCCACCCAGGTCCGCCGGCGTGCGGCCCGCGCCCCAGGACGAATGGGCCCTGCGCGACTTCCACGCAGCCGAACGCCCACCGGGCAAGGACTACGAGTCCGACCCGCTCGTCGTGGTGCTGTGCTCGTTCTACAACGGGCCCCTCGCCGAACTCCAAACCGGCCAAGCCCTGCAACGCGTCCTGCTCACCGCCACCACCCTCGGACTCTCCGCCTCCTTCATGTCCCAAGCGATCGAAGTGCGCCCCGTCCGCGACGAACTCCGCCGCGCCCTCGGCGGAACCCTCGAACCCCAGACCATCCTCCGCATCGGCTTCGGCTCACCAGTCCCCGCCAGCCCCCGCCGCACCGTCCGGGAACTCCTCCTGGAACCGATCGGGACGGTTTGAACATCGGTGTGAATCCAGAGCAGCCACGCTGGGACCGATCCGTCAGCGACTGATCCTGGCGATCGCCACCCTGATGCCGGTGCTCCTGATGGCCAGGGAGTGGGTGCGCAGGGCGGCGCGGGTGAAGAAGTACATGGATTTCTTGAGCGGACCGGGCTTCCCGGTGGCGATGGCGTAGACGATCGTCCAGTCCGACGGGTGGCCGAACTGCGCCACCGGGTCGAGCTCGTGGAGCTTCGCCATGAGCTCGGCGCGGTAGTCGTCGTTCGACATGATCAGCTGTGCCGACACGGACCCCTGCTGGAAGAGGTGGCTCATCTTGTCCGAGCCGTCCATCCGCTTGACGCAGATGAGCTTCTTGTCGGCGGTGAGCTGGTCGCAGATCTCGACACGTTCACCCGCGCGTCCCCGGTAGAAGTCGCGGTCCAGTAGGGCATGACCACGCAAAAGCGCAGCTGTGGCGGTTGTAACGGTCTTCGCCGTAGTTCCCGTCGACATGTCGGATCAAGTACTCGTCATCCCACTCCGGCATGTCGAGGGTCTCGGTGATGTCCGGATGTTGTCCGCCAGGTACCGGTCGACGATCTCGGCGTAACCACGATCTACTCGGAACCACGCGCCCGCGGTGACGGCGTAGTCCTGGTTCACGCCGTCGACCTCGTGGCGGACCAGACCGACCACGTAACGTCGAAGTTCCTCCTTGGCACCGACTGACCCACCGGCGGCGTCCAGTGCCTGTACCTTGTTGCACTGCAGTGGGTTCTGCCAACCCTCAAGGGAGTCGATCGCACTGTAGACGCTCTCGGTGCGCAGTTCCCTGAGCACTACCTGACGTCGATAGCGGGACAACCGGTACCGATCCGCCACGACGTCCAACTCGTCGGGCATCGCGAATCCGACCTCGGAGTCACGCGACCGCATGCACTCGGTCATCCGGGCGTCCAGTTCGGCGATCCGCTCCTTGTCCGTCTCCCTGCGGAAGTAGTCCAGGAACGGGAAGTGATCGCGGTAGGACTTCGACTCGTAGAGATCGAGTGCCTGCCGCAGCTTTGACGGCAGATCCGCGAGCGCGAACGTCTCGTCGAAGTCCAGTCGGAGCGAGTCAGCGCCCTTGGCACTGCGCGCGAACCCCGGGATGGTGACGTAGCCGCCGAACTGCCGGATCCACTCCTCGTCGGTCAGCAAGCCCAACGCGAACACCTCACCGGGCTGCGCGAGCCTGCTGGTCGCGTTGCGCTTGCCCTTCCCGAGGCCGCGGGCGTCCGCCCAGGTGAGCGAGTTGGCCGCCACGCAGTTGGCCGCGACGCGGAGCCCGAAATCGGGTTCGACGTCCGCGTGGCCGATCGCGTGGAAGCCGGTGCCGAAGGTGACAGCGAAGACCCTCTCGTCGAACTTCACGAGCAGGACGGCGCCAGCCGACTTCGACAGCGGACGGTCGCCGTTCGGGGTGGCGATGATCGGGTTGAGGTAGTCGAACCACGTCACGCCGTGTGCAGGTGTGTCCCGCATGAACAGCAGCCACTCCGTCGACTCGTCCGGCGGCGGCAGGAGATCGCGCTGTGCGAGGAGTTCGTGATGCCGCAGCGTGCGCTTGGCGAACTCAGCGTGCCGTCTCAGCAGGTAGAGCGTGATGCGCACGGCGCACCTCCGAGCCGTAACTGTCCTCACCGGACGCTACGTGTCCGCTGACCGATAGCCACATCACACGATCGAGGGAAGTCGGCGGATCAGTCACGAACGTTCGTTCGAGGCAGCATCACTCACGCCACCCGATCTCACCTCATAGTGATTGGGGATTCCCGCTATAAGAGTCGACGGCGTTGACGGTCGCGACCAGCTCGCGCTCGACGCCGCACTCCTCCGACGCCCGGAGCATCAGTGATCACCGCGTCACCGTGCGGAGTCGCACGGCCAGCTTCTCCACCTGCGACCCGCACCGGAGTCCTTGGAGTTGAGCCGCCACCGCATCGGACCGAAGCCCAACCTCGGGCGGCAACGTCGCGCCTCCCTCTGGTTCTGGCCGCCCACCGGTTGTCGTTGTGGCCCCACCACGGCGCCGCCGTCAGATAGTGAGGTTCTGCGCGTGGCGCAGGACGTCCAAGAGGAAGCGGGGTGGTGGAGTGGTCATGCGGCGTGCGGTGATGAAGTAGACGAGGGCGTTCTTCTTGCCGGTGGCCAGTCCTTCGGCCACCACTGCTCTTGCCTCATCGTCCCAGCCAGTCCACTGCGAGTTGAGCAGGGGTTCAAGGGTGTCTTCGAGGACCGCGTAGCGGGCGTGGGCGACGGTGTCCGGGAAGTCCTCGACGTCGGCTTCCAGGTAAGTGAGCAGTTTGCGGTTGTCGGCGATGTCCTTCGCGACCTTCTCAGCGATCTTGTCCGCTGCCTTACCTCGGGCGCGCATGATGTCGCCGCCGTCGCGGTCGCCGTCAAACATGGTGCAGCAAGGCACGCCGAGTTCCGTGAGGATGGCGTGGGCGAGCATGATGTTGGACTTGCCTCCGACGTCGGCGACGGTGATGCCTCGGCTGAGCAGCGAGGTGACTGAGGACTTCTCGGCCAGTCCTTCCAGGACCGCCTTGTCGGTGGTGCCCTCGACGAGGATCGCGGCGTTGGCGAAAAGCGCCTCGGAGAGCTTGGATGCAGCGACGGCGTCGAGGTGGACCTGTACGGAGTGCAGGCTGCCGGCCAGTCCGCCGGCGCCAAGGCCCGTCCAGGTGTTCGGCGCGCCGTGGAAACGGAAGACACTCGACGAGTCTGCCAACCTGTGGTCAAGACCACTCAACGAGGTAGCCGGGACAGCAACTGCACGAGATCTCCCGGAAACTCGGACAGGTGCGCCTCGGCGCAGTAACGTACAGCACAGGCCGCAGAGATCAACTCAACTGTCGAGTAATCACCCGCGGACAACATCTTCGAGCACATCCCCAAGGGAACCGCGAAGTCCGCTTGCGCGGCGCCCGTCAGTGACTCGAACAATCCAGATTCCTCCGAGAAGACCAGATCCACGATGGAATCCAGGGTCTCCATTACCTCGGAAACGTCCAACCTATGGGAGAGATCAACCGTGTCCCCGTACTCGGCGAAGCCGAATCGGTTGATCCGGAGGTGCTGCCTGCTCACATCGATCCCCTAGAAGTCGACCCCTGGCACGGCAACGTCTGGCCGCCACCAGCAACCGCAGTACCTCACGCTCTGCAGGCGACCACCGGTTTACACCTCGACGGCGATGACCATGATCATCGTACCGGCAATTGATCACTTACCGGTCGTAGTAACCTGGAGCAGCGACCAGCACCGACTCGAAATACCAGCCTTCAGGCTCGTCGGCGCTGTCCGACCGGAACGGTCGGCCCAGGGCGAGAAGCAGGTCCGGCGCAACGACGTGAAGCCCCTCGTCCTCGACCTCCAAGCGCGTGACGCCCGAAAGCCTCTGGATGACTTCGTCGGCCGGGGTGTCGAATATTGCGATGTCCCCGAACCTGATAGTGACGTCGCGCTCGGGCCGGTAGAGCTCGATGGCTTTCACCCGCCGCTCCCGATCAGGGCTGAGCGAGATGGTGAGCTCGGACTCGTAGTGGGCGAATCCGGGCAGGCTGTCGCGCCCCGGGCTCGGGGTGCGGTACCCGTCGAAAGAATGCAGCAGTTCGACCGCCTCGTCGAACGGCATACCGATTCTCAACGGCCCCACCCCCCGCGGTGGGTCGATGACCAGGTCCACTTGCTCCTCCTGCCTGACCGTGCGTCACCATAGTGACAGTTGCACGTAAATCGGCTGCGGCACGATGCGCGCCGCCGGTAGCCACGGTTCGGCGACTGCGGTGGGGGAACCTGACCAGGAGGTGGCGTCGACGGTGCTGTGGTTGGTCGTTCGCCCGAGCGCACCGACCGCGTCCGGATGGTTCGGTTGGACGCGGTCGGTGGATGTCAGGCGTGATTACTTCGCCGGTGGCGGCGGGTTCAGCGGCAGCCAGTCGTCGAATCGGGTGGTGGACAGTTGTGCGTCGGGGCCCGGGAGCAGTGAGTCCTTGGCCAGTTCGGCCCCGAAGTAGCGGGCGCTCCGGTCGGTCACGACCTCACGCGGGTCGCCCTGGAACTCGAGGCCCTTGCGGATCAGTTCGTCGAGGCCGAACTGCTCGGGGCCGGCCACCTCGATCATGCCGTTGAGCGGCACGCCCACGGCGGTGCGCCCGACCGCGCTCGCCACGTCGTCGCCGGCCATCGGCTGGATCAGGGCGTCGGACAGGCGCACGGTATCGCCGTCCGTCGCCGCCTGGGCGATGCTCCGCACGAACTCGAAGAACTGGGTCGCGTGCACGAGCGAGTAGGGCTGCCCCGAGTCCTTGATCAGCTGCTCCTGCGCGACCTTCGCCCGCATGTAACCGCTGTCGGTGAGCCGTTCGGTGCCCACCACCGACAGCGCCACGTGGTGGCCGACGCCCGCCTTCTCCTCGGCGGCGAGCAGGTTGGTGGTGGAAGTGCGGAAGAAGTGCATCACGGCCTCGTCCGCGAACGACGGCGAGTTGGAGACGTCGATCACGACCTGGGCGCCTGCCAGCACCTCGTCCAGGCCCACGCCGGTCAGCGTGTCGACGCCCGAGTCGGGCGACGCGGGCACCGCCTCGTGACCGTGCTCGCCCAGCCTGCGCACGAGCTTGGCGCCGATCAGACCGGTACCACCGATGACGACGATCTTCATGACGAGCCTTTCGGGCCGGGGCGCCCGGCCGGTCCGGGCACCTCTGTCGCAAGCAAGACCGGACAGCCTTCCCGGTTGTGACAGCCGGCGCGCTCCGGATCACCCGGGCGGGTCCCCGTCGAGCCGCAACCGCATGACGCCACTCGACGGGCAAGGGGCAAGGCGGTGTGCGCCGGTCGACCAGGTGCCGGGAACGAGCGCTAAGCGTTCAGCTGGTGGTGCACCACGGTCGACGCGGTGACGGCGACGCACACGGCGGCGATCAGCGTCACGGTGCCGGGCAGCCCCACGACCGGCACCGTCGACGGCGACACCGCGACGGCCGCGGCGCCGATCAGCAGGCGCGCGTGCCGGATGAACGACCTCCGGATGAACGGGGCGTGCACCGCCCACAGCAGCACCAGGAAAGCGGCGACCGGCACGGCCACCGCCCAGCCGGCGGCCACCTCCGAGACCTCGCCGCGGTGCGCGGTCCGCACCACGGCGACCTCCAGGCCGGCGCCGAGGGCCGCCAGGGCGGCGAACAGCCCGAAGTGGCCGTAACCCCACAGGTACGACCGACGCCTCGCCTCGGCCAGCGCGTCGCCCGCGGGTTCCAGCGAGTACAGCCACCACAGCGCGAACACCAGCACCAGCCCGGACCCCGCGACCGCGGTCAGCGACCACGTCCAACCCTCGCGCACCGCCGCGTCGACACCGGTCGACGCGGCGAACACGCCCTCTCCGAGCAGGATGATCGTGAACAGGCCGTACCGCTCGGCGATGTGGTGGGGGTGCCAGGTCGTCCGCCGCCCCCGCTCCGCCCACGGCGGCACGGCCAGCTCGACCAGCGCCAGCACGGCGAACGCGGGCAGCGACCAACCGCCGGCGAGCGCGCCGGACTCCGCCGCCACGAGCCGCAGCAGCCAACCGGCCTGCGCGACCGTGATGCCCGCGGCGTACCGCAGGGCCGTGCGCCTGCTCTCCGGGTCCTCGACCGCCACCCGCACCCACTGCGCGACGAGCGCCAGCCGCATGACCAGGTAACCGAGCGTCACCGTGCGCAGATCGCCCTCGGCGGCGGCCGGCACGCCGGCGGCCAGCACGAGCACGCCCGCCATCTGGAGCATGGTCATCAACCGGTAGCCGACGTCGTCGGTGTCGTACGGCGAGGCGAACCAGGTGAAGTTCATCCACGCCCACCAGATCGCGAAGAAGACCTGGAGGAACGCCACGACACCGGACGACGCGTGACCGGCCTCGATCGCGTGCGCGAACTGGCCGACGGCACCGGCCACCGCGACCACGAACGTCAGGTCGAACAACAGCTCCAGCCGGGTGGCGACGCGATGGGGCTCCTCGATCGGGCGTGCGCGCATCCGGACGCGGAGGTCGACGGTTCTCATGCTGTCCCCCGTTCTCTCAGGTCACCCCCTGAGACCGGATGGGCCGCCCGGTTGTGACGGAGAACGGCCGTCGGTGCGACGGGGTACCTTCGGCACCGCCGAGATCGGCACGAACGGGCACGGAGGCGACGGTTGACGGATTCCAGCGCGACTGCCGGACCAGGGGACTCGGACGACCTGGCACGGGCCGCGGCGATCTTCACGACCCTGCGGCCGCGCCTGTTCGGGATCGCCTACCGCATGCTCGGCAGCGTCGCCGAGGCCGAGGACCTGGTGCAGGACGTGTGGGTGCGGTGGCAGCTGTACGACCGCAGCCGGGTGGTCAACCCGGAGGCGTTCCTGGCGACCACGACGACCAGGCTCGCCATCAACGCGCTGCAGTCGGCGAGGGTGCGGCGCGAGACGTACGTCGGGCCGTGGCTGCCCGAGCCGGTCGACACGAGCGCCGACCCGTACCTGGGCGCCGAGCGCGGTGAGGCCCTGGAGCTCGCGGCCCTGATGCTGATGGAGAAGCTCACCCCCAACGAACGCGCCGCGTACGTGCTGCGGGAAGCCTTCGGCTACGCCTACGCCGAGGTCGCCGACATCCTCCAGTCGACCGAGCCCGCGGTGCGCCAGCTGGTCAGCCGGGCGCGCAAGCACATGGCCGGCGAACGGCGCAGGCAGGTGACCCCCGACGCGCAGCGGGAGCTGCTGGCCGCCTTCATCGCGGCCGCCCGCGCCGGTGACATGGCGTCGCTGGAACGGCTCTTCGCGCCGGACGTGACCAGCCTGTCCGACGGCAACGGCAGGCTGGGCGTCGCGCGCAAGCCGATCGTGGGCGTGCCCGCCGTGCAGCGGTACCTCGGCTCGTTCTCCTCCTGGTTCTGGAACGACGTCGACGTGCGGTGGGTGAGCGCGAACGGGCAGCCCTGCGCCGTGCTGCTGCGCAACGGCGCGGAGTTCGGCGTGGTCGCGGTCGGCGCGACGACCGAGGGCATCGACCACCTGCTGTGGCTGCTCAACCCCGAGAAGATCACGAGCGTGTCCGACGCGATCTCCTCGCCGCCGTCGAAGATCACCGTGGTGCCCGGTCGGGCCAGGCGGCAGCGAGGGTGATCCCGACCGGCTCGGCGACGTCGCCTCGCGCGCTCGCCGGGCGTGCCCGCGAGGCGACGTCGCCGAGATCCGGGACGCCGTGTGCGACAGCGTCCTCTCCCCGACCAGCCGGATGAACTGCGTGGCCCCGGGTCAGTTCGGCCGCGGCGCCCGGCGGTCCGCCCGCCGGGCGAGTTCGTCGGCGTCCACGAGGTCGACCATGGGCTTGCCCGGCTCGCACAGCATGGTGACGGTGAACCGCACCGGGATGTCGTCGCGGTTGTTGCCGTCCTGGTAGTGGATGACATCGCCACCCGGTTCCCAGAACGCCTCGCCCGCTCGCACGACGCGCGCCGGTTCGCCTTCGAGCTCGAAGACCATCTCGCCCTCCAGCACGTAGCCGAAGGCCGGTCCGGGGTGCCGGTGCGGCGGGGTGCCGGGGTCGCCGGGCGGGTACTCGACGACGACGGTCATCGCGTGCGCACCGGCCGGGATGACGGGTGGGTGCGCTTCCTGCACCACGGTGAACGACATGGCAAGACCTCCTTGAGGAACGGGATGACCAGCGAAGACCGGACACCTCCGGGTTTTGTGACGCGCCGGCGGTGTCACAGCCCGCCGCTCGGCTCGGTCCTGGCCGGCACCTGCGCCCGCCTGCCCTCGGTCGGGCGGGGGCGCCAGTCAAGCGGTGCTGCGCCACTCGCCGTGCCCCGGTCGCGGTCGTCCGGCCCGACGCGAGCCCACCGGCGCCGTGAGGACGCCCCTCTGCCGCGGGCACTGTGACGTTCGTCCGGTCTTCCCGCGGTCACCGATCCGAGGGCTGTCCGGTCTTCCCGGTCAGCGGGCCGTTCGCCCGCGTGCCTTCGAGGAAGGACCGCCATGACCGGCATCACCACGATCGAGGACCTGCGCGCGGGCTACGCCACGATCGGCCAGTTCTACGCGGCGATCGAGCAGGGTCTGCGCGACCTGTGCGCCTCGCTCGGCGAGGAGGCCGTGTTCACCGGCGCCCCCGGGCGGCAGGTCCGCGACTTCCGCCTGCGCCGGGGCGGCGGTCGGGCGATCGCGGTGCAGGACCTGGAGTCGGCGCTCGCGGCGATCGGCGAGATCGTCGAGCAGGGCGAGGGCGCGGCCCGCACGGAGGTCTGGGACGGCGACCGGGACGTGTTCCACCCGGACCGCGACGAGGTCGCGCACTACTACCGGTTCGTGGAGTTGAAGCGGGGCAGGCGGTTCCGGGCGGGTGACACGCCGCGGTCCGGCCCCACGGGCGAGGAACTGCCCGTGGACCTCGGTGGTGTGGCGCCGATGCGGCCGAACCAGCGCACGGCGGACTACCCGCCGGGCAGCCCCGTCCGACTGGCGCAGGAGGAGTTCAACGACACCTACTGCGGTCTGCTGCACCTGTTGGAGGAAGCGTTCACCGGGAGCCCGGCGCGGCTCGGCGCCTCGGTCGGGGTCATGTACGCGCTGCGCGAGCAGGCGCGCGCGCTGATGCGGATGCCCAGTGGCGACGGTCGGACGACGGCGGGTCCGACGTTCGAGTACGTGCCGAAGGAGCAGCGGCGCGACCGCACCGGGTGACGCACGGGCGACTTGCCGGCCGGGAGGCGGTCGCCAGGCGGTCGCGGGGGTCATCGCAGGGTTGAGCCGGGGGCCAGGTCGAGCAGTGGCAGTTCGGGCCTGGTCGGCAGGCCTTCCCAGTCGCCGACGGTCATGACGGCGAACGCGGCCGTCGTGTTGGCCCGCGCCAGGCACGCCGCCGGGTCGAGGCCGTCCAGCAGGCCGGACAGGTAGCCGGCCGTGAACGCGTCGCCGGCGCCCACCGGGTCCACGGCCCGGACCCGGTGGGCGGGCGCGGTCCAAGTGCCGGTGGCGGTGCGCACCCGGGCGCCGTCCGCGCCGAGCTTGGTGACGACGTGGTCGCCGGGGCTCCCGACGAGGTCGAGCTCCTCGGGCGAGCCGATGACCACGGATGCCTTGCGCGCCAACGGGGTGAGCACCCGTGACGCCTCCGCCGCGGACCACAGGCGGCTGCGGTGGTTGACGTCGAAGGACACCAGGCCGCCCTGGTCGAGCACGTGGTCCACGGCGGCGTGGGTGGCGGCCAGCGGTTCGGCGCCGAGCGCGGGCGTGATGCCGGTGACGTGGAGCAGCCGGGCGCCGCCGGTCAGGCCCGCCACCACGTCCTGCCCGGTCAGGCGTGACCCGGCGGACCCGGCGCGGTGGTACAGCACGCGGGTCACGTCAGGGGTGCGCTGCTCGAACAGGATCAGCCCGGTGGGCGCGTCCTCGTCTCGGACCACCGCGGAGGTGTCCACGCCCTCTGCCCGCAACGTCCGCAGCACCAGCTCGCCCGGCTCGTCCGCGCCCACGCGGCCCACCCACCGGGCGGTGTGGCCCAGCCTGGCTAGCCCGATGGCCACGGTGCTCTCCGCGCCGGCGATCGAGGTGGTGGCGGTCGAGCCGAGGCGCCAGCCGCCGGTCGACCGCAACGACATCATGGTCTCGCCGAACGCGATCGCGTCGATCACGCCCCGACCGCCTTCGCGACGAACGCGCGGGCCCGCCGGGCCAACCCCGCCAGGTCTCCCCCGTCGGGCGCGTCACCGGTGAGCGGCGAGCCGATGCCGACGGCGACCGCGCCGGCCGCCAGGTACCGCTCGACGTCGTCCACGCCGATGCCGCCCACCGGGACGAGCGGGACGTCCGGGAACGGTGCGCGCAGCGCGGCGACGTGCCCGGGTCCGAGCGAGGACGCCGGGAACACCTTGACCGCCGCGGCGCCCGCGCGGTGCGCAGCAAGGACTTCCGTGGGGGTCAACGCGCCCGCCAGGACCGGCAGCCCCAGCCCGACCGACGCCTGCACGCCTTCACCCAGGGCCGGGGTCACGGCGAAGGTCGCACCCGCGTCCCGCGCCCGGCGGGCGTCGTCGGCGGTCAGCACGGTGCCCGCGCCGACGTGGACACCCGGGCCCGCGGTCGCGGCGACGCGCTCGATGACCTTGAGCGCGTCGGTGCCCGTGAGCGACACCTCCACCAGCGAGATCCCGTTGTCCACGAGCACGGCGGCGACGCGCTCGCACGCCTCGGCGTCGCGCCCGCGGATGATGGCCATCAGCCGGTGGTCACGCAGTGCCTCGATCAACCGCACGTCTTCCTCCGCTCCTCGTCACCACTCGGCGAACGAACCGTCGTCGTGCCGCCACACCGGGGGTCGCCACCGGTGTCCGACCGCGTCCGCGCGCCGGACCGCGTCCTCGTCGACCTCGATCCCCAGGCCGGGCGCGTCCCAGCGGCGGATCGCGCCGTCGTGGAAGGTGAACGGGGTGCGGTCGAGCACGTAGTCGAGCAGTTCGGCGCCCCGGTTGTAGTGGATGCCGATGCTCTGCTCCTGGATCAGGAAGTTGGGGGTGGCGAACGCGACCTGGAGGCTGGCGGCCAGCGCGATGGGGCCCAGGGGGCAGTGCGGTGCCAGCAACGCGTCGTGGACCTCCGCCAGGGACGCGATGCGCCGCACCTCGGAGATGCCGCCCGCGTGGGACAGGTCCGGCTGCACCACCGCGACGCCGGCGCGCAACGCGGGCAGGAAGTCCGCTCGCGAGTACAGGCGTTCACCGCAGGCGATCGGCACGGGACTCGCCCTCACGACGTCGGCGAGCCGGTCGCGGTGCTCGGGCAGGACCGGTTCCTCCACGAACAGCGGGTGGAGCGGCGCCAGCTCGGGCAGCACGCGCAGGGCGGCGGCCGTGGTGAACCGGCCGTGGAAGTCCACGGCGACATCGCGGTCGTCCCCGATGACCTCGCGCACCGCGGCCAGGCGCGCGACGACGGCGGCGGTCTCGGAGCGGGTCGGGATCGGGCCCGTCCGGCCGCTCGCGTTGACCTTCACGGCGGTGAGCCCGGCGGCGACCTGCGCGGCGGCGGCGTCCGCGACCTCGGCGGGCTCGTCACCGCCGATCCACCCGTACACGCGGACCCGGTCGCGGACCGCGCCGCCGAGCAGTCGGTGCACGGGCACGCCGAGCGACTTGCCGAGGATGTCCCACAGGGCCTGGTCGACGCCGGCGGCGGCGCTGGAGAGGACGGGGCCGCCGCGGTAGAACGCGGACTTCGTCATCACCTGCCACAGGTCCTCGATGCGGCCCGGGTCGGCGCCGACGAGCAGGTCGGACAGCTCCTCGACGGCCGCGCGCACGGTCTCCGCCCGGCCTTCCACCACCGGTTCGCCCCAGCCGGTGACGCCTTCGTCGGTGCTGACGCGGCAGAACAGCCAACGGGGTGGGACCAGGAACGTCTCGACGGCGGTGATCTTCACGCGGCGCCCTCCTCTCTGGTCGCGACGACCGGTCAGGACGAGGTCTTGTAGACGCTCCACCCGCCGTCGACCGGCACGCAGGCGCCGGTGACGAACGAGGCGTCGTCGCCGACCAGGAAGGCGATGACGGCGGCCACCTCCGCCGGGCGGCCGAGGCGTCCCACGACGGTCTGCTCGGCGCTGGCGCGGCGGTCGTCGGGCCCGATGTCGTCCCAGGCGGCGGTGAGCACCGGCCCGGGCAGGACCGCGTTGACGCGCAGCTCGGCGCCGTACTCGGCGGCCAGTTGGCGGGTCAGGCCGGTCAGCCCGGCCTTGGCCGAGGCGTAGGCGGCGCGCCCCGGCAGACCGACGAGGGCGTGCACGGAGGAGGTCAGCACCACCGCGCCGCGCCGGTCGCGGCGCAGGTCGGGCAGGCACTCGCGGACGCCGAGGAACGCACCGGTGAGGTTGACCGCGAGCTGCCGTTCCCAGGACCGCGTGGTGGTCTCGTGCGCGGGCCGCACGTCGACCGTGTACGCGTTGTTGACCAGCACGTCGACCGGCCCCAGCTCGTCGCGGCAGACGCGGACCGCCTGGGCCCAGTCGGATTCGGAGCTGACGTCGCAGTGCGCGGCCACCGCGCGTCCGCCGGCGCCGGTGATGGCCGACGCCACGGCTTCCACCTCCCGTGACACGTCCAGCAGCGCGACGGCCGCGCCGTCACGGGCCAGCCGGCGCGCGGTCGCTTCGCCGATGCCCCGCGCCGCGCCCGTGACCACGGCGACGCGGCCGGACAGCGGCCCGGTCACCGGCGCTCCGTCCGGGCGGCCACCGCGTCGAGGTCCTCCAGGGCCTTGGCCAGCAGGTCGAGCATGGCCAGCTCGGCGCGCGGGCCGTCGCCGGCGCGCACGGCGTCGAGGACCGCGCGGTGGCTGGGCACGGGGTCGTCGACGTCGGTGTGGGCGTGCACCAGGCGGTCACGGGCGCGCAGGCCGGGTTCCAGGAGCAGGTCCATGCGCGCGAACAGCTCGTTGCCCGTGGCGGCGAGCAGCGCGCGGTGGAACACGGCGTCGGCTTCCGCCGCGGCGGCGGGATCGCGCCCGGCCGAGGCCATGGCGTCCAGCGCCGCGTCGAGGGCTCGCAGGTCGTCGTCGGTGCGGCGCAGCGCGGCCCGATGGGCGACCGCGGGCTCGATGACGGATCGCAGGTCCGCCAGGTCGCGCAGGACGCGTTCGGCGTCGCCGCCGTCGATGCGCCAGTCGATCACGTCGGCGTCGAGCAGGTTCCACTCCGCCCGGGGCCGGACGAACGTGCCCCGCTTCTGCCTGGCGTCCACGAGGCCCTTGCCGGTCAGCACCTTGAGCGCCTCGCGCAGCACCGTGAGGCTGACGTCCAGCTCGTCGCCCAGGGCGCGCAGGTCGAGCACGTCGCCGGGCGCGTGCCGGCCGGCCACGATCCGCGAGCCGATGTCCTGCACGACCTGGTAGTGCACTCCTCGGCCGGTGTAGCGGGCCATGTCGCTCCTCCCCGCGGTGGTCGTCCAAGAGCGTAGCAAGTCCTCATTAATTATGAATAATCCTTGACAGTGCCGAGGCCGGTGCCCACGATGAACCCGCCCGGCCACCGGAGACCAGGAGCGCCACATGCCCACGCTGCACGCTCACGTCCCCGTCCCGCCGCTGGTGGGGCACCTGCCGATGGGCGCCGGTGGTCCCCGGCCGGTGCGGGTCGACAGCCGCGCGGTGAGCCGGGACGGGCGCCCGTGGCTGCCGGTGATGGGCGAGTTCCACTTCAGCCGCTTCCCGGAGGCGTTCTGGCGGCGCGAGCTGCTGATGACGAGAGCGGGCGGGATCGACCTCGTCGCCACCTACCTGTTCTGGAACCACCACGAGGAAGTGCGCGGGCGGCTGCGCTTCGACGGCAACCGCGACGTGCGGCGCTTCGTCGAGCTGTGCGCCGGGCTCGGCCTCGCGGTGTCGGTGCGGCTCGGTCCGTGGTCGCACGGCGAGTGCCGCAACGGCGGCTTCCCGGACTGGGTGGACGGGTCGGGCCGCACACCGCGCACCGACGACCCCGCCTACCTCGACCTCGTGCGGCCGTACTACGAGGCGATCGCCGGGCAGCTGGCCGGGCTGTGGTGGGCGGACGGCGGTCCGATCGTCGCGGTGCAGGTGGAGAACGAGCTGTACGACCAGCCCGACCACCTGGCCACGTTGCGCGTGCTCGCCGAAGCGGCGGGCATGAGCGCTCCACTGTGGACGGCGACCGGCTGGGGCGCCGCCCGGCTCCCGCCCGACGTCGTGATCCCCGTCTACGGCGGCTATCCCGAGGCGTTCTGGGAGGACGCCTCCGACGGCTGGGCGCGCGAGGTCCGCCGCCACTACTTCCCCACCCCGATCCGGGACGACCACGCGATCGGCGCCGACCTGCGCACCACCGCACCCGAGGGCAGCGGTCCCGACGACACCCGCTACCCCTACGCGACGTGCGAGCTGGGCGGCGGCATGGCGATCGCGTACCACCGCCGTCCCCTCGTCCCGGCGGCGGACGTCTCGGCCCTGGCGCTGGCCAAGCTCGCGAGCGGGTCGGCGTGGCAGGGCTACTACCTCTACCACGGCTGCTCGCAGCGACTGGACCTCGCGACGGGCAACCAGGAGTCGCACGAGACCGGCTACCCCAACGACCTGCCGGTCGTGGACTACGACTTCCAGGCCCCGCTGGGCCAGTACGGGCAGGTGCGGCCGTCGTTCGCGGCACTGCGACTTCAGCACCTGTTCCTGCGCGACTGCGGCGCCGACCTCGCGCCGGCCGTCGCACACCTGCCCGACGAACGGCCACCGGACCTCGACGACCGCGGCACGCTGCGCTGGTCGGTGCGGTGGAGCGGTGACCGGGCGTTCCTGTTCGTCAACAACCACCAGCCCCACGAACCGCTGCCCGAGCACCACGACGTGCGGTTCGACGTCGTGCTCGGCGACCGGACCGTGCGGCTGCCCGCCGAGGGCGTGACGATCCCGTCCGGAGCGCACTTCGCGTGGCCCATCGGGTACGTGGTCGGCGGAGTGGACCTGGCCTGGGCGAGCGCGATGCCGGTGACCCGGTTCACCTGGGACGGCGTGCCCACCGCCGTGTTCGTGGCCACCGCGGGCATCCCCGCGCGGTTCGCGTTCCCCGCCGGCACGCGGGTGCGCGGCGCGCCGGTCGACGACCAGGGCGTGGCCACCGTCCCCCGTCCCGGCGTGGACGCCGTGCTCACGGCCACCACGCCCGACGGCGCGACGGCACGACTGCTGGTCCTCGACGAGGACACCGGGCTCCGGTTGCAGCGGCTGTCGTCGGCCGGGGTCGACACGCTGGTGCTGTGCGACGAGCCCGTGGTGGTCGACGGCGACTCGGCGTGGGTGGAGACGACGGCCGGTCTGCTGGACGTGTCGTTCCTGCCCGAACGGCTCGCCGGAGAGCCGCACGGCGCGTTCACCCGCGTGCGCCTCGCCACGGACGCCACGTCGTGCGAACCGGTGACGACGGCCGTGCGCGCCGAAGCCAAGGCGCCACCCGCCCGGACGGGCGGTCCGCGGCTGCGGGCGTCGGCGCCGGTGGACGAGGACTTCGAGCACGCCGCGGTCTTCCACGTCGCCGTGCCCGCCGAGGCGCTGCGCGGCGACGGCGAGGTGCTGCTGGGGTGCGACTACACCGGGGACGTCGCCCGCGCGTACGTCGGCGGCCGGCTCGTGGCCGACCACTTCTGGCACGGCCCGGAGTGGGAGATCGGTCTGCGCCGCTTCGCCGACGAGGTGCTGGAGCACGGCGTGGAGATCCGGGTGCTGCCGCGCCCGGACGGCAACGCGGTGTACGTCGACCAGTCGGTGCGCTCGCGGTACGAGGCCGCACGGGACACCGCCGCGGTCGACTCGGTCCGGCTGGTCCGCCGCACGCGGGTGGAGCTGTGGTGAGCCGCCTGAGCCGGAGGTCCCTGCTGCGCGGCGCGCTCGGCGTCACGGCCCTGGGCGCGTCGGGCGCGTGCGGCGCCCGTTCGACGGCGCCGATCACCTCCGGCGGCGTGGACCTGCGCGTCTGGACCCACGACCCCGGCTACGTCACCACGTTCACCGAGGCCGCTGCCGATCCCGCCATCACCGGCGGCTCGGCGTTCACCTTCCGACCGCGGATCACCTCCGCCGCGCCGGGCGACATCGTCACCCGCATGATCGCCCAGGCGGTGGCCGACGGGAACACCCCGGACCTGGCGGGCGTGGTCATCGACCAGTTCCCGCGGGTGATGGGCTCGGCGATCGCCGAGAACCTGTTCGTCGACCTGACCGACGAGGTCGCGCCGTTCGGCGACGACCTGCTCAAGCTCGCCCCGTACGCGGTGGGCGGCCGGCCCTACGGCCTCGACTCCGACAACTCGATCACGGTGCTGTACTACCGGCAGGACGTGTTCGCCGAGCACGGCGTCCCCGAGGACGTGACGACGTGGGAGGAGCTGGCCGAGCACGGCGAGCGGCTGGCCCGCGACCGGCAGGTCAGCCTGGGCATGGTGTCGGTCGGCGACAACGGCGCGATCGTCAACGGCTTCACGCAGGTGCTGCTGCAACGCGGCGGGCGGGTGTTCGACGAGTCCGGCGCCCTCGTGCTCGACTCGCCCGAGGCGGTCGAAGTGCTGGAGTTCCTGTCACGCGGGGTGCGGAGCGGGTTCCTGCTGGCGCTGCCCGACCCGTACGGCAGCGCGTGCGCCGCCGCGCTGAAGTCCGGGCGACTCGCCGCGACCGCCATGCCGAACTGGTACAACGCCTACGGCCTGCAGGCCAACGTGCCCGACCAGAAGGGGCGGTGGCGGATGCGCACGCTGCCGAGGTTCGCCGGCGGCGGCCACCTGGCCACCACGCTCGGCGGCACCGCGTTCACCGTCGTCAAGGACAAGCCCGCCACGCAGGCGGCGCTGGAGTTCCTGCGCCGGGTCTACCTGACCCGCGAGGGCCAGGTGCTGCGCTACCACGCGGGCGGCTACCTGCCGACGCTGCGGCCCCTGTACCGCGACCCCGAACTGCTCGCGGTGCGGGACGAGTACCTCGGCGGCCAGCGCGTGTTCGACGTCTACTCGGCGGCGGCCGACGACCTGCCGCTGTTCCACCAGGCCGCAGGCATGCAGGTGCTGGCCACCGTGCTGGGCGGACCCGTCCTCGACGCCCTCCGGGGGCGCACGTCCGCGCACGCCGCGATCAAGGCGGGCATCGCGGCCTACCGGCAGCAGGTGAAGCGATGAGCACCTCGACCCTCGACCGCGCGTCGACGACGACCGCCGACGCGGCCGGCGGCTCGTGGTGGTCGCGGCACCAGCGCGAGGCGGCTCCCTACGCCTTCGTGTCCCCGTTCTTCGTGTTGTTCGGCCTGTTCATGGCGGTGCCGATCCTGGTCGGCCTGTACCTCAGCTGCACCGAGTGGGCCGGGCTCGGCACGCCGCGCTGGGTCGGGCTGCGCAACTACGCCGACCTGCTCACCGACGCGAGCTTCTGGACCTCGATGGGCAACACCGCGTGGTACGTGGTGTTCACGCTGCTGGTCGTGGTCCCGGCGGCGCTGCTGACCGCCCAAGCGCTCAACGCCCGCGGGCTGCGTGGCCGCGACGTGTTCCGGCTGGCCTTCTTCATGCCGGTGGTCATCTCGCCCATCGTGATCACCCTGGTGTTCGGCCTGTTCTTCGACACGGAGTTCGGCATCGTCAACGGGGTGCTGAAGGCGGTGTTCGGGTTCGGCGGCGTCGACTGGACCGGTGACCCCGCCTGGGCCAAGGTCACCGTGGTCGTCCTGGTGCTGTGGCGCTGGACCGGCTACCTGACCGTGTTCTTCCTGGCCGGGCTGCAGAACGTGCCGCGCGAGCTGTACGAGGCCGCCGCCATCGACGGCGCGGGGCCGCTGCGGCGCTTCACCAGCGTGACGCTGCCGGCGCTCAAGCCGGTGACGGCTTTCGTGGCCGTGACCGTGCTGGTGAGCACGGCGCAGATCTTCGAAGAGCCGTTCCTGCTCACCCAGGGAGGGCCGGGCGAGTCGACGCTGTCGGTGGCGATGTTCGTCTACCGCGCGGGTTTCCAGCGCCAGCAGCTCGGCTACGCCGCCGCCGCGGGTGTGGTGCTGTTCGTCGTCGTGGTGGCCCTCGGGCTGCTGGCCAACCGCTTGCTCGGCGTGGGAAGGGACCCCCGATGAGCACCCTGACCGCACGTCGTCCGCTCGCCGGCCGCGTCCTGCTCTACGCCTTCCTGATCGCCCTGCTGGCGGTCTTCGCGCTGCCGCTGCTGTGGGCGCTGGCGTCGTCGTTCAAGAGCCGGGCCGACATCTTCTCCTACCCGCCCACCCTGCTGCCGGACCCGGCCGTGCCGGACAACTACCGGGGGCTGCTGCAGGCGCAGCCGTTCTGGAGCTGGTTCACCATCAGCACGGTCGTCGCCGTCATCTCCACCGCGGTCGCGGTCCTGCTGTGCTCGCTGGCCGGGTTCGCCTTCGCCAAGTACCGCTTCCGCGGTCGCCAGGCCCTGTTCACGATCATGTTCAGCTCGCTGGCCGTGCCGTTCGCGGTGATCGTCGTGCCGCTGTTCGTCATGGTCGCCAAGGCTCGGCTGACCGAGCCGTGGTTCGCGCTCGTCGTGCCCTGGGTCGCGCCCGCGTTCGGGATCTTCATGATGCGCCAGTTCACCGAGCAGGCCATCCCCGACGAACTGGTCGACGCCGCCCGCGTCGACGGCTGCACCGAGTTCGGCCTGTTCCGACGGGTGGTGCTGCCGCTGCTGCGTCCCGCGCTGGGCGCGCTGGGCGTGTGGTCGTTCCTCACCAGCTACAACAGCCTGCTGTGGCCGCTGATCGTGATCAGCGAGCCCGAGGACTACACGCTGCCGATGGGCATCCAGGCGCTGTTCGGCGCCACCGGGCGGCAGTACGACCTGGTGCTCGCCGGATCGGTGCTGGCCGCCGTGCCGAGCCTGCTGGTGTTCTTCCTGCTGCGCAAGCAGTTGCTGGAGGGCCTGACCGCCGGGGCGGTGAAGGCGTGACCCCCGGGAAGCTGACCATCACGCTGTGGGACTTCACCTGGTACACCCGTTCCGGGCCCGGTGAGCCGTTCGAGGACCTGGACCGCTGCTTCGCCGAGGCGGTGGAGCGCGGGTACAACACCGTGCGGATCTGCGCGATGCCGCTGCTGCTGTTCCGCTCCGGTGTGGACACCTCCGCCCTGCGGCTCGGCCCGCTGGGCGGCGGTTACGGCGAACGGGTCCGCTGGTACGACGTGCGGGTCGCGACCACCGTCGACGCGCGGGAACGGCTGCTCGACCTGTTCCGCGCCGCGCGGCGGCACGACTGCTTCGTCGTCCTGTCCAGTTGGGAGTACCAGCAGAGCCCGGCCTTCGCCCTCTCCCCCGCCTGGCACGACGCCGTGCGCGCGATCGACCCGGAGGACCGCGCGACGGCGCTGGCCGACGCGTTGGCCGACCTGCTCGACCTGCTGGACGAGCACGGCTTGGCCGACCGGGTGGCGTTCACCGAACTGCACAACGAGGTGCAGGCGGGCGGCCTGACGGAGGGCCTGACCGGGGACCCCGTGGTGGCCCTGCGCCCGCGCCTGAAGCGCGGCCTGGCCAGGTTCAAGGAGCGCCACCCCGCCCAGCGGGTCGCGGTGAACTACGCGGGGGTGCCGGTCGGCTCCCTGCACGGCGTCCCGCGCACCGCGGACGTGGCGGTGTTCCACCCGTACGTGTACGGCGTGCTGGACGAACTGCTCGACGAGTTCGCCCTGCGCGACACGACCCGTCCGTTCCCCCAGGACCGCGCCCGCCGCGACCTGCTGCGCCCCGGCGCGCCGGACCTGGACGACTGGCTCCCGCCGGAGGAGCAGCGGTGGCGGCTGGACGCCACCATCGTCGGCCGACGGGAGGTGTACGTCCACGACTGGTGCGACCCCGACAAGTGGGACGCCTGGCTCCACGACCGCTACGCCACCCACCGCACCGCCATGCGCGAGCGGCTGACGACCTGGATCGACGCCGCCGCCGACTGGGCCGCCGAAACCGGCGTGCCACTGGTGTTCGGCGAGGGCTGGATCGGCTACACCCCGCTGCACGGCGCCTTCGAGGAGGGACCGGTCGGCGCCGCGTTCTGCCGCACCGCCGCCCGTGCGGCCGCACGGGTCGGCGCCTGGGGCTCGGTCGTGTGCTCCAACGCCGCACCCCACCACCCGATGTGGCACGACATCGCGCTCCAGCGCGAGTGCAACACCCTGATCACCCGCTCCTGACGTCTCCGGTGACGCTCGGCAGCGTCACCGACCGACCTGTGCCCCGTCCGCGGTGGTTTCGGACATCGGCGGGAAAGCGCTTACCGTGGAGCCGAGACCTCGAGGCTCAGGACCAGCAGAGCGGTTGGGCGGGTGGGTCGCGGTACACCAGGAGTGCCAGCGCGACCACGGCCAGCGCGAACAGCACCGCTGCCGTCACGTACAGCATCCGGTTCGTCGCGCGGCCGTTCTCCTCGAAGCCGCTGGCGGGCGCCTGTGCTCGGACCACACCCGCGAGCACGGCCAGGAGCGACGAGGCGCCGAGCACGATCGCGGCGAGCAACAGGGTCTGGTCGCCGGGATCGGCGAGGACGTCGACGCCCGCCACCGCGAACGCCACGAACGCCAGGCCGCCGATCACGGTCAGGATCTGGAGCACGTCGGCCAGCCGCCCCACGTAGACCCACGCCGCCCTCCCCGTCATCGCGACCGCTCCGAGATCGGGAACCGGGCGATCCTCGCGCGGGTCGTCGCCAGCCGCAGCTCCGACCACTGCTCGTCCTGCGCCACCACGGGAAGCAGGTCCCGCGCGGTCCGGGACAGGCTCACCATCACCATGGCGTCGCGGTCGCGGGTACCCCTCATCCGGGTGGTCGCCAGGAACAGCACGCCCACACCTCCACCGGAAGCCGCCGCGACGGACACCGCGGCCACGGCGGCGGCCAACCCCCCTGCGTCCACCAGGCCGCCGGTGACCGCCGCGCCGGCGAGCAGGAACACCAGTTGCCACGCGCGCAGGACGTTCAGCCGCCAGGTCGCCTGGTCCACCGCGGCCAGGAGCGTCTCGGCGTGGACGAGCGCGTGCTCCAGTTCCACGCCCAATGCCCCGCGATCAGGCTCGATCATCGCCACTGAACTCCCAGAGTGTGTTGATGAAGGTGGTCAGGAGCACCGAGATGACGTCCGGCTTGCCCGTGGACTGCACGACCGACTCGCCGACAGGGTAATCCTCCGGGAACGACACCAGCGGCACCACGGCGATGCGCGGCCGCTCCGCCGTGCCGAAGCGCTCCTCGCCGAGGTGGTTCACCAGCGCGCGCAGCTCGCGGGCGAACGGGCTGTCGTCCTTCGGCTGCTCCGCCGGCAGGTAGTAGCGCCCCGCCTGGCGCAACGACTCGGCGTTCTGGAACAGGTCGACCTTCGCCACGGCGACCACCAGCCACAGGCGCTTCCGCGTGCCGCGCCAGCTCTCCTTGAGCAGCGCGCACGTCTGGCGGAAGTCGTCGAGCTCGCCCTTGCGGTTGTACTCACGGGTGCGCGCCACGTCCGGGTCCACGCCTTCCGGGGCGTCACCCGTGGCCGTCGAGGCGATGGCGACCTGCTCGGCGGTGGAGTCCCAGATCGTGCTGTACCCCCACGACACGACGTGCACCACGCCGTCGGGCGACCTGCCGTTGCGGAAGTACTTCCGCAACGTCCGCTCACCCTGCGCCGAGTCCTTCTGGCCGGGCACCACGACCGACTTGACCTGCTTGCTGCCGTGCTCGGTCACCGCGACGAAGCGGTCCGACTCCGCGTCGGGGCTCTCCTCCCCCAACGGGTAGTCGCCGAACAGCAGCCGCCCGCGGATCGCCTTGAGCAGCGTCGACTTCCCGGTGCCGCGCATGCCGGTGACGGCCATGGCCACGTCGGGCGTGGCGAAGAAGTTCCACCGCCGCCGGAACCGGACCTTCCGCTCACGCGGGCCGCCCGGTCGCAGCACGAGAGGGGTCAGCGCGGCCCATCGTCGTCGCACCGGTAACCAGATGTCGTCGGGCACGCGTACCTCCGCCGCGCGGGATCCTCGTCGAACGGACAATCGCCGAATCCCGGAACCCGTTACACCGCAGAACGTGAGGCCCCCTCCCATTGGCTCGGCGGAGCTCGGTCAGCGCGGCGAATCCGTCCTCTGTGGACAGCGAGTCGACACCGCGGACATACTGGCGGCGTGACGCGGGATGACTGGGTGGCCGAGCGGGCGCGGGAGTTCGAGTCGTGGCGGGGTAGGCGGGTGCTGTCGTGGGTCGGCGTGGAGATGGCGTTGAGGGAGAACGTCGCGGGCGGTGGTCCCCGGTTCGAGGATCCGGAGGTGCCCTGTCTGCAACTGTTCGGCTTGCAGGCGTCGCTGGACGATGACAGCGCGCCCAGTGTCACCACTTACCAAGATGACGCGGAGTTCGGGTTGCGCGCGTGGGCCGACGCCCGGTTCCCGGACGGCGAGAAGTGGGACGGGATCTACCGGTGGAGGGCGTTGACCGAGTTGCCGCTCGGCCAGGTCGAGGAGGTGGACGTCGTCGTCGACGAAGGTGTCCTGGCCGAGGTGTGCCTGCGGATCGGGGCACGGCCGCTGCTGCTGATCGCCGGTGAGCTGGACGAGACCGTTGCCGGTGGGTTGTCGTTCCACCGGCTCGACGAGTCGGTTCTCGCGTTCACCGATCCCGGCGACGCCGAGCGTGTTCCGTGGACCCCGCCCCGGCGGCACGGGGTGGCCGGGAACGGTCGCTAGTCGTCCACGTTCCCGTATGCGCCTGGGGCGTGTTCAGCAGGTGGCGCAGTCCGGTGCGGTGAGGACGGAGGCGGAGTCGGCGCGGCGTTCGAGCATGACGGTGTCGCGCCAGACGCCGTGGTGCCGGGCGATGCGTTCGCGGACGCCGACGGTGCGGTAGCCGGCCGAGTGGTGCAGGGCGATGCTGGCCCGGTTCTCGGGGAAGATCGCGGTCTGCAG